>JAISLF010000094.1 GCA_031260605.1 Oscillospiraceae bacterium
GCCGCTACGCGCGGCGGCGGTTACTTTTTTCCGCTTCGCCGGAAAAAAGTAACCAAAAAAGGGGCGACTTCTTTAGAAGAAGCAATCTTTTTTTATGCCGGGCACAGCTGTCGCTGCAATTAGGTGCGTCCCCACACCGCGACAGGTGCGGAGTAGCGTCCGAACGCCTTAGCCCAGCCGCACGCAGGGGCGAAGCTTGTTCGGGGCTAAAGACTCGGGTAAGATGGTAGCTTGCCGCGAGGTACGGTGGGGGTGGTAGCCGGAAGGACTATGCTGCTACGATTGCTGACGCACATTGTGCGGCAATGCGGTGCGTCTCCCGACGTCCCTTGTTTGGGTTTGCCGCAGGGGGGCGTCAGACCACTGCACCCTGCTATGTGGGTACGGCGGGTGCCCTCGTCTACCTCCGCGCTTTGCGCGTCGTGACACGCGGGTTAGGGCGTTGCCGCAACAGCGCAAGAAATACTCGAATCCGCGCCAAAACACGCCGGAGGACACCGCAGAACGCGGTGGTCAGTCCGCACACCTCGCGGCAACAAGGCACGCACCTACTTGCCGCACCACACAGCGCAGGCGCGGTGCGGCAATACACAGTCAAGTCCGGTTGGCACCCGACGGCAGTTCACGGTAACATTAAGCCTTACCCAAGTCGCCACCCCCGCGACAGGCTTCGCCCCTGCGTGCGGCGCAGCGGAAGCGTTCGCGCACTCCACAGCAATACGTCGTGGGGAACAGCACATATCCGCATTGTCACCACCGCAGTTCCCGTATAAAAAAAGATTGCTTCTTCTAAAGAAGTCGCCCCTTTTTGGTTACTTTTTCCGGCGAAGCGGAAAAAGTAACCGCCCGCCGCGTAGGCGCAAAGCAGCGCAATGCGGCGAAGCTTCGCCGCAATTACAAGCAACGCACCCTGCGCCGCAGGTCAACGGTTGCACCCAAGAAAAGCGCAAACCCACAAGGCGAAGCAAACCTCGGGTGACCGGTTGCCGCCCCGACATCCACAAAAACCTCGGTGGCAACCGCAACAAGGGACGCTGGGGGCAGCGTCCCCTACAAACGCAAAGCCCTGAAAAAGCAAAATCCCGCCAAACCCCGCAAGCTGCGCCGCAGACAAAAGAAAGCAACCTCGCCAGCGGGCGACCGGGACGGTCGCCCCTACGGCGTTTCCCGCGAAAAACCAGCCCATAGACCCCGGGCGGCAGGTTGCCGCCCCCACAAAGGCAAAGCTCTAACAAACGCTTGCAACTTCGCGGCAAACAGCAGGGCGCCCCGGCACCAGGCGGGAAGCCACCCCGCCGAAATATTGCCGTAAAAAAGACAAATCCCGTCCCATCTTGCAATGCAGCAAAAAATATGTTACAATATCTCAAACGTCCACGCGACGCCTGCGAATTTACCCGCTGTTTACATTCCCATGTTACCCTTACCTCGAGGTATAAAACAATGAGTAAGATTCTTATTGCCGACGACGACCCTAATATCCGCGAGCTTGTTCGTGCACTCCTGAAAAGCGGAGGCTTTGAGGTCATCGAGGCGGCAGACGGCGCTGACGCGCTGGAAAAATCAGCGGACGAAACGCCCGCTATGGCGATTATCGACATAATGATGCCGAATATGGACGGCTACGAGCTGTGTCGCGCCTTGCGTGAGTACTACGAAAACCTGCCTGTACTTATGCTGACGGCTAAGGCTGAGCTTCCCGCAAAGGTCAAGGGCTTTGAGCTTGGTGCGGACGATTATCTTACAAAGCCGTTTGAGGGAGACGAGCTTTTGCTGCGCGTCAAGGCACTTTTGCGGCGGTACAAAATCGAAACGTCGCAGGTGCTGCAAATAGGCAGGCTCACGGTTGACAGGAGCAGTTATTCCGTCAGCAACGGCGGAGTGCGCGAGGATATTCCGATGAAGGAATTCGAGCTGCTGTTTAAGCTGGCCGGCTTTCCCGGCAGAACCTTTTCGCGCGACGGGCTGATTGAGGACATCTGGGGCTACGATTTCGACGGCAACGAGCGCACGCTTGACGTGCATATCAGCCGCCTGCGTGAGCGGTTCCCCTCCGAGGCGTGCGGGTTTAAGATTACAACAGTGCGCGGTCTCGGATACCGGCTGGAGGTGCTGCAATGAGCAGAAAAAAGCACGAAAAGCGGCGTGACCGTCAGCAGGAAATTCAGCCGCACTCCGCGGTGACAATAGCGCTTGTGTTCATTGCAATGTTACTGGTTTTGGCGGGGTGCTTTGTTTTAGGCGCGCTGCTCACGGCGCAGGTGTACAAACTGACGGGCACACCGCCAGAACCGCTGGAAACCGCAATAAGCGGCGTTACGGGGTTTCTCCTTTTTGTTGTAATAGCGCTGACCGTGAATGCCATTCGCGCAAGAAAGCTTCGGGATAACCCGAACAAGGACGTGCATTCGCAGCTGCTTGACGCGTTTGCGGAAATAGCGCGGGGAAACTTCAACGTTTTGCTGACGCCGAACGAAAACCTTCCGCATAACGACATTACAGAAGCAATAAACAAAATGGCGCGCGATTTAGGCAGCCTTGAGACAATGCGGCAGGACTTTATCTCAAACGTGTCGCACGAGATACAGTCGCCGCTTACCTCAATCGGGGGCTTTGCCGCGCTTTTGAAGAACGACGCGCTGCCCGCTGACGACAGGCGGCACTATGCCGAGATTATTGAGGCGGAAACAAAGCGTCTGTCAAGTCTGAGCGATAATTTGCTGAAGCTCTCCGCGCTGGACAGCGAGAAAAAACCGCTGAATCCGGAGGTTTTCAGGCTCGATAAGCAGCTTGAGCGCGTGGCGCTTATGCTTGAGCCGCAGTGGGCGGCAAAGGAACTGAACCTTGAGGCCGAGCTGCAAAAATGCGGGCTTTACGGAGACGCGGATTTGCTCTCGCAGGTTTGGGTAAACCTCCTGCACAACGCGATAAAGTTCACGCCGGTGCACGGCAATATTCGCATAACGCTCACGGCAAATGATAGTGCGGCGACAGTCATAATTGCAGACACGGGCGCCGGTATTGCGCCGGAGGATATGCTGCACGTGTTCGAGCGGTTTTACAAGGCGGACAAGTCGCGCGACCGCGCTTTGGGCGGAAACGGACTGGGTCTGTCGCTTGCAAAGAAGATTACGGAGATGAGCGGCGGGACAATAAGCGTCCGAAGCGAGCCGGGCAGCGGCACGGTGTTCACGGTTGTGCTGCCGGTGAGCGGGACAGAACCTGCAGAGTAGGGGACAGGGTGCGGCGCAAGCATAGGGCGGAGCACCTCTGCAAGGACGGAGCAACGGCAGTGCGCACCAAACTGTTTAAGTGCTGTATTGCAGAAAAAACAGCTGAAATATAGAATAATTTTTACCTGAGGACAATATTAATGATAGGCAATTTTAAGCGATTCGATATGTCAAAAAAGCCGACTTCACAGCGGCGGTTTTTAACCCCGATTACCTGGGCGATCAGCTTCCCGTCAAAGTGGCGGCACCGCTCAAAGATCGAAAAACACGGGCTTGAGGGAATTAAGCCGCCGTATCTTCTGCTGTGCAATCACAACTGCTTTCTTGACTTCAAGATAATGACCGCCGCGATTTTTCCGCGCCGCGCAAACTATGTGGTTGCAATTGACGGATTCATTAAGCGCGAGTGGCTTCTTCGCAACGCCGGCGGTATCGGTGTGCGCAAATTCACAAACGCCGCGCAGCTTGTGCGCAATATGGTTTACGCCAAAAACAAGGGCAATATCATTGTACTGTATCCCGAGGCGCGGTATTCACTCTGCGGCGCGCAGGCTGTTTTGCCTGATTCTATCGGAAAGTTCGTCCGGCTGCTGGATATTCCCGTAGTTATGCTGCTTATGCACGGGCACCACATAACCGCGCCGTTCTGGGGAACTAAGGCGCGCAAGCTGCAGTCACTTCGCGCGGAAATGAAATTGCTGCTCACTCAGGAGCAAACGCAGCAGCTTACGCCTGCCGAAATCAACGAAAAGGTTCGCGCTTCCTTTGTATATGATGATTTTGCATGGCAAAAGGCAAATAATTTGCACGTTAATTCGCGCGACCGCGCCGAGGGACTTCACAAGGTTCTGTACCAGTGCCCGCACTGCAGGACTGAGTACAAAATGGAGTCCGCAAAGCATGAGCTGTTTTGCACGAGCTGCGGCAAGCGCTGGGAAATGACGACGCTCGGCGAGCTGCGCGCGGAGGGCGGCGAAACAGAGTTTTCGCATATCCCCGACTGGTACGAGTGGGAGCGCGAAAATGTCCGCGCGGAGGTTGAGCGCGGAGAGTATTCGTTTTTTGCAAAGGCGCATGTGGATTCGCTGCCGAACGCGCGCGGGTTTATAGACCTCGGCGAGGCTGAGCTTACGCATAATATGGAGGGCTTTACGCTAAGGGGCAAGTTAGGCGGCGAAGCCTATGAGAAGCGCTGGAAACCGCGTGAGCTGTATTCCTGCCATATAGAATACAACTATCTGAAAAAGCACGGCGATTGCATTGATTTGAACACCATAACAGATACACTGTATATCTATCCTGAGGGTGAAGGGATTTCCGTGACAAAAATCGCGCTTGCGACCGAGGAGCTGTATAAGAACGCGACGGCGGAGCGGGAAGCGGCGAAGAGTAACTGAGCGCAGCAGTATATCCCCGGCACACAAAGGTAATACATTATCGCAGGCAAAAACTTTTTTCAAGTTTACCTTCCGTTTACACTACATTTAACCTCCGTTTAATTTGCGCCGTTATAATAACGACATAAATCAAACGGAGGTGCTTTTTTATGAGCATAATCATTATTTTTGTAATGTTACTCCTCGGCGCCGTCAGCGATGTTGACGCCGTAAAAGTTCCGGAGGCTATACTATGAGCGCAGTTATAGAAGTATCGGGTCTTGTCAAGCAATACGACAGGACAAAGGTTCCCGCGGTGAACGACATCAGCTTTTCTGTCGGCGAGGGTGAGTTCTTCGCCTTTCTCGGTCCGAACGGCGCGGGCAAGACGACGACAATTTCGATTCTCACAACAACGCTGTCTAAAACAGGCGGCGAGGTGAAAATCGCGGGACTTGACGTTGGCAAGCAGGCAAAGGAGGTTCGCGAAAAGGTCGGAATCATATTCCAGAAGCCGAGCCTTGACCCGCAGCTTTCCGCAGAGGAGAACATTCGTTTTCACGCCTGTCTGTACGGCGTGTTCGGCTACCGCCCGACGTTCAGGATGATGCCCAAGGCGTACCGCGACCGTGTTGTTGAGCTTGCCGAAATCGTCGGAATGCAGGACTGGCTGTTCAAGCCGATAAAAAAGCTCTCGGGCGGAATGCAGCGCAAGCTTGAGATTGTGCGCAGCCTGATTCACACGCCGAAGATTCTGTTTTTAGATGAGCCGACGCAGGGGCTTGACGCGGTAAGCCGCCGCAGCCTGTGGGAGTACATCAACCACTCGCGGCACGAAAACGGTACGACGGTGTTCCTGACAACGCACTATATTGACGAGGCGGAAAACGTCGATAAGGTATGCATAATAAACGACGGCGAAATTGCCGCCTGTTGCAGCCCGGAGGAGTTAAAGCGCACGCTTGCGTTTGACCCGACGCCGCGCGTGTGTTTGCCGACGCTTGAGGACGCGTACATTGAGTACCTGAAAAAGACAGGAGGCGAGGTGGCATGAACAATTCAATCGCAAAGAAGCGCAAATCAGGATTTATGCGCGAGCTGAACGCAATTGTCACAATACTGGCGCGGGGCGTGCTGCTTACGCTGAAATCACCGGCGTCGCTGATTATGAGCCTTGCAATGCCGGTTGTTATGATGGGTATGATCGGCGGGAACCTCTCGCAGAATATGGCGGGAGGACTCGGCTTTGACTACGGGCAGTTTATGATGATCGGAATGCTCGTCAATATGCTGTTTATGATGACCTCGCAGGGCTTAACAAGTCTTGTTGAGGATCAGGAAATTAACTTTACGCAGGAAATGATGATTGCGCCGATTTCGCGGTACGCCATTGTTATCGGGACGATACTCGGCTCTGCGTTTATGGCGATTGTTTCCTGTATCGGGACGCTTATTGTCGGGCTGTTTATGGGAATACACCTCGGTGCCGGGCAGCTTTTTGCGATACTCGGACTTGCGCCGCTTATGTGCCTCGCGGCAGGGGCGTTTTCAATGCTGCTGATCGGCGCGATCAAGAACAAAAAGGCGGCGAATATGGCGGTGACGCTCGTTACAATGCCGCAGATGTTCCTTTCCGGCGCGATAATTCCGATTAACAACTCAAGCGGCATACTGCTTGTGCTCAACCGCCTTATGCCGATGACCTACTGCCTTGACCTCGTCCGCGCGGTAGTGTACGCCGGAACGCCTGAGTACGCGAATGTGGTGCTGTTTAACCCGGCGGTGACGCTGGCGGCGATAGTCGGACTGACTGCGGTGTTCCTTGTGGTGGGTACCTGGCTGTTTGCCCGCAGCGAGACGCATAAGTAAAGCTAAAGCCTGCGGTATTGCGCCGCAAAGCCCCCCCCTGTGCAGGACATTGTCCTGCGCAGGGGGGATTTTTTTCGGTAATACGCCCCCAGATTCTTAATTTCAAAAAAATTATAATTTCCCTATTGACATAATGTGCGGAATACAGTATAATGGGCTTAACACTAACCTTGAGGAGGTAAGCGCTATGGATAAATCCGATATTGTGTCGGGGTTTTTGCTGGAGCTCCGGCGCGGAACCGTCGTCCTCTGTGTGCTGACCATGCTGAAAGAGCCGACCTACGGCTACAACCTCATCAGCCGCTTGTCGGACACGGGCATTGCCATTGAGGGCAACACGCTTTATCCGCTTTTGCGGCGGCTGGAGGAGCAGGGGCTGCTGGAGAGCATATGGAACACGGACGGAGCGAAGCCGCGCAAGTATTACAGCACCACCGCATTCGGCAGCGAGGTTCTAACCGAGCTGAAGCGGCACTGGGACACCGTTTCGCAAAGCATGACAAAACTTTTGGAGGAGAAATAAAAATGAAGAACAATGAATTAATCAAACGGTATATTTATGCCGTCGTCAGCCATCTGCCGCAGAAATCACAGGCGGATGTTGAAAGGGAGCTTGAAAGCATCATCTCCGACACGCTGGAAGCCCGCTGCGCAGGAGTGGAGCCGACAGAAGCCGATGTGAAAGCGGTGCTGACCGAGCTGGGGGATCCGGCGGAGCTTGCCGTCAAATACAGCGGGAACGAGGGCAAGGCGCTTCTAAGCGGAATTTACTACCTTTGGTTTAAGCGGCTTATAAGAATCGTCATTCCAATTGCGGCAATCGTGGTTGCGCTTGTTTCGGCGATTGAAACACTCACGCAGTTAACCGTGCCAATCAGCACTTCAGGCTACATCTCAGAATTCGTTTCAAGTACTGCCAGAGGCGGGATAGAGGGCGCTTTTCAGGGCTTGATTTGGGTGCTGGTGATTTGCGTTATTTTGGAGCGCAAAAACGTCAAAGTCGGCAGTCCTGACTTTTTGTCAAAGCTTCAGGCGGTTCCGGACAAGCGGGCGCGTGTGAAAATCCACGACCCGGTTCTAAGTATCTGCTGGAACATTTTTGCCGCCGTCTTGTTTTTAGGTTTTCCTTATATTATGGGCGGTTACAGCGCCGATACAGGGTGGGTATCTGCGTTGGACACGGGCTACATTCATTCCGTCTGGTATCTGGTGGTTATTTTGTCGGCGATAGGCATAGGCAAGGAAATCTTCAGGCTTTATGAGAGAAGATACAGCCGCCGTCTCGCGGCGGTAACTGTGGGCGCAAATCTGCTAACGGTGCTATTTGCCGGGGTTTTCCTCTTAAACCCTGCCATTGTCAATCCCGCCTTCGTCGATAGGTTCACACTAATCTTTGAAGAAAACGTCGTTTTTGCGACTAACCTGAATGTGATTCTTTTCGGCATTGTAGTGTTCGCCCTGCTGCTTGAAACAGGCACGACGCTTTACCGCGCTTTGCGCTATGACAGATAGCGTGCCGTTAAGCCGAAAGAAGGGCGACGCAAGGGCGGGTACGCGTACCCGCCCTTGCGTCGCGCGTACATTTGACTTTTTTTTTGCAATACTATATAATAAAAGCAATATCACAAAAAAGGACTCCTGCCAATGCCTAACCTAACCGGCAGCGCACTTTTTGCGCAGTCCGGGGGGCCTACCTCCGTTATTAACACCTCCGCCTACGGCGTTATTGCCGCCTGCCTTTCCGCGCCGGAAATTGACCGCGTTTTTGCGGCAAAGCACGGCGTGCGCGGTATTTTGGACGACAATTTAATTGAAATCGGCGAGGAGCTTCAGGCACGCCTGCCGCTTCTGAAAAACACGCCGTCCGCCGCGTTCGGCTCCTGCCGCCACAAGCTGAAAAATCCCGAGGAGGACGTACGAGAGTACAAAATCATTGAGGACGTTTTCCGCAAGCACAATATACGCTACTTTTTCCTCAACGGCGGCAACGACTCAATGGACACCTGCGCGAAAATCTCGCGTTATTTCGAGACAAGCGGGTATGAATGCCGCGTTATCGGCGTTCCGAAAACAATCGACAACGACCTTGTTTTGACCGACCACTGCCCGGGCTTTCCCTCCGCCGCAAAGTTCATTGCGACGGTTACGGCAGAGTGCGCGCTCGACAATTCGGTTTACGACACAGGCTCTGTCGCGATAATTGAGGCTATGGGGCGTCACGCGGGCTGGCTTGCCGGGAGCGCGGCGCTTGCAGCCTTTGCCGTGCCCGGAATCGCCGATTTCAGAAGCTCACCCACCGCGCCGGACCTCATTTATCTGCCTGAGCGCGTCTTTAATGTGGAGGAATTCCTGTCGGCAGTCGCGGAGGTTTACAAAAGAAAATCCAAATGCCTTGTCGTCGTATCCGAGGGGCTGACGCTGGCTGACGGCACGTTTGTTTCCGAAGCGCAGGTTTCGGGAACGGATGGCTTTGCCCACGCTCAGCTCGGCGGACTTGCCGCGCGGCTTGCCGCAATTGTCAAGGAAAGGCTCGGCGTTAAAACGCGCGGAATTGAGCTGTCACTGCTTCAGCGGTGCGCGTCGCATTCGGCTTCGGGCGTTGATATAACAGAGGCGGAGGGCGCGGGACGCTTTGCCGTTGTGGCGGCGATTGCGGGGCATACGGGCAAGATGGCGGGAATACTGCGTGAGCCGCCGAGACACGTCTGTGAGGACGGCGTTTGTTATACAGACAGCTCATATCAAAGCTCGTTTTCGCTGTTTGATGTGGCTGACGTTGCAAATGCCGAGAAAAAGGTACCGCCGGAGATGATAACAGAGGACGGCACCTATGTTACGCAGGAGTTTATAGACTACTGTCTGCCGCTTATCGCGGGAGAGCCGGAGCGCGTGTACAACAGCGGCGTACCGGAGTTTTTTACGCTGTAGGGCGTGAAAAGCAAAGTGAAGCCGCGCGTTAAAAGGACTCTTGCAATCGTCGCGGCGGCTGTCGGACTTGCGGTTGCCGCGGCACTTTTGGTGGTGGCGCTTGTATCGCGCGGCGCGGTGCTGCTGAATCATCCGTCACGCGCGAAATACCCGATTCGCGGCGTTGATGTGTCGCATTATCAAGGAAAAATTGACTGGCAGACGCTGGCTAGGCAGGACATACGCTTTGCCTTTATCAAGGCGACTGAGGGCAGCTCCGCGCGGGATGAGCGCTTTGCCGAGAACTTTGCCGGAGCAGAGCAAAGCGGGTTGCGCGTCGGCGCATACCACTTTTTCAGCTTTGATTCCGCAGGCACGACGCAGGCGGAAAATTTTATTGCCGCAGTGCCGGGAATGCCCGGAATGCTGCCGCCTGTTGTTGACCTTGAGCTTTACGGCGGTTACGCAAGCAGTCCGCCGAGTGCGGACACGGTAAGCGCGGAGCTTAGCGTACTGCTTTCGGCGCTTGAGGAGCACTACGGACTGCGGCCGGTAATCTACGCGACAGCGCAGACCTTTGAGCTGTACCTCACGGGTAGCTTTGACGGCTATGACCTTTGGATACGCAGCGTTTTAACATCGCCGCGCCTGCCCGGCGAGCGGGCGTGGACCTTCTGGCAGTACGCAAACCGCGCACGGCTCAAGGGCTACAGCGGAGACGAAAAATATATTGATATGAATGTTTTTAACGGCACGGAAGAGGAATTTTCGAGTTACGGCGCGGGTGAAAACCTGCCTGCACAATAATAGCTTTCGAGGTAAGCCGAAAGCGGAGATTTGGAGAGCAATCACATATGATACTCACAATTGACATAGGGAACTCGCACATTCTCTTCGGAATCGCGGAGGGAGACAAAACCGTCGCCACCTTTAGGATTGCGACGGATCAAATAAAAACCTCGGACGAGTATACGGCGACGCTGTATTCCGTCCTGCGCACAAACGGCACGGTAAAGAGCATTGAGCACGCGCACTCGGTGTTTTCCGGGAGCATAATCTCATCTGTCGTGCCGCCGCTGACAGCGACGATGCGCGTTGCGGCGGAGCGTGTCTGCGGCAAAAAGCCGTTGATTGTTGGTTCGGGAATGAAAACGGGGCTGAATATCCGCATAGAAAATTCCGGTGAGCTTGGTGCGGATATGGTTGCAACGGCCGTCGCCGCGATACAGAAATACGGTGCGCCGGTAATCATCGTCGATATGGGTACGGCGACAAAGCTGTCTGTTCTCGACCAAAACGCGTCGTTTGTCGGCGGCGCAATATGCCCCGGAGTGCGCGTTTCGGCAGACGCAATGTCAGCCTGCGCGTCGCTGCTGCCGAAGGTGACGATTGAAGCGCCCGCGCACCCGATTATGGCGGGGACAATCGAGTGTATGCAGAGCGGACTCGTGTTTGGCGCGGCGGCAATGGTGGACGGAATGCTCGTGCGGTTTTACGAGCAGCTCGGCTACACGCCCACAGTGCTTGCAACAGGCGGGATTGCGCCGAGCATTGCGCCGTACTGCCGCGAAAAGCTGATTCTGGACGAGAATCTTATTTTAGACGGACTCCGGATTTTGTTCGAGAAGAACGGACGGTAGCTTTTTGAAAAAGCAAACACCCCCGGGGAAGCGTGCTTCCCCGGGGGTGTTTTTGTACTGTAATACCGGCTGCTTTACTGCTAATTGCTCTTTTTCTTGCCGGGGGACAGAATCAGGCTGAGCACAATTCCCGCGATTGCGGCGGTTGCGATTGAGGGCGCCTGGAAGCCGAATATCGGAACTGACGGTGCAAGTCCGACGATAAAGATAACCGCGATGATTGCGATATTGCGCACGTCAAACAGGTCTACCTTGTTCTCAATGAGAATCTGGAAGCCCTGCACGGCAATCATACCAAACGTGAAAATGCTCAGTCCGCCGACGACGCCCGCCGGGATTGAGTAGATAACCTGCGAGAGTATCCCGGAAAACGAAACGATAATCGCGAAAATCGCGGTTGTCACAACCGTTGCGACCGAGAAGTTTTTCGTCAGCGACATGGTGGAGATGTGCTCGCCGTAGCTGGTGCCGCCGGGTCCGCCGAAGACTGATGCGGCAATGTCCGCAACACCGTCTCCGATGAGGTTAAGCCCGAGGTGCTTTTTGATGTTCGGGTCTTTCACGCCTTTTTCTTTGGCAATGCGCGAGATGTACGTGTCAATCTGGAACAGGTGCGCCGAGGATTCCGGGATTGTCGCAATGGCAATCGGCGTTATCGCAAGCAGCGCGAGAGGCGAGAATTTCGGCAGTGAAAAGCCCGGCAAAGCGACAAATTTAGCATCGCGAATGCCTGAGAAATCAACTACGTTTACCTTAAAGATAAGCCCCAGAATAACCGCGGACGCATACCCGACGGCAACCGCAAGCAGAATCGGAATCTGCGCCGCAATGCCCTTGAGCTTGACCGAGAATACAATTATAGCGGCAAGCGTGATAACGCCGGCGACTAAATGCAGGTTGCTGACGAGGAAATTCGCGCCGCCGCGCCCGATGTCAGAGTAGTTGCCGACGAGATTGTTTATCGTCGAGCCGGCAAGGGAAAGGCCGATAACCGCCGCGACAGAGCCTGTGACGATAGGCGGCAAGATGCGGTTAATCAGCTTTTCGCCGAACTTGTTGATAATAAGTCCCGCAATTATCGAGATAAGACCGGAGCAAATGATACCGAACTGCGCGATTTGGATACCGTCCGCCTCTACCGCTCTCTGCGCCAAAAGCGCGGCAATAGCGGAGATGTACGAAAAGCTGCTGCCGAAATACAGCGGAAGCTTTCCGCGTGTGACGAGTGTGAAAACGATTGTTGCAAAGCCGGAGGCGAAAATCGTTGTTGCAATGTCAAACCCCGTGATAAGCGCGACAAGAACTGTCGCCGGGAAGATAACAACAAGCTGCTGCAGTGCAAAGATGAGCATTTTGCCAATAGGCGGTCGCTCCCCCGGCAGATAGCCGGAAATGCGCGGTTCGGATGAATTCTGCGATTTCATAGATCTTTCTCCTAAAATGTTTGTTGATAAAGACAAGACAGACAAGCGGCAGGTCAGCCGCTGAAATGTCTTTCACCTATTATATTGGAGTTTGCGACAGAATGCAACAAGAAATTTTTACTACCGCGCCACTTTGACGGCGAGCTGGGTTATTGCAGAAACTTTGTTGGTACGTAGGGGCGACCGTCCCGGTGGTTTGCTTCGCCGTGTGGCTTTGCTTTTGCTTGGGTGCAAGCGTTTTACCTGCGGCGTAGGTTGCTAAGTTTGAAATTGCGGCGAAGCTTGGCAGCTTCGCGCTGCAGAGCGCCTGCGCGGCGGGCGGTTACTTTTTCCGCTTCGTCGGAAAAAGTAACCAAAAAGGGACGACTTCTTTAGAAGAAGCAATCTTTTTTATACGGGAACTGCGGTGGTGACAATAGAAATTGTGCCTGTCCTCGCGACGTATTGCGGTGGAGTGCGCGAACGCCTGAGCACCGCCACACGCAGGGGCGAAGCCTGTCGCGGGGATGCTGACTCGGGTAAGGCTGCAACTTACCGCGAACTGCCTACGGGTGCCAACCGGAAGGTAATTGCTGCTACGATTGCTGCCGCGTATTGTGCAGCAATGCGGTGCGTCTCCCGACGGGGTGGGGTTGTGGCTGCGGTGGGTGCAAACTTACGGTTCAAGGCAATGCCCCGTTACCACAACAATCTCCGTAGGGGACGGCGTCCTCGACGTCCCTTGTTGGGCTTGCCGCCGGATTTTGCGTCAGACCACTGCACCTTGCTGTGTGGGTGCGGCGGGTACCCTCGTCTACCTCCGCGCTTTGCGCGTCGGGACACGCGGCGTATTGCCCGCACCATACAGCGCAGGGCGCGGTGCGGGTGAGCTTCGCCAAATTCTGGTTGCCACCCGCCGACACTTACCATTGGCACATAGGGCGCAAGCCCGTCCGTCGGCAGTTCTGTCAGGGTTCGGACGCACGGACACCTACACTTGCCGCAACGCAACTCGCCTAAGCCTAAAAGCGGCTTCTTTGGTTACTTTCTTGCCGCAGCAAGAAAGTAACCGCCCGCCGCGTAGGCGCAAAGCAGGGCGAAGCTGCCAAGCTTCGCCCCAATTACAAACTCCGCAACAAACGGCGCACGGTTGCACGCACCCAAGTCAAACAGCAAAACAAAAGGCGCAGTAACTGCCGGCTTCCGACCGCACTGGACTACTTCTTCTTTTTAATCTCCGCTTCCCGCCGTTCGTATGCCTCGATAATCCGCTGCACAAGCACGTGCCGCACTACGTCCTGCGCCGTCAGGCGGCATATTGCAATGTCAGGCACGCCCTCCAGTACTCGCATTGCGTCCTTTAGGCCGGATACCTTGTCTGTCGGCAGGTCAATCTGCGTAATGTCGCCCGTTATCACGATTTTTGAGCCGAGTCCGAGGCGCGTCAAAAACATCTTCATCTGCTCGCGCGAGGTGTTTTGCGCCTCGTCGAGGATTATAAACGAATCGTCCAGCGTGCGCCCGCGCATATAGGCAAGCGGCGCGACCTCGATTGCACCCTTTTCGAGCTGCCGCGCGTACCCCTCCGCGCCCAGCATATCAAAAAGCGCGTCGTACAGCGGACGCAGGTACGGGTCAACCTTGCTTTGAAGGTCGCCGGGCAAAAAGCCGAGACGCTCGCCCGCCTCAACAGCCGGGCGCGTGAGCACAATGCGCGACACCTCACGGTTTTTGAACGCTTTAACTGCCATCGCAACGGCGAGATAAGTCTTTCCCGTTCCGGCGGGTCCGATGGCAAGCGTGACTGTGTTTTTCTGAATTGCCTTGAGGTATTTGGACTGTCCTGTCGTTTTTGCGCGAACAGGCTTTCCCTTTGCCGTAATCGCGACAATGTCGGACAAAAGCCCGACGACGGCGCCCTCCTCGCCCTTACCCGCAAGACCCATAACGTAGCTGACCGTGCCCTCGTCGATCGTCTCGCCCTTTGCCAGAATGTCGATAAGCGCCGAAAGCGTCCGTGCCGCAATCTCCGCCTGCGCGTCCTCTCCGGAGACATTCAGCTCGCCGTTTCTGTCTGTAATTCGCACCCGCAGCTGGTTTTCTATCTGCCTGAGGTTTGCGTCGAGTGTCCCGAAAAGCTCCGTGACAGAGGTCACTCTGTCGAAGTATTTTACTGAAATTTCTGCTGCCAAATTCTTATCCTTTGTACAAAATAGTATTTAACCAATCGGTTTTTCAACCGCGATATTCTCTATAACCTCGGCGTACAGCGTCAGCCGCATAACACCGCCGGAGACCTCCTTGCGGAACTTAAACGCGTGTACATACGCCTTTGTTTCGCCTAATTCGGACGCTTTTTCAAGCTCCTCCGCAAGCCTTTCAGACAGGCGTTTTCGCAAAATCCGCTCTGCAATGTCCTCAGACAGCACGGCTCCCTCTCCGTCAAAGCCCTCAGAGTGCGTCACCTCAAGCTCAAACGGCAGATATGAGCCGAAGAGCCGTGGCGTGTACGCCTTTCGGGTAACGCCTGCGTCACTCCGCGCAATCTTTCCGAGGGACAGCGTTTTGTCAAAGAGGGAAAAGACATATTTGTGCTTTGTCTGACCGGTATTATTCTTTGTAACAATGCCAAGCGGCAAAACCGCCTCAAGCGTAAGCTCCGTTCTCGCGATAACCTCTCCCGCCGCGTGCGCGCCGGACATACCGTAGTCCTCAAGGGCGGGGTTGCTTGCCACAAGAACGCTGCCCTTTGTCACGGTTGAGCCGACTCCGACGACGGCGAGCCCTTCCGTTGCCGTAACTGAGAGAACAATGCCGTCGTGGTTTGCTACAAGGTCAACGGGTTTTTCCCTGTCGAATATCTCGGGAACTGGCTCACGTTCACGGACGATAATCTCCGCGCGGGAGCCTTTAGTGTTCACGGCAAAGTAGCCAAGCTCAGGTATCGCCGCGAGGATTCCATTTTTGAACTGCTCGGAGTGTACCGTCGCGGCAAGCGTTCCGTAGCCGAAGCCGAGCTTTTCAAGCTCAGACAGGATTCTTGCCCGCGGAACAGTCTCATTGCCGTAAACCTCGATCTGTCTGATATGCAGTCCTGTCAGACGCAAGAGTAGAAATGCCGCAATCAGCCCTAAAATCAAATATTTGCGCCGCAGAATAAACCGCGCGGGACTTTGCCGGACGCCGCCGCTCTCAAATTCGACGGAAAAATCGCCGCCGCGAGACAGCTCCTCTATCCTTTTCCTGTCACGCCAAGCACAGCGAAACGTAAAATACCCGTCGGAAGAAACATTCACTCGCGAGAGATGAATTCCGGCTCCGGTCAGCTTGCTGATAACCCTGTGCGGCGCGGCGCAGTAGCATTTGGCGAGCCGCGCAGAGCGGAGACGGCGGTTAATTCCCCTCATGCTCACCGCCCGTTACCCTTGTCGCCGAAATGCCGGTAATCTCGCCTGTGACGCGCAGTGCGGTGCGCCCGACTGAAAAAAGCTCAAGCCGAACACCCGATATGCCGAAAAGCCGCCCGCCCGCTGTGAACGAAATAAAGCTTTCCGATACCTCGGTCAGGCTCTCATAAAAATCGACAGTCAGCGCCCTGCCGGGGGAGAATTCAAGCAGCGCCTCGCGCGTTATGCCCCCTGCAAGCCGGTCTGACAGGGCTTTTGTTATGTCGCTAACTCGCCTCAAGTGTTCACCTGCGAAAAAAATCTTTTTGCAAGCGCAGTCAGCGAAAAAAGAGCTTTTGGACTGCCTTGCCTATATAAATTTTATGCAAGTGAAAGGGAGTTATTACATATACATTGAGTATGCCTCAAAAATCAAAGCGCAAGCTTATTATAGATGTTTTGCAGACGGCAGGGCTGATTCTCGCCTGCGCCGCACTTATCGTGTACCCGAAGCAGTCAGTAGACGCGGCAAAATCCGGCGTTGAACTGTGCTGGAACGTGATTGTTCCGTCGCTGTTCCCGTTTTTCGTGCTGTCCGCACTTATCATTTCAACAGGCGTTGCGGATTTGCTCGGCAGGTTCTGCGAAAAGATAATGCGGCCGCTCTTCAACGTGTCCGGCGCAAGCTCGGCGGCATTTGTGCTCGGCTTTATCGGCGGCTATCCTGTCGGCGCAAAGACGGTAATCACGCTCTACAACGGCAGAAAATGCACGAAGCAGGAGGCAGAACGGCTGCTGTCCTTTTGCAACAACTCGGGTCCCGCGTTTATATTCGGAGTAGTCGGCGCGGGTATATTTTCAAGCGGGCAAATCGGGCTTTTGCTGTATCTTGTGCACACGGTGTCGTCCCTGCTCATTGGCGTGTGTTTTCGTTTCTGGGGACGCGGCCGCGAGGACTACAGGGAATACCGCGTGCGTGAGAAAGCTCTGACGGGGCGGCAGAGGTTCATTCCGGCGTTTATCGACGCAATCAAAACCTCGTTCTCGCAAACGCTGAGTATCTGCGGCTTTGTCATTTTTTTTACCGTACTGATAAAAATGCTTGTCGTAACGGGCGCTATACCGAAAATCGCGGACGTTATCGGCACAATTTTCGGGCCGCTGGGTCTTAGCGCGGACTGGTCTGAAAAACTGCTAACCGGGATTATAGAAATCTCCTCCGGCGTTTGGACGCTAAAGGACGCTACAGCCTCAATCTCTTCCTCCGTTGCAATGGCGGCGTTTATGCTCGGCTGGGCGGGTCTTTCCGTGCATATGCAGGTGCTGTCCTTTATCGGGGAAAGCGGCCTTTCCGTGCGAACCTACATTATTGGCAAGGTCTCGCAGGGAGTGCTTTCCGCAGCGTTTATCTGGATACTGACAAGGGTAATCGTGCTTGACGCACCCGTTGCGGGGTATCTTGCCGTGCAGGTCAAGACGCTCTCGGAGCTGTCGTTCCTGCGCGCGGCGCAAATCTCCGGGCTTGTCGCCGCAGGGATTTTTGTGGCGGTGTACGCGGGATGCTTTGCGCTTGCGAGGAGGAAGTAGGTTGTTTGTCGGGTGATGATATTTTAACACAGAATGGGGTGGTGTGCAAGGGGGAGTTTTTTGGGGGACGGACGGAATAGTCGGGGTGTCAGGTATGGGTTGCGGCGGTCGGCGGGTGCGGGGTTTTGCCTTGGGTGCAAGCGGGGGACCTGCGGCGCAAAGTGCCGGGAGTGCCGGGTTTGAAATTGCGGCGAAGCTTCGCCGCAGGGCTTGCTTTTTTCAATGCTTTACTTTTTGTAGGGGACGGCGTCCTCGACGTCCCGTTGTCGCGGTTTCCGCAGGGACTTTCGGCGGGCGTTGGGGCGGCAATCTGCCGCCCGGGTTTTTGGGGCTGATTTTTTCGCGGCGCACGGTGTAGGGGCGACCGTCCCGGTCGCCCGTGGTTTGCTTCACCGTTCTGTTCTGCTTTTATTCTGGTGCAAGCGTGTTACCTGTGGCGCAGGGTGCGGTGTTTGTAATTGGGGCGAAGCTTGGCAGCTTCGCGCTGCAGAGCGCCTGCGCGGCGGGCGGTTACTTTTTCCGCTTCGCCGGAAAAAGTAACCAAAAAGGGGCGA
>JAISLF010000005.1 GCA_031260605.1 Oscillospiraceae bacterium
AATTATCAGTACAGCTACATGAAGAACCCGATGGGCGACATAATCGGGATAATGGATCGCAACGGCGATATAGTATGCACGTACGAATACGACGCGTGGGGCAAAATCACCGCAATCACAGGGAATACAGGAATCGCAAACGCGAACCCGCTGCGGTACCGTGGGTATGTGTACGACGCGGAGACGGGGCTGTACTACTGCGGGAGTCGGTACTATGACCCGGCGGTGGGAAGATTTATTAGCGGAGATGAATTGATAGATACCGGAACAGGTGTGCTGGGGTACAATATGTACGCTTACTGTAACAATAATCCGGTGAATTTGAGTGACCCAACGGGACAGGCTCCGGGTGACCCATTCTTGTCGGCAGATGATGCAGCAGAAGATTTCGCGCGAAATTACAACCAAAGATCAATTGATGAGAGCCGCGAATATATTACATATATTTTTCGCAGATGGTATACCGTATTAAGAACCAAGAATGGTAAGTCGTACGTAACGTCTGAGTGGCTTTATACGTATGCTAAGCCAAAAAAAGGTAAAGAGACATCTTCAACGCCACCGCTTAGCATGATTCTTTTCAAAACGGTTGCTATTGCACACACACACGGAAGTTATAAACCGGATTACTATTGGGGGAATGATGGGTTTTCTGACGGTGATATAAAAGCCAGTAAATTTTTTTATAGAAAAGATGCATACGTGGCTGGACCAAGCGGGATATTGTATAAGTACGACTATAAAACAGAAGAAACGACGCTTGTTACCTATGGGTTGCCATTTGATCCGAACGCTTGGTATCCGGGCTTTAGTTGGGAGAATTACAAATGAAGAAGAAACTTTGGTTTTATGTTTGCATAGTACAGGCGCTATTTATAATACTGGTGGTAACAATATTTCTGCGGGGACACTTCGCGTCCCCGCGAGTTAAGGAAACGAGTTTGCAGAACTATATTGATTTAGCTGAGCAATATGACTATATCCCGGAACAAGGATATATCCCGGATGCAAAAACTGCACGAAAAATTGGTGTAAGCCTTATAGACAGCATGTCGGGTATGCGTCGTATAGGTTGGGTAACGGTTGAATACGACGCAGAAAATAGAGTATGGAAAATTCATAAATCTTATTGGATAGGTCTGCTGGGTGTAGGCTTTGGAGGTGCCGGTGGTGCTCTACTTGAACAAGACACAGGTGATGTGATAATAGTATATTTGGAGAAATAAGCGATGGAATAACCAACATCGTCGGTGACTCGTGGCTCTGTACGACTACGACGCGTGGGGCAAAATCACCGCAATCACAGGAAACACAGGAATCGCGAATGCGAACCCCCTGCGGTACAGGGGGTATGTGTACGACGCGGAGACCGGGCTGTACTACTGCGGAAGTCGGTACTACGACCCGGTGGTGGGGCGGTGGATTGGGGCGGACAGCATAGTCTCCGGCATAGACGGGAATCACCTTGGGAAGAATTTGTTTGCGTATTGCAACAATAATCCGGTTAATAAGAGTGATCCAAATGGACACAAACCCGGAGATTTGTTTGAATCAGAAGATGAAGCTGCAAAAGAATTTGGAAACTACACTAATGGTAAGTCGATTGAAGATAACCGTGAATACGCTTCGTATATTTACAAAGTGTTTACTATTACACATTCTTCTGTAACTATACCCAAAACACCTTGGTATTTGTTGGCTTTAGGAATCAAAAAAACTCCAATTTTCAACATGACAGTAAAAACTCAATTTTCATACATACCCCCCCAAAAAGGAGGTAAAAGTAATGTAATAGGTTCGGTGATTTGGTTTGCGCTTCGTCCAAAAGTAGCAATGTTACATACACGCGCTGCGTATGACTCTAAGTATGGTAATGATATTTTTTCACCACAAGACAAGGGTTTGGCGGACCTTTATAAAGTGCCATTTTATGTTGCAACTCCATTAGGTACACTAAGAAAATACGACCCGGCAGATGGCAGTGATATAGAACTATTCAATGATCTGCCGTTTGATCAAAATCATCCTGATAGAAAGTAGGCGACGATATGAAAAAAAGTAGATTAATTCCTATCATTATTATTTCGATCCTTGCAATTGTGGGCGCACTTGCTTGCTTGGCTTATTTTCAGAAAGCGAATACCGTTGGTACTTTTACGCTGTCTGATTACAGTGTTTACATGGATCTGTATGATAAGTATCCTGTCTCAGAAGAACCTATTCAACCGTTAGGTTTTGTTGGTTCTGCTAAAGAGGCAAAGAAATTGGCTGAGAGCATTTGGATAGAACTGTTTGGTGATTCAGTGACAAAGAAAAAGCCGTATAGAGTATTTTATGATGATACAAATCAAGTCTGGTTAGTTCAAGGCACTATATTTTTTATGAGAGGAGGTCCGAACATACTAATTCAGAAATCGGACGGTAAAATATTAGCTTTATGGCAAGACAAAATATAGTGTGGTTTTTTGTAACGATGGACAACTACGGCATAGACGGAAAGGCGGCGATATGGAACTATTCAATGATCTACCGTATGATCAAAATCATCCTGATAGAAAGCAGGAAATAATATGAAGAAAAAAATACTAATTCCAATCATTATAATTTCGATCCTCGCAATTGTTGGCGCACTGGCTTGCTTGGCTTATTTTCAAAAAGCAAATACTGTTGGCACTATTACGTTATCTGATTACAATGAGCTGATTGGGTTTTGCAATAATCGTCCTATCACTGAAGAATTTACTGAACCGTTTGGTTCTGTTGGCTCTGTTAAGGAGGCAAAGAAATTGGCAGAAAGCATTTGGATAGAACTGTTTGGTGATTCGGTGACAAAGAAAAAGCCGTATAGGGTATTTTATGATGATATAAATCAAGTCTGGTTAGTTCAAGGCACTGTATTTTTTATGGGCGGAGGTCCGAACATACTAATTCAGAAATCGGACGGTAAAGTATTAGCTATATGGCAATACAAAGATTAGTGTGGTTTTTGTAACCACCCTCAGATAGCCGCTACGTGTACATGAAGAACCCGATGGGCGATATAATCGGGATAATGGACTGCAACGGCGATATAGTGTGCACGTACGAGTACGACGCGTGGGGGAAAATCACCGCAATCACAGGGAATACAGGAATCGCAAACGCGAACCCGCTGCGGTACAGAGGGTATGTGTACGACGCGGAGACCGGGCTGTACTACTGCGGGAGTCGGTACTATGACCCGGCGGTGGGAAGATTTATTAGCGGAGATAATATCTTGGTGATGGCAACATATAATGGTTGCAACATCTTTGCTTACTGTGAAAACAATCCGATTAACAGGGCGGATCCCGATGGGTATAGCTGGTATGAAGATGCCTTGGAAGGTAAAATTATTGTCGCCGGGGTAACTCCCGGTTATGATGGTTGCGGTGACCAAAACCCCTTATACGTGTCGCCAAGTGACCTTAGGAAAATGGGCTTTGATGAAGAAGCAGTGGCACGTTGCGGCGAGTTGAACAAAACAATATCTAACGGCGATTTCACAATGAAAAAACAGGTTGCGCATTTCCTCGCACAAATTGCATACGAAACGAATTATGGTAAATGGCTTATTGAAAGGGGAGACGTACAAAGCAAAAAATACTATCCTTACTATGGTGCAGGGTACATTCAGCTTACGGGTGAAAAGAACTACCGGGCCTTTGCTGAAGCTATGGGCGACCCACGTATTATGGAGGGCCCTGCGTATGTAGCGGCAAATTATGCGTGGGCATCTGCGGGGTGGTTTTGGGCGAGCAAAAATCTAAACGACGGAATTGCAAATAAAGGATGGACGGCAAAAGGTGTTTCTACGGTAGTCCACGGTGACGCGTCGTCTTGGGAGAAGAGACGGGACATCTACGATAGATTTCTTGGGCTTCTCGGTTAGGGGGTTACGCTAAAATGAAAAACAAATTCAAAATAGGTATTCTTGTTATCGTTGTTGCAATCACTGCGCCGCTTCTGCTCGGTTGTACCTCGCGCAGACACAGCGAGGCTGATTTATATCAGACGATAACAAAATGTTTGGAAGAAAACTCAGCCGACAACCAAATACAAATTAAATATCCGCAAATCGAAAGTAAAGACAGAGACCTTACAAAAGTGAATCAAACTATCGAAAATGCGGCGTATCAGTTGCTGAAGCATTACTTTACGGACGGATACAATGTTGCTCAAAACACGAATCCCGGCGATTTTGTTTGGAACTGGAGCACTTCTCCCTATAATTATGCGGCGCTCGAAGTAAATTTCAAAATCACGCTGCTAAATGCCGAAGTTGCAAGCATTGTATTTGAGGGAATGTTTAACCGGGAAACGGCGGCGCACCCGATAAGTGTGTTCGAAACAGCGAATATTAATCTTGAAAACGGCGAGCTTATAATGCTGAATGATGTGTATTCAGTAGATGATGGTTTTTTTGAAATTTACCTCAGTCATCTGAAAGCGTTTTGTCAAGAAAACTATCCGTCTGAGCAGTGGCTTGAAATATATGAGTATGTTGAGCAGGACGAAAGCTTTAAGGAAAACTTTATCCTCGCTGATACCGGGGAGGGAATATCAAGCTATTTTACTGAAAGCGGAGTCGGCATAAGCTATCCGGTTATCTTTGCTCTCGGAGACCATATTGAAGTCGTGATACCGTATGAGGAAATTGCTGAATATGTAAAGTAGTTCAGCTTGTGATAAAGCACCTAAGGCGGGCGGAGCAGTTCCGTCAACACAGTTTGGCTTCGGCGAATTTAGCACATTTCCTGAATTCAGATCAGGTGCAGGTTTTGGCGGAGGTATGTTAGACCCCGGTAGCGGCGGCAGCAAGTATCTTGAATATGCTAGTTATTAATGGAGAACAACAACGATGGATTACTTTGTACATAAAATAAACGCGGCGTTCACAGCTGAGTTTGCGAGTTTAGGTTTCAAGCGGTATAGGAATAGCCGTATGCGTATGGTAAATGATATTGCTCAGGGATTTTTCTACGAACGGTTTAATACGCGTTATGCACCTTGGGTAAGGCTATGCTTTTATATTGAGCCATTATGCTGCAGAATACATATGAGCGATGTATTCACTTATATGCAATTTTGCACAATAGATTCCAATAAAAGAAGTAAAAGATATGAGTATGAGAAAAATTCCAAAAAAGATATTGACCGGGTGGTTGATGAAATAATTACTGACATAAAAGAACAAATAGTCCCTGTTTATGAGCGAGCAACGGATTGCAAAGGTGCTCTTGCAGAAATATGTGAGATAAATTTGAGTCGAGCGCGCGGTAACGGCGCATACTACCCAATCGCGCTGAAAATAGGCGATTATGAATTGGCACTTGACTTTTTACTGAAAATGGTAGGACCGCCGATTGAGGAGGTACGGGAGACCTATAGGTTAAGAACAACTCTTGAGATGACGCCTGAACTTATACAGCGACGTATTGATACTCGTAACGAGATTATAGCATTGGCGGAAATGGTAAAGAACCGAGATACGGAGGCTGTTGAGAAGATGCTCCGTGAAAACGAGGAGTTTTCGCTGAAGAATTTGCGTGAGATGAAACTGATAAAGTAGGGGGAGGCTGCGGTGTGGCGGTATGTACATCAAGAAACTGTGATTTCTTTTTGGTGGGGTAATTATGCGAAAAAAATTTTGGATAGTATTCGGCGCGTTGCTGTTAACTGAGCTGTTTGTGTTGATTTTTATGAGCTATAAGATAGGTGTATCAGACTCACCCCTCGATAGAGAGCAGTGGGTACTGGCTGTTTATTGTGCTTCGTTGGTGTTTTCCGCTACCCTGTTGATAACATCGGCAATCGGCATTTACGGGATTAACAAAAGATTAGGCTCTGCTGAATTACGGTTATCAGAAAAACAGCAAAAGCGTTTAGTTAGAACAAGGCGTGTTTTATTTATTGTTTTGGTTTTCGTACCGATTTACATCATCTTTCAGATTCGCGCGACTATTTTCACAATAGAGAACATTCAATTTTGGATTGAACATAGCGATTTGTTAAGATGAATGCTCAACAAGGGTAGCGGTCGTTGCCGTTAGACCTGTGGCAGCGCGAAGTTGTTGCCTCCAAGCAGGTATACAGTAGCGAAATTCATACAATAATCCGCTGACGCCCACCCGCCACCCCCCCATTTGTGAAAAATCGGTTAAATCTTCTGTAATACACTTGACAACTGCGCCGCAAAATGATAAATTAGCACTCAAAGGGCAAGAGTGCTAATTTTTTTGCGGCGTTTTCCGAGACGGTACCCGGCTGCCCCTTAACTACTACAACTATGTCAAACCAAAATCGCGAAAATGAAATACTTTTTGCCCTGATTGAGCTGTATATCGCTTCGGCGGAGCCGGTCGGGTCTAAGGCGATAGCTGAGCTTTTGCCTGTTTCGTCCGCGACTGTTCGCAGCTGCCTTGCCTCGCTTGAGCAGCAGGGACTGCTGACCCAGCCGCACACTTCGGCCGGCAGAATACCGACAGCTCAGGGATACCGACTGTATGTAAACCACCTGCTGCGTCGGCAGCGGCAGTCTGTGCACGAGTCTGAAAACCTCGCCATTCGGCTTTCGATGATGGCGGAGGAGCTTATTGCCGGGGCGCAGAAATTTGAGAAAATGCTCTCGGAAGCGACGGGGCTGCCGGCATTTTCGGCAGAGCTGCCGAAAACAAAAATTCTCGTTGAGCGGATTGATTTTCTTCCGGTTTCGATATACTCATTTGTAATTATTATGATTACAAGCACCGGCTCTGTAAATAATAAAGTCATAGAGGTGCCGGAGGTAATTTCAGACAGCTTTATGAAGCGGTTCCGTCAGGTGGTGAACACCGCGTTTCACGGTCTATCGGCGGGGGAGATAACCTTTTCAAAGGTATCGTCGGTTGAAACCGCGACGGGGGACATTTACGGCTTAACCGCCGTTACGGCGGAGTTTATGATTGACACGCTGCAAAGCCTTTCACACCGCGAGATTCGGTTTTCGGGATTTTCACGGCTGCTATCTCAGCCGGAATTCCGTTCGGCGGAGCACGCGGAGCGGCTGCTTGAATACCTGTCGGAAAAGCCGGGCGGCGCGATTGCCGCGCCGGACGGTACAGAGTCAGTTAAGGTGACAATCGGCGAGGAAAACAGCGTCGAGGCGCTGCAAAAAGCGTCGCTGCTGGCGGCGAAGATTGAGCTTTCCGACGAAAGCGACCTGCTTGTCGGCGTTGTTGGTCCGATGAGAATGAATTACGCGAATATTTTGTCTGTACTGCGGTATTTTTCGCAGCTGCCTAAGGAGTAATAGCATATGAGCAAAAACAAGAAAAACACGGATACCCTTGAAGAGGAGCTGCCGGAGGATTTTGCGGAAGAAGTCGCTCAGCCCGAGGCTGAAGCCGACGTTTTGCCGGACTATGACGCGCTTCTGACCGAGGAAAAGGAAAAATACCTGCGTCTTTACGCCGAGTACGAAAACTTTCGCCGCAGGTCAAAGCAGGAACGCGAGGCGCTGTTCTCCGCTGTAACGGCGCAGACAGCAGGCAGCTTTCTGGACGTGTACGACAGCTTAGAGGCGGCGGCGCGCGCAGAATGCGCCGACGCGAACTATAAAAAAGGCGTGGAGCTGACGCTTGACAAGCTCAAGGCTGTGTTTGCATCCCTCGGAATAGAGGAAATTCCCGCTGTCGGAGAAAAGTTCAACCCGGAGCTGCATTCGGCCGTAACATCGGTTTCAGACACGGAGAAAGAGGACGGCGAGATTGTACAGCAGTTTCAGGCGGGGTTCAGGCTTGGCGCGGCTGTGCTGCGGCACGCGATTGTGGTTGTGAATAATAAATAAATTGGGATTTGAGGCTTATGAAAACACGGCTTACTCATATTCGCGCAAATGTCCGCGATTTAGACAAGGCGGTAGAGTGGTACGAAAGTGTTCTCGGATTCGAGTGCGTGAACAGAAGCGTTAATGACAGATGGGCGTACGCTGACTTTGCGCAAGAAGAGGGCGCAGTTTTTGCGATTATGGTTGACGAGAACGTTCCGAGCCGCGGGAGATTCAACTTTGATGTGGATGACGCAGACGCGTTGTGGTCAAGGCTCAAGGACAAGACCGAAATTGTTGAGCCAATCGAAACAATGCCTTACGGTACGCGTAAATTCACGATAAAGGACTTAGACGGCAACGAGCTGGGCTTTGTGCAGCAAAATGTAAAATAATTTACTGCGGGTAAGCAAAAATAAATTGGCAGCAACAGCTTTGCTCTATGTAAAGCTTGCATAAATAAAAATTTTCAAGAAGCGCAAACTACGCTTCTATTATCGAAAAGGAGTAAAAACAAATGGGTAAAATTATCGGTATCGACCTTGGTACGACAAACTCGTGCGTCGCGGTCATTGAGGGCGGCGAGGCCGTCGTCATCGCAAACTCGGAGGGCGCGCGCACAACGCCGTCCGTCGTCGCCTTTTCAAAAGAGGGCGAGCGTTTAATCGGCGCTGTTGCAAAGCGTCAGGCTGTGGCGAACCCGGACAGGACGATAAGCTCAATCAAGCGCGAAATGGGTACGGGTTACAAGGTCACGGTGGACGGACACGGCTACACGCCGCAGGAAATCTCTGCAATGGTTCTGCAAAAGCTCAAGGCGGACGCGGAAAGCTACCTCGGACAGCCTGTGACGGAAGCGGTTATCACCGTTCCGGCGTACTTTACTGACGCGCAGCGTCAGGCGACCAAGGACGCGGGCAAGATTGCGGGTCTTGACGTAAAGCGCATTATCAACGAGCCGACGGCGGCGGCGCTTGCCTACGGCGTTGACAAAGAGCAGCTGCAAAAAATTATGGTCTACGACCTCGGCGGCGGCACGTTCGACGTATCGGTTCTTGAGGTTGGCGGAGACGTCGCGGAGGTTCTCGCAACTGCCGGAAACAACCGTCTTGGCGGAGACGATTTTGACAAAAAGGTTATTGACTGGCTGCTTGCCGAGTTCAAAAAAGCCGAGGGAATCGACCTTTCCGGCGATAAAATCGCAATGCAGCGCCTCAAGGAAGCCGCCGAAAAGGCGAAGATTGACCTTTCCGGCGTTACGACAGCCGCAATCAACCTGCCGTACATCACGGCGGACGCGACAGGCCCGAAGCACCTTGACTTATCGCTGACGCGCGCAAAGTTCAACGAGCTGACGGATTCACTTGTCAAGTCAACAATCGGACCTGTGAATCAGGCGCTGTCTGACGCAAATCTGACCGCGAACGACATTGCAAAGGTGCTGCTCGTCGGTGGCTCTACGCGCATTCCCGCCGTGCAGGACGCGGTTAAGAACATCGTCGGAAAAGAGCCGTTCAAGGGCATTAACCCGGACGAGTGCGTCGCGATCGGCGCGGCGATTCAGGGCGGCGTTCTCGGCGGAGACGTTAAGGGACTGCTGCTGCTCGATGTTACGCCGCTGTCTCTCGGACTTGAGACCCTCGGCGGCGTCTGCACGCGCCTTATCGAGCGCAACACCACGATCCCGACGTCAAAGTCACAGGTATTCTCGACGGCGGCGGACAGCCAGACGAGCGTTGAGATTCACGTTTTGCAGGGCGAGCGCGAAATGGCGCAGTACAACAAGACCCTCGGCAAGTTTCACCTCGACGGAATCGCGCCCGCGCGGCGCGGAATTCCGCAGATTGAGGTCACGTTTGACATTGACGCAAACGGCATTGTCAACGTCAAGGCAAAGGACCTCGGCACGGGCAAGGAGCAGCACATAACGATAACCTCCTCAACGAATATGTCCAAAGAGGACATTGAAAAGGCTATGCGCGAGGCGGAGCAGTTCGCCGCGGAGGACGCAACGCGGCGCGAGCAGGTTGAGATCAAAAACGCGGCGGAGCAGATGATTTATTCGTCCGAAAGTGCGCTTGCAGAGCTTGGAGACAAGCTGTCTGACGACAAAAAGCAGCCGGTGCTTGACGCGGTTCAGAAGCTGAAGGACGTGTCCGGCGGCGAGAACTTCGAGGAAATCAAGGAAAAAACAGAGGAACTGCAAAAAGCTTTCTACGCCGTATCCGAGCAGCTTTATCAGCAGGCGGCGGCGGAGGGTGCGGCTCCGGGCGGAGAGGACGGCGCGCCGGCAGGCGACCCCGATGTGTACGACGCGGACTTCCACGAGGTGGACGACGAGACGCCGGACGGCGAGTAGAAAAAGACGCGGCGGGCGGGGTAACACCGCCCGCCGCTCACGATAAACATTGGCGGATATTGTAGGGGACGCTGCCCTCAGCGTCCCGAGCTTACAAAAACCGCCGCAATATTGGTTTTGCCGAACAGCATTGCCTTAAAAAGGTTGACAGTAACAGATATTTTAAGCAATCGGGACGCTGAGGGCAGCGTCCCCTACAACCGGTGCGGCGGTTGCCGCAAGGCGCTACGGCTGGCGCTGCACCCTCTGCAATATTGCCGTTTCCCAAAGTCGAGCGACCATATGTCCTTCACCTCCCCCGAAACACCAAAGATTCTCCGCGAGTTTTTGACGTATCATCTGACGATAAAGGCGCACAGCGCAAAAACTGTTGATGAATACTTCCTTGACTTACGGATGTTTTTGCGTTATATTAAAATGCACTGGGGTTTGGCGGACGAGACCCCGAATTTTGACGACATTTATATTGCGGACGTTGACGTTGAGTTTTTGCGGCAGATTACCTCCTCTGAAATATATGACTTTCTGCTGTTTTTAGCGCAGGACAGGGCGGGGCGGGCAGATGTTTCAGCCGGAGATGTAGGCATTTCGGCAAAATCCCGCGCGAGAAAGCTATCCGCGCTTAACTCGTTTTTTAAGTATCTGACAGTTACGACAAAGCTGCTTGACGTAAACCCTGCCGCCGATATTGACCAGCCGAAGTTCCGTAAGACGCTGCCGCATTATCTGTCGCTTGAGGATTCGGTTAAGCTACTGAAAACAGTTGAGGCGGACGAGAAAAACCGCAACAAAACGCGCGATTTCGCGATTTTAACGCTGTTTTTGAACTGCGGAATGCGCATTTCAGAGCTAATCGGCATTCGATTAACGGACATTACGGCCGGCTCGATTCGTCTGCGCGGCAAGGGCGGCAAGGAGCGCGTTGTGTTCCTGAACGACGCGTGCGTTTCGGCGCTGAACACATATCTTGTACACCGAAAAACGCTGATACCCGTTGAGCGCGACAAAAACTGTTTGTTTTTAGCGGCGGGGCAGGGCAAGGAGGACGGCGAGATTAAGCGGCTCGGACGCACAACCGTCCACGATATGATAAAAAAGTATGCGCTGAGGGCGGGACTGCCGTCGTCTGAAATTTCGGCGCACAAGCTGCGGCACACGGCGGCGACGCTTATGCTGGGCAGCGGGGTTGATGTGCGGACGCTTCAGGAGCTTTTGGGACATGAAAACCTCAACACAACGCAGATTTACACGCATATAGACAGCGAGCGTCTCCGCGAGGCGGCGCAGCTTATACCGCTTGCCGATTACGGCGAGATAAAAAATAAATCCGGCGGTGCTTTACCGCCGGACGCAGAACAGGACGGCTAATGCAGGACAAAATCCGAAACTTTTCAATAATCGCCCATATCGACCATGGCAAGTCCACTCTTGCCGACCGTCTGCTTGAGACCTGCGGCGCGATTTCCGCGCGGGATATGGAGGAGCAGGTTCTGGACGATATGGATCTTGAGCGTGAGCGCGGCATAACGATAAAGGCGCGCGCCGCCCGTATGACGTACCGTGCGCAGGACGGCGAGGACTACACGCTGAACCTCATCGACACGCCGGGACACGTGGACTTTAATTATGAGGTATCGCGCTCGCTTGCCGCCTGCGAGGGCGCGGTGCTTGTGGTGGACGCGTCTCAGGGCGTTGAGGCGCAGACGCTTGCAAACACATATCTGGCGCTGGACAATAACCTCGCGATACTTCCCGTTGTGAACAAAATTGACCTGCCGGCGGCGGATCCCGCGCGGGTCAAAAAAGAAATTGAGGACATTATCGGCATTCCCGCCGAGGACGCGCCTGAAATTTCGGCAAAGGCGGGGCTGAATATCGAAGCAGTGTTGGAGTTTATAGTGCGCGAGGTGCCGCCGCCGAACGGCGACGAGGCCGCTCCGCTTTCCGCGCTTATATTCGACAGCCAGTTTGACGCGTATCGCGGCGTTATCGTCCTTGTTCGCGTGTTTGACGGAAGCGTGTCCGCAGGGGACGAGATTTTGTTTATGGCGACAGGCGCGTCTCACCGCGTGGCGGAGGTGGGGTACATTGTGCCGCGCGGCTTAGCGCCCACAGCGGCGCTTTCAGCCGGAGATGTCGGGTACATCACGGCGAGTATAAAGACCGTTTCCGATACGCACGTCGGCGATACGGTGACACACATCGAGCGTCCCGCGCTCGACGCGCTGCCCGGATATAAGGCGGCGCGTCCGATGGTTTTCTCCGGCGTTTACCCATCCGACGGGGCGAAATACCCGGATTTGCGCGACGCTTTGGAAAAGCTCTCCCTAAACGACGCGTCGCTTTCCTTTGAACCGGAAACCTCCGCCGCCCTCGGCTTCGGCTTTCGCTGCGGCTTTTTGGGACTGCTGCACCTTGAGGTGATTCAGGAGCGGCTTGAGCGCGAGTATAACCTTGACCTTATCACAACTGCGCCGTCTGTCGTCTACAAGATAACAACGGCAAACGGCGAAACCGTTATGATAGACAACCCGCTGAATTACCCCGACCCCGCGCTGATTGACGTTGCCGAGGAGCCGTTTGTCAAGGCATCTATCATCACGCCGCCGGAATTTGTCGGCAACCTTATGGATCTGTGCCAGGACAGGCGCGGCGAATACCGCGATATGAAGTATCTCGACGAAACGCGGGTTGAGCTGCACTACGAGCTGCCCCTCGGCGAGATTATTTATGACTTTTTCGACGCGCTGAAGTCCCGCTCAAAGGGCTACGCGTCGCTTGACTATGAGCTGATGGATTACCGTCCGTCTGAGCTTGTGCGGCTGGACATTTTGCTGAATTCCGAGGCGGTGGACGCGCTGTCGTTTATCGTGCACCGCGACAAGGCTTATGTCAGAGGACGCAGAATCGTCGAAAAGCTCAAGGACAATATACCGCGTCAGCTCTTTGAGGTGCCGGTGCAAGCGGCGATAGGCGGTAAGGTTATCGCCCGTGAGACGATTCGCGCGCTGCGCAAGGACGTTCTTGCAAAGTGCTACGGCGGCGACATTACGCGAAAGAAAAAGCTGCTTGAAAAGCAGAAGGAAGGCAAAAAGCGTATGCGCTCCCTGGGCAGTGTGTCTGTGCCGCAGGAGGCGTTTATGGCGGTGCTGAAGCTGGACGATTAGGCGGACTGACGCGCCGTTTGGCGCGAGGTTATACATATAGCAGGACGAAAAAATACTGTTATCCAATATTTGAGGAACAAATGGCAGATAAACGCGATTTTTATGAGGTGCTCGGAGTACAAAAGAGCGCGACTGACGCTGAGATTAAGTCGGCGTACCGCGCGCTTGTCAAAAAGCACCACCCGGATTTGAATCCGGACAACAAGGCGGCCGAGGAAAAGACAAAGGAAATCAACGAGGCCTACGAGATTTTGTCCGACAAGGACAAAAAGGCGCGGTACGACCAGTTCGGACACGCGGGTGTTGACCCGAACTTCGGCGCGGGCGGCGGCGCGGGTGCCGGCGACTTCGGCGGGTTTGATTTCGGCGGCTTTACGGACATTTTCGATATGTTTACAGGCGGCTCCTCGCGGCGCACGTCCCGTCAGGCGGCGGCGCCGAAGCCTGTCTACGCCTCGTGTGTGCTGACGCTTGAGCAGTGCCTTGCGGAGAGCGAGCATGAGTTTGACGTGAGCGTAATTGACCGCTGCACAACCTGCGGCGGAACCGGCGCGAAGCCCGGCACCTCGCCCGAAAAGTGCACGAATTGCGGCGGCTCAGGCACCGTTATTGAGCAGCGGCGGACGATTATGGGCGTTATGCAGGTGCGGTCCGACTGTCCGGTGTGCGGCGGCAAGGGCACAATTATCAAAGAAAAGTGCGGGTCGTGTGTCGGCGCGGGGCTTGTGCGCAAGCGCAAGAAAATCAAGGTGAACATTCCGGCGGGCGCATATGACGGACTGACGCTTCAGGTAACCGGCGCGGGAAACACAACGCAGTCCGGTCAGCGCGGCGACGTTTATGTTGAGGTTGCGGTGAAAAAGCACCCGCAGTTTAGGCGCGACGGCAAAAACCTGTATATGAATGTCAACCTCTCGATGACAGAGGCGGCTCTCGGCGGTACAAAAAAGATACCGACAATTGAGGGCAAGCCGATTGAAATGTCAGTCAAGGAAGGCACCCAGACGGGCGAGGTCAGCCGCATTTCAGGCAAAGGAATTCCGGATATACGCCGCGCGTCGCGGGGCGATATGTTTGTGACGTTCACGGTGTTAACGCCGACAAAGCTGTCGTCCGAGCAAAAGGAGCTTTTGCAGCGCCTGTCCGAGACGTTTGCAGAGGACGACGCACGCGCACCGGGCAAGAAAAACGGCAGGAAGAAAAAGTAGAAATCACGGCGCACTCGCGTATCGGATTTTGAACCGGCTCAGACCGCAGGAGTGACGGGGTAACGGAAATTGGCAAAAAAACAAACCCACACAATTTTTGAAACAGCCTGTTTCACGGGGTATCGCCCCGAAAAGCTGCCCTGGGGAGATGATGAGCTGAGCGGGGACGCGCAAAAGCTAAAGCAAAGGCTTGCCGATGTGTGCGCTCTTTTGTATGACGGCGGAATCCGGCGGTATCTGTGCGGAATGGCGCGCGGAGCGGACACCTATTTTGTCGAGGAGCTGCTCAAGTTAAAGGAGCACTGCCCCGATATATCAATTGAGGCAGCAATCCCCTGCCCGCAGCAGTCTGAACGGTGGACGACTGAGGACAGAGAGCGGTATCTTGCCCTGCTTCGGCAGTGCGACGAAATTACGGTTGTTTCGAAGGAATACACAAAATGGTGTATGCTTGAGCGAAACAAATATATGGTGAACCTGTCGTCCGTGCTGGTCGCGGTGTATGACGGCAAGCCCGGCGGCACGAAATTCACGCGGGATTACGCGGAAAAACGCTCTCTTGAGATAATCGACATACTTTTGTAGATTTTTTTCAAAAAAAATTAAATTTTTTTCGGACAAAAGCGCGACATAAAACGTATTAATAGTAAATACGCTTTATGGAGGCGCAAAAAATGAAAAAAACAATTATAGCAGCACTTATACTGGCTCTGGCACTTTCGGCAGGGTGCTCTGAGGGACTGAAGACCAAAAACGCCGTTGACGAATTCAACGAAAACAGCACGTTCGCATACAAGCTTACAGAGGTTGGCGGCGCTCTTGCGCAAGACTCGGACTATGAATTTCAGCAGGGCTTTGGCTGCGAATTTTATGAAGGCTACGGCTCAAGCGTCACGCGCTCCGGCTATCCGGATATTACGGACGGCTTCCGCATTACCGGTATTGAAATCAGAACGTGGGAGTGCAAGATTTTTGATTTTGGCGTCGGCGACCAGATGGAGAAGGCCGACAGGCAACTGAAAAAATACGGCTACAAAACACAATCAGACTACGAAGGCAGATATATGACGTACACAAAGGGCGGCGTTGAAATTACGCTGACCAAAAGCATCCCCGTGGACTGTGAGACGTATAATGTGGTTGCCGAAATAGTCATCACTGTCGAAACAACAAACAAGGGAGACGTTCTTTTTTAGCGGAAACCGCAGGAAGAGCGTCTGCTCGGAATAAGTCTATTTCAGCGGAATACTATGAAATCACTGACACTGCCCGCATATGCGAAAATAAACCTTACTATGGACGTTCTGGGACGCCGTGCCGACGGATACCACAGCGTTGAAACAATAATGCAGGCAGTGTCGCTTTGCGACACGGTAACAGTCGGCGTTGAGGACGGCGAGGGTGTTTTCTGCGGCTTAGCGCCCGGTATGCCCGACACGCCGGCATTTCCGAAGGACGGAGAGAACACGGCGGGCAAGGCGGCGGCGGCGTACTTGCGTTTTTACGGTATAAGCGGAAAGAAAGTTTCGGTTACGATAGAAAAACTTATACCATCGCAGGCGGGACTTGGCGGCGGCTCGTCGGATGCGGCGGCGGTTTTGACAGCGCTGGACAAGCTTTTTGAAAAAGAAACGCCGAAAGCCGAGCTTGAGCGGCTTGGGGCGCAAATCGGCGCGGACGTTCCGTTTTTTATTCGCGGCGGGCTGCAGCTTTGCTGCGGAATCGGCGAACAGCTGACGGTTTTGCCGGAACTGCCGCGTATGACTGCCGTGATTGTAAAGCCGAAATTCGGCAACTCAACGGCGAGGATTTTTGCGGAGCTTGACAAAAAAAGCGGACTGAGCCGCCCGGATACCGGCCGTGCGCTTTCCGCGATACGCTCCGGTGACACAGACGAGCTGTGCAAATGCGTGTTCAATATTTTTGACGGGGCGCTGCCGGCGGGACAGGCAAAAACAGTTCTGCGTATCAGGGAGCTGATGTTTTCCGGCGACGCACAGGCTTCCGCGCTCACGGGAACGGGAAGCTGTGTTTTCGGACTTTTCTACAACGAAGAGGCGGCAAAGTGTGCACGCGATAAGGCGGAGGGAGAGGGCTTTTGCGCGTATTTGTGCAGTACGATCGGTTACAGAGAATAGCGAAAGACCATGCGCCAACAACGCAACAAATTCGCCAAAGGCGAATAAATCCAAATCCGAAAAAACGGGGGAATTCATTTCCCCCGTTTTTTCACCATATTTCCTCACTTTGACGGCGACCGGCACTCATTGCAACAGCAACAAACCGCACCGCCGTCAAAGTGGCGCGGAGCGCCAAAACTTTTACTTGCATTCTCGGCGTTTACGATATATAATAATAAAAAAACAACAACCAAAGAGGAGTTATCTCGAATGGCTATCACCGAAAATATCAAAAAGCTTGGATTTGGGTTTATGCGGCTTCCCCATGTGTCCCCCGGATTTGACGTAAAGGACTTTGACCTGCCCCAGATCGAAAAAATGGTAGACGTGTTTTTAGAAAACGGCTACACCTATTTCGATACGGCATTTGTCTATGCAGGCTCTGAGGAGGTTATGCGCGAAACACTGGTAAAGCGGCACCCGCGCGAGACCTACCAGATCGCCTCTAAGCTCAACTTCTTTATGCCGAACTCGCCGGACGACGTTCGCGCTCAGTTTGAGACGACGCTTTCGCGCCTCGGCACGGACTACATCGACTTTTACCTGCTGCACGGAATCGGCGAAAACATCCTTGAGAAAATCGACAATCTGGGCGGGTGGGACTTTTTCGGGAGCCTCAAAAAAGAGGGCAAAATCCGCCATGCAGGCTTCTCGTTCCACGACTCGCCGGAGACGCTTGACAAAATTCTGACAAAGCACCCCGAGGTAGAGTTTGTTCAGCTTCAGCTAAACTATTTTGACTGGGAGGACGAGCAGGTTCAGGCGCGCGGCGTTTATGAAGTCGCCCGCCGCCACAATGTGCCGATTGTCGTTATGGAGCCTGTAAAGGGCGGATTCTTGGGCAACGACAAGAGCGTTTTGTCAGACGTGTTCAAAAAGTACGCGCCGGATAAGTCGGTCGCCTCGTGGGCGCTGAAGTTCCTCGCCGAAAAAGAGGGAATTCTCACGATTCTTTCGGGAATGTCCGCGCTTGAGCAGGTGCAGGACAATGTCGCAACCTTTAACGGACTTACCGCCTTAAATGACACAGAGCGCGCGCTGATTGACGATGCGGCGGCAGCCCTGCGTGCAATTCCGCGCGTGCCGTGCACCGAGTGCCGCTACTGCAAGGACTGTCCGCAGAACATACATATTCCGGAAATGCTCGGACTGTACAGCGACTATTTGCAGTGCGGCGTTCTGTCTGAGCACGGGTACAATATGAATTCGCAGTTCGGCGCGCCGGCGACGGCATGCGTTTCCTGCGGCTTGTGCGAGCAGCACTGTCCGCAGCACATCGAAATCCGCGACTACCTCGGAAAAATTGCGGAGCTTGCAAAGGCTTTCGGCAAGTAATAGCTCCTTGCGGTTCGGTTGTAGGGGACGCTGCCCTCAGCGTCCCGTATAGCCAATTCTCCGTATTTGGTTTGCGGCTGTGATGGTTTTTTGTAAAACCGGAAATGCGGCAATAATACTGTCGGGACGCTGAGGGCGGCGCCACCTACACAGGATTACACCGTTTATGAAGATATTTCCCGCAAGAGACATCGGCAAAATGTTCGCGCGTTTGTCGGAGGAACTGCCTGACACCGGCGCGGTCACCGAAAAACACACTAATTTGCCTTACGGAGAGAATCCCCGTCAGGCAATTGACATTTATCTGCCGGAAAACAGGGGCGAAAAGCCCGTTCCCGCTGTGATTTTTCTACACGGCGGCGGCTGGCAGTCAGGAGACCGCGCGGACGCGCAAATGCTGCCCGTGTTCAGGCTGCTGAAGTGCGGCTATGCCGTTATATCCGCCGGGTACCGCCTGTCTGATACGGTGACGTTCCCGCGCAATTTGTATGACGTAAAGGCAGCCCTGCGGTTTGTCTCGGACAACGCGCAGCGGTATGGCATCGACAGTGAGCGGTTGTTTCTGTCCGGCGCGTCAGCAGGAGGACAGCTTGCGCTGCTTGCGGCGTTCACGCTCGGTCAGGCAGTGTACGACGGCGCGCGCGGTGCGGACGGCAGGTTTACAGCCGGGGCGGACTGCTCGGAGCTGAAGCTCGCGGGCGTTATCGCATTCTATCCGCCGACGGATTTTTTGACGCAGGACGCGCAGTTTGAGCAAATGGATATTCCCCGCGCTGAACCGGAAAGTCCGGACAGGCTTAGCGGAGCAGACATTATGTTCGGTGCCAAAATGACGGCGTCTCCGGAGCTTGTCCGGTTTGTAAACCCGATTGACAGCGTGCATGCAAAGGTTCCACCGACGCTGCTTTTGCACGGCTGGCTTGACCCGATCGTGCCTGCGCTCCAGTCGGAAACGCTGCACGAAAAAATAACGGCGGTTTGCGGCGCAGGGCGGTCGGAATGCCGCATAACGGCTGACGGGATTTTGCATGCGGATCCGGACTTTGCAAAGCCGGAGTGGACGGAAATAATACTGCGGTTTTTGGAAAGAGCATAGTACGCGTTTTTCAGGTGAACCGATAGGCAGCAGAAACCAAATTCATATACTATAACGGCAGTGTCAGCGTGTTTCACGCTCAAAGAGCCGTAAAAAAGGATGGAAAAGCATATGGCATTAGGCGATATACAGATATTTAAGTGGCAGAGCAGAAACGCGGCGGCAGAAGAGCAGGAACGCTATGCAAAATGGGCGTTTCCGTACGGAGAAAAGCAAAAAGACGCTTTAAGCAAGCTGCTTTTGGAGCTTTATCCGAAGGAAAGCAATACAACGCTGCTTGTTTCTTACCTCACAGTAAAAGAGCTTTTTGACGGACGCCGCAAAAACAGCGGCGAGGAAGAAACGGTTAACTTTCTGCTGAATGACTTAAAAAAATACAAAAGGCTTGTCGGCGTTAAGAAAATGCCGACGCTGCTTGCCGCTGTTCTGGCTGACAGATTTGTCGGCGAGGACTGCGTGTACCCCTCCGCTGACGAAATCCGCCAAAAGACGGCGGAGCTTGAGAAGCAGCGCATACCCAAAAAGGGACTTTTCTCGAAGCAGGGTTAGGTTTAACCACACAACCGCATAAAAACAATAAATAAACAAAAAGCAGGACAAAGCTCATGGGATATTCAACTGAAACAATCCGCAATATAGCACTTCTCGGTCATTCCGGCGCAGGTAAAACAAGCCTGAACGAAAGCATTTTGTACCTGACGGGTAAGCTTGACCGTGCCGGCTCTGTTTCCGCCGGCAACACGGTTTCCGACTCGGATGCTGAGGAGATAAAGCGCAAAATTTCAATCTCTCTTGCAACCTCGTACACGGACTACCGGGACACGCGCATTAATATACAGGATACGCCCGGCTTTTTCGACTTTACAGGAGAGGTTCAGTCCGCGCTCCGCGTTGTCGGCGGCGGAGTTATCGTCACCGGCGCAAAGGACGGAATCACAGTCGGGTTTGAAAAGGCGTGGCAGTATCTGACGGAAAACCGCCTTGCGCGCGCGATTTTTATCTCGAAGATTGATGAGGAAAACAGCGACTACGACACGGCGTTTGCCGCGATTCGCGCACAGCTCGGAACAAGTGTCTGCCCGATGATTTTCCCGATTAAGGACGAAAAGGGCAAAATCGTCGGCCTTGTTGACCTTGTGCGCCGCGTTTCCTACAGCTATGAGGGCGGGCGCCGCCACGAGCACGAGATTCCGGCGGAGCTGGACGCGAGCCTTGAGCCGCTTTACGCCGCCGTGAACGAGGCAGTTGCCGAAACGGACGACGACCTTATGGAAAAGTTCTTCTCCGGTGAGGAGTTCACGCTTGAGGAGCGCGTGCGCGGACTCAGAAAGGGCGTGCGTGAGCTGTCCGTCACACCGGTATTCTGCGGAGATGTGCTTAACGGACTTGGCGTTCTGCTTCTGCTTGACGGCATTGTAAACCTGTTTCCGTCACCTGCGGAGGGCGCGGTTGAAACGACGCTTGTCGGCAGTGACGTGCCGTGCGACACAGCGGGAACTCCCGCCGTGATTGTATACAAAACGATAGCCGACCAATACGGCAAATATTCGCTTTTCGGCGTGATTTCAGGCGAGATTACAAGCGAAACGCAGGTTGAAAACGCAAGATCCGGCGCGCCGGTGCGCTTGGGGCGAATCTACAAAATGCAGGGCAAGAAAACCGTTGAGGTGGATAAGCTTGAGGCGGGAGACGTCGGCGCGGCGTCTAAGCTTGACGATGTGAAAACAGGCGACACGCTTCGCGCTGTCGGCTCCGCTGTTGTTCTGCGCGGCGTTGACTACACGCCGCCGTGCTACTCTGTCGCGATTGAGCCGAAAACCAAAGGTCAGGAGGACAAAATCGCGGCGGGACTCACGCGTCTTGCCGAAGAGGATCCGACATTTACGCTCACAAACAACAACGAAACGCACCAGATGGTTCTATCCGGTGCGGGAGATATTCAGCTTGACGTGCTGGTGGCAAAGCTGCGCGACCGCTTCTCCGTTGAGTCGGTGCTCGTACCCGCAAAGGTGCCTTACCGCGAGACAATCCGCAAAAAGGTCACCGTGCGCGGACGGCATAAAAAACAGTCCGGCGGGCACGGTCAGTTCGGAGACGTTGTGCTTGACCTTGAGCCGGGGCAGACCGAGGAGCTTACCTTTACAGAGTCCGTTTTCGGCGGAGCCGTGCCGAAAAACTACTTCCCCGCCGTTGAAAAAGGACTTCAGGATTCAATCAAAAAGGGTCCTCTTGCGGGGTATCCCGTTGTGTTCCTGAAAGCGACGTTAACAGACGGCTCATACCACCCGGTTGACTCGTCTGAAATGGCGTTTAAGATGGCGGCATCAATTGCCTATAAGGAAGGCATACCGCAGGCGTCGCCTGTGCTTCTGGAGCCTGTCGGACACCTGACTGTAACGATTCCGGACAGGTTCCTGGGCGACATTATGTCCGACCTGTCAAAGCGGCGCGGTTCGCCCTTAGGAATGAGCGCGTCGGGCAGTACGCAGATCGTTGAGGCGGAGGTTCCGCTGGGCGAAATGGGCAGCTATGCGATAGACCTGCGCTCGATGACACAGGGACGCGGCTCGTTCGCGCTGACCTTCCTGCGGTACGAGGAAGCGCCCGTAACGGTGCAGCAGAAGATTATCGAGGAAGCGAAGAAAGCAGCGGAGTAGGGGATATGAATCAAGAAAACTTTAATGCAGCCATTAGAACAATTATTAACAACAATTGGGATATTCCATCAGATAAAATTAATAATATTGTATCACATATTGAAATTCACGACAACTACCACATATGCCCAAAGCATAAGGACTTAATACCAGTAATATTGTGCGATGCCTATTATTACCGAGGTTCATTTAGTAATTTTGTTATTATGGGTGGTATCGGTGCGAATCCGCTTGGTCACAAGCATATGAATTTCTGTTTGGAATGTGGTTATTCGTGGGAAAGTTCTAATTAGCCGTACGGATACAAAAACAGGAGCTAACACAATGCAATTCACCTTCAAACACACAAATATCAACGTTCTGGACATCGAAAAAAGCCTTGCCTTTTACGAAGAGGCGCTTGGACTGACGGTTCAGCGGCGGTTTTCAACCCCGGATTTCACTATTGCGTTTCTCGGAGACGGCGCGTCTGCGCACGAGCTTGAGGTCACGTGTCTGCACGGCAGATGTGAGCCTTACGACCTTGAGGATAACGAAATTCACATTGCGTTCGGCGTTGCGGATATGGAAGCGGCGAAGAAAAAGCACAAGGAAATGGGGTGCGTGGCGTATGAGAACCACGACATGGGGATTTACTTTATTGAAGACCCTGATGGGTACTGGATGGAGATTGTCCCTGAATAAAGAGAAAAACTTTTGATTTTGTGACCTCCCACGGCGAGCAGGTGCTCGCCGGGGGAGGTTTTTTGTTTTTTATTTTGGCGGGGTTTTTTGTTTGACTTTTGTATGGTGTTTTGGCGGACGGTTTCTTGGGTGTTAGGAATGGTGGTTATTGCAGCTTAATGGCTTGTTCACCGGGGGCGCTGGTGGTTGCGCAAATGTGCCACTACGCGTGGCGGCGGTTACTTTTTTCCGCTTCGCCGGAAAAAAGTAACCAAAAAAGGGGTGACTTCTTTAGAAGAAGCAATCTTTTTTTATGCCGGGCGGGATTGTGCTGCAATGTAGACCCTGCCCACCCCGCGAGAGGTGCGGAGTAGCGTCCGAACGCCTATGCACCGCCGCACGCAGGGGCGAAGCCGGGCGCGGGGCTAAAGACTCGGGTAAGGCTGTAAGTCGCCGCGAGGTGCGGTGCGGGTGGTTGCCGGAAGGACTATGCTTCTACGATTGCTGACGCGTATTGTGCGGCAATACGGTGCGTGTCCCGACGGGGTGGGGATGTGGTGGCGGTGGGTGCAAACTTACGGTTCAAGGCAATGCCACGCTACCACAACAATCGCCGTAGGGGACGGCGTCCTCGATGTCCCTTGTCTTGTCTGCCGCAGACGTTTGCGTCATACCACTGCACCCTGCTGTGTGGGTGCGTCGGGTGCCCTCGTCTTTCTCCGCGCTTTGCGCGTCGTGACACGCGGGGTTGGGGGGGCACAACAGCGCAAAAAAATACTCGAATCTGCGCCAAAACGCTGTGGAGGACACCGCGAAACGCGGTGTCCAGTCCGCCACACCTGCGGCATACGGGACACGCACCTACTTGCCGCACCACACAGCGCAGGCGCGGTGCGGGCGTGCTTCGACAAATCCTGGCTGGCACCCGATGGCAGTTCGCGGCAAGCTGCCGTCTTGCTTGAATCTCCAACGCCGCGACAGGCTTCACCCCTGTGTGTGGCGGTGCGCAAGCGTTCGCCGCAAACACCGCAATACGTCGCGGGGGAAAGAATAATCTACATTGTCGCTACAGAGTTCCCGTATAAAAAGGTGTTTGCTTCTTTACAAAGAAGTCGCCCCTTTTTGGTTACTTTTTCCGGCGAAGCGGAAAAAGTAACCGCCCGCCGCGCAGGCGTTCTGCAGCGCGAAGCTGCCAAGCTTCGCCCCAATTACAAACATAGCACCCTGCGCCGCAGGTCTCACGCTTGCACTCGAGTAAAAGCAGAACCAAAACGGCGAATTCCCAAAACAGCGGGCGACCGGGGACGGTCGCCCCTACACTCGACAAAAATCTGGCGGTACCCGCAACAAGGGACGCTGAGGGCAGCGTCCCCTACAGAGGCAAAACCCTGAAAAAAGATAAATCCCGCACACCGCGTGCACCTGCGCAAAAACAAATACAAGCGGAAAAGCCCCGCAACAGCGGGCGACCGAGGACGGTCGTCCCTACACCGTGCGTCATAAAAAAGGCTATGTTCACACCCAGGCAGCAGGTTGCCGCCCCTACGCCCGACTAAAAAGCTTGTGGTAACCGCGACAGGGACGCTGAGGGCAGCGTCCCCTACAGAGGCGAAGCTCTGAAAAAAGTAACCCCCCACAAAAGCAAGCACCTTGCGCGGCGGAACCTCCGCCGCGCAAGGTGCCAAAAAAACGCCTGCTGACATAAAATGATTCAACGACGGGGCACTGCCGGGTGGTATGCGCTTCCGCCGAAATAATACAAACAGGAATAAAAAACTTGACCGGATTAGTATATTTAATCGGAAGCCCGATTTTTTGGGGCGGACTTGTTATCGCCGCAGCCATCGGAGCGCTCCTTATAAAATTCAAAAGAAAATCCCATTTTCGTCCGCCGGTGAACCTGCTTCCGCAGCCGCCGACACCGCCTGTGCCGCCTGCACCAAAGCCTCCCGCACCGCACCCGCCCGCACCGAAGCCGCCTGAACCGTGTCCGCCGGCACACTGGACGTCGGTTTATCCGGACAATGCGCCGGCTTATGAGGACAATCAATCGTCATATGCGCCGGAAACTGTGGATTATTACGAGTATGACGACAGGCTTTTGCCGAGCGAGATTGCGGAATACGCAAGACAGTCCGTAGGGCGCACGGGACACTGTGTCCCGGCTGAGCCGTACAGCAGACTCCTCGAAAACCGTAAAAAAAAACTGAAATAGTAGCCGGGCAAAACGGCGCGGCGGCCGAAAGCCTCGGGCTCTTTGCTGCCGCGCCGGATTACGGCTTTACTTACGAAGGCACGTCCGCCGCACAGGAGAATTATGCGCCGGGATACACAGAGCAGACACCGGGGTACACAGAGCAGACAGCTGAATACACCGCGCAAGCACCGGGATACGGGCAGACCGCTGCGGAGGAGCATACCGCGCTGCCGGATTATGACTCCGACCCGTACGACACCTCGCTTGACGAGGCTAAGGCTGAGATTAATCAGCTGCTCAACGACTTTGGTTACGGGTACGACGAGGAAAAGAACCTTTTCTACACGCTTGTCCACGCGTGGCAGAGAAAATACGGCTACTGCCGGCTGTACGACGAGGCGTGCGGCCCCTCCGGTATGATAATCCACTGCGAGCCGTTTTATTTTGAGAGCGGCGGCGAACAATTTATGCTTGAGCTGTGGAAGGGGCAGTACGGTATGACGACCGGCTGTGAAATCGGGCTATACCGCGACAGCGGAAAACAGCTGCTGTCCTCGCCGTGGTTTGAGAGCGTGCGGGATGACGAAATGGTGCTTATGGATATGACGCTGTACAAAAACGGCAAAATTTTGTTCCAAAGAGCGCAGCGGCACTGGTGGCTAACGGGCTTTTTGCTTGCGGAATTCTCAAAGCTCAAGGAGCTTTCGCTCTCGGCGACAATACAGTTCAACAGCGAGGAAATGGCGCTGGCGTTTTGGCAATCGGCGGCGCAGACCGGCTACGGCGAGCATGAGCTTGCGATAAACGGCGGCACTGTGTGGATTTACTTTGCCAAGCCGAAGACCAAGCAGCCAGTGACAAACATTAAGCCGCTTGTAGACTTTACTCAGGCAAAAAACAAGCTTTTATGTCAAGGCTTCCGCGAAATTTCCGGTGGGCGTACAGATATGTACGAGATTCTTGCGGATGTGAAGCAAAACTACCCCGACTTTTTTGAGAGTCTTATGCAAATAGGGCGCAGCGCGGAGGGGTATACCGCGAAGATTCGAGAGCTGCCGGAGTTTGAGTAGGCGCTTTGCCGGATTTATCGGGAAAGGCGCAAAGGGGTTGATTTTGCTTTTTCCAGGGCTTCGTCTTTAGTCGGGGACGGCGTCCCCGACGTTCCTTGCTGCGGTTGCCACCGGGACTTTCGGTGGATGCAGGGGCGACCGTCCCGGTCGCCCGCCGTTTTGCTTTTCCTGTGGGTGCTTACAGTTGTGCGCCGTGGGTGCTATGTTTGTAATTGTGGCGAAGCTTTGCCTCGCGACTCTGCTTTACGCCTACGCGGCGGGCGGTTCCTTTCTTGTCTTGGCAAGAAAGGAACCAAAGAAGCCGCTTTAGGGCTTAGGCAGGTTGCGTTGCGGCAAGTGAACGTGTCCGTGCGTCCGAACCCTGACAGAATTGCCGAATTGACGGGCTTTAGCCCTGTGTGCCAGAGGTAAGTGCAGGAGGGTGGCAACCAGAATTTGGCGAAGCCCACCAGCACCGCGCCCTGCGCTGTGCCGTAGGCACCGCACTCGCGTGTCCCGACGCGCAAAGCGCGGAGGTAGACGAGGGAACCCGACGCACCCACATAGCAGGGTGCGGTGTTCCAACGCAAATGTCGGCGGCAAACAAGACAAGGGACGTCGAGGACGCCGTCCCCTACGGAGATTGTTGTGGTAACGGGGAATTGCCTTGAACCGCAAGTTTGCACCTGCCGCCACCACAAACCAACCGCGCCGGGACACGCACCGTATTGCCGCACAATGTGCGGCAGCAATCGTAGCAGCAATTACCTTCCGGTTGGCACCCGACGGCAGTTCGCGGTAACTTACAGCCTTACCCAAGCAGCCCAACCCCGCGACAAGCTTAGCCCCTGCGTGTGGCGGTGCGCAGGCGTTCGCCGCTACCACCGCGATACGTCGCGGGGAAAGGCACACTCTGCATTGCCACCACCGCAGTTCCCGTATAAAAACAAGATTGCTTCTTCTAAAGAAGTCGCCCCTTTTTGGTTACTTTTTCCGGCGAAGCGGAAAAAGTAACCGCCCGCCGCGTAGGCGCTCTGCAGCGCGAAGCTGCCAAACTTCGCCCCAATTACAAACATAGCACCCTGCGCCGCAGGTAACACGCTTGCACCAGAATAAAAGCAAAACCAAGCAGCGAAGCAACCCCAGGGCGGCAGGTTGCCGCCCCTACAAACGCAAATCTTTGAAAAAGGCAAAAACCAAGCCAAATCCGGACCCTGCGCCGCCCCCGGAATCAAAGAAAACCGCAAGGAATAACCAAAATCTACATCTTAAAAACCCTCCACGAAAAAAAAGCAAACCTAAAAAGCAATCCCACCACAAAAAATGGAACAAAAAAATGAACCACATCGAACGAGCATACAAAAACGCAAAGAAACTGGATATTAACGAATTCTCGCGCATTGTGGTGATGAGCGACTGTCACCGCGGCTACGGCGGCTGGGCTGACAACTTCCTCGGAAACGAAAACTCATACCTTGCCGCCGTGCGCTATTATGCCCGAAACGGGTACACCTACATTGAGCTTGGCGACGGCGACGAGCTATGGGAAAACCGCCGCTTTTCGGAAATTACGGCGGCGCACAGCGAGGTTTTTACCTGTCTGCGCAGGCTTTGGATTGACGGGCGGTTTATGATGCTCTACGGCAACCACGACATTGAAAAAAAGCTGCACCCGGAATTACTGTCGTCCTACTACAACATCCCCGCGACCTGCGCCTGTGCGCTTTTTCCCGGAATTGTGCCGCTGGAGAGCGTTCTCCTCAGGTACAGCGCGGCAGGGGAGGAGGAAAAGGAAATTCTCCTGATTCACGGACATCAGGCTGACTTTTTTAACGACCAGCTTTGGCGGCTTGCCCGGTTTTTGGTGCGCTATTTATGGGGACCGCTGCAGGCTGTCGGGATTAAAGCGCCGGGGACGGCTAAGGTCAATAACAAGTCTAAGATAAAAACCGAAAAGAACCTTATGGACTGGGCGCGGAACAACAAGACAATGATGATCGCCGGGCACACGCACAGACCGTGCTTTCCCGAAAATCCGGGCGAGCCGCCGTATTACAACGACGGCTGCTGCACCCACCCGAACCAAATCAGCGCAATTGAGCTTATCGGCGGAGAGGTTAAGCTTGTCTCGTGGAAAAATAAAACGCGCCCTGACGGAACGCTGTTCGTCGGGCGCGAGGTTGTGGCGGGGCCGCAAAAGCTGTAGACGCGGCAAAATACAGCAGCTGTAACGCAAGACGCAAGGAGTTTTTCGGGTATACACGCAAAAACTCCTGGTGCGTGGGTCAGTTACAGCTGCTCCGAGCAGTACACGACTGCAAGCTCAACGCAAACTGCCTGCGCCGCGCGTGCGAACACGCACTGCGTGAAGTCTCCGTGGTTTGTACTGCGCTCTATTGTTGCAAGCCCCGCCTCACGGCCGCGTGCGGTCGGCACTTTACTGCCGTCAGCTGCTGCCTCCAAATATCCGGCGGCAATGAGCAGCTTATTCATAGTTACGGCGGACATTTTTTTAATGCCGTATTGCACCAGTACGGCGTTAATTAAGTCCGCAACGCGGGATACGGGGAGCGGTTCGTCTGACAGCAGGACTGCCGCGCGCAGCGCCTCGGCGGAAAACTCCGGCGGGCGCTCGAGCGCTTCGGCATTGTCTTGAAAGCTAAGCAGCGTCTGCAAAAACTGCTCGCCGTACCGCTGACATTTTACCGCGCCGACGCCGCTGACACTTCGCATATCGAGCAGCGTTTTCGGGCGTTTTTGTGCCATATCAACGAGCGTTGCGTCGCTGAAAATGACAAACGCCGGAACGCCCTGCTCGTCCGCAAGGGACTTGCGCATTGCCTTGAGACTTGCAAGCAGCGGCTCCGCCACGCCGTAAACCGGAACTGTTGACTTTGACCTGCCGCCTGATTTGCTGACGGCCTTTGAGTCCTCCGCTCCCGCGATAAACACCCTTTCGCCGCCAAAAACAACGGCGCCGGCGGCGGCTGTCGCCGTTGCCGTCATATACTCGTCGTCACTCACGGCGAGCATTTTTGTTGCCGCAAGCTTGTCGTAAATCCGCCGAATGTACGCGGAGGAAACGCCTTTCATTGCGCCGAAGGTCGGAAGCTTGTCAAGCTCGCGCTGACGTATAGCGTCGTCCGCCTTGCCGCGCAGGATTTTTGATATTACGGCAAAGCCGTAGCTGCGGTTTTGCCTGTTTATGCGCATTATGCAGGACAGAAGCTTCTGCGCGTCAACCGTTACATCCGTTGCGGCACCTCCGCCGTTGCAGCTGCCGCAGTTGCCGCAGTCATCTGACGTGCTCTCGCCGAAATAGTTCAGAAAATACGTGCGCAGGCAGCCCTCTGTTTGGCAGTAGCCCTCCATTTGATTGAGCAGCTGCCGGGCGCGTCTGATTTCTTCCTGATTGTCTGACCGGTTTATTAAAAACAGCGCCGTTACAATGTCCTTCCTCGCGAAAAACAGTATGCAGTCGGCGGGCAGACCGTCGCGCCCCGCGCGCCCTGCCTGCTGATAATATTCCTCAAGATTCTGCGGCATATTGTAATGCACGACGTACCGCACGTTCGGCTTGTCTATCCCCATTCCGAACGCGTTTGTCGCGACGATTATGTCAATTTTGTCATACAAAAAATCGTCCTGCGCCTGACCGCGCTCGTAGTCGGACAGCCCCGCGTGATACCGCGCGGCGGAAAATCCGTCCGCAATCAGCTTTTCCGTTACGGACTCGACTTCTTTTCGTGTGGCGCAATAAACAATGCCCGCGCCCTCTGCCTTTTCGAGATACGTTGACAGCTCCTCGTATTTTTTCGCGGGGTGCCGCACTTCAAAATACAGATTCGGGCGGTCAAATCCCGTTGTCATCATAAACGGCTCTTCAAGCCCGAGTGTGCTGAGAATATCCTCACGAACGCGCTCTGTCGCCGTCGCGGTAAAGCAGGTTACAATCGGGCGCTTTGGCAGCCCCTCGATAAACGCCGGAATATCAAGGTAGCTTACGCGGAAATCGTGTCCCCACTGGGAGATGCAGTGCGCCTCGTCAATTGCGACCATCGAGATTTCAACCGCGTGTGTCAGCTCAAGAGTTGACGGCGCAAACAGACGCTCCGGCGCGATATAGATAAGCTTGTATTTGCCCTGCCGCGCGTTTGAAAGAGCGGCCGACGTTTGCCTTGGCGTAAGTGAGGAGTTTATGTAGGCCGCAGGGATTCCGCTTGCGCACAGAGCCTGAACTTGATCGCGCATAAGCGAAATCAGCGGTGATATAACAAGCGTCACGCCGCCGAAAAGCATCGCCGGGACTTGGTAGCAGATTGACTTGCCTGCGCCTGTGGGCATAATGCCGAGCGCGTCCCGCCCGCGCAGGATATTTTCGACAATGTCGCCCTGCCCCGGGCGAAACGTCTCATAGCCGTAGTACTGCTTTAGTATTTGCTCGGGAGCCGGGCTGTTGCCTTGCGTCATTTATGTAGTCCTTAATATTGTAATTTAATTTTTGATTGTCCTTTAATCAAAAATTGCAAGCTCCGCTTGCAAGCCGCCAACAGGCGGCAAATTGCTATACAGCTGATGATTTTGCCGCCTCCGGCGGCTGAAATAGCGCAAGCTATTTCCTATTAGTCCCGCAGGACTAATAGGAGTCACGTTGCTATATTGCGGCAAAGCCCCCGACGCACATATTGCTGTGCGTCGGGGGTGCCTATTCCTTATGCTTTTGTGAAAACGACCGCGCCGTCCTTTGCCGAGACGGTTACCGTGTCGCCGGAGGCAATTTTGCCCTCCAAAATCTCGTCTACCGCCTTGTCCTCGATACAGCTCTGAACTGCGCGCTTTAGCGGTCTCGCGCCGTATTTTTGGTCAAAGCCCTTTTCCGCCAGAAAGTCCGGCACGGAATCGTCAAACGTGAGTGCAATCCCCGTAGCCGCGACTCGCTCCGCGACGGTATTCAGCAGACCGAGCGCGATTTTGCGAATATCGTCACGCGTGAGCTGGTCAAAGACAATAATGTCGTCAATTCTGTTCAGAAATTCCGGCTTGAACGCCTTGCGCAAATCCTCCATAACGCGGGACTTCATATCCTTGTTTGTGTCCGTCGCCTCTGAGTTGAATCCGAGCTTTGTGCTGTGCTCTGTGATGTTTCTCGCGCCGACGTTTGACGTCATAACAACGATCGCGTTCTTAAAGCTGACGGTGCGTCCCTGCGCGTCTGTGAGTCTGCCGTCGTCCATTATCTGGAGCATAATGCTGAACACGTCCTCGTGTGCCTTTTCAATCTCGTCAAACAGCACCACGGAATACGGCTTGCGACGAACCTTTTCAGTCAGCTGACCGCCCTCCTCATAGCCGACATAGCCGGGAGGCGAGCCGATTAGCTTTGACACGGAGTGCTTTTCAAGGTATTCGGACATATCCACGCGGATTATCGCGTTTTCGTCTCCGAAAAGGTTTTCGGCAAGTGCGCGGCAAAGCTCCGTTTTGCCGACGCCCGTCGGTCCGAGGAACAGGAACGAGCCTACCGGCCGCTTGGGGTCCTTCAGTCCGACGCGCCCGCGCCGCACTGCCTTTGACACCGCCGCGACAGCCTCGTCCTGCCCGATAACGCGCTCGTGGAGCGTCGCCTCAAGCCGCAGGAGCCTGTCTGACTCGTCCTCTGTGATTGACGTGACGGGAACGCCCGTCCAGCCTGCCACCACAAGCGCAACGTCCTCTTCCGTGACTGTTTTTTTGTTTTCCTCACCCTGCGCTTTCCACTCAGACAGCTTTTCGTCAAGCTCGCGGCTGACTGCTTTTTCCTTGTCGCGCAGTGCGGCGGCTTTTTCAAAGTCCTGCTCCGCAATAGCGGCGTTTTTCTCGGATGAGAGCTGCTCGCGTTCACGCTCACGCTCGCGCAGCTCCGGCGGCAGACGCAGCGCCTCAAGCCGAACGCGTGAAGCCGCCTCGTCTATAAGGTCGATTGCCTTATCAGGCAGGAACCTGTCTGATATATACCGCGCGGACATTTTTACCGCTGCCTCAATCGCTTCGTCTGATATGACAAGCTTGTGGTGCGCCTCATACCTGTTGCGCAGACCCTTGAGAATCAGCACGCTGTCCTCTTCAGACGGCTCGTCGAGTATAATCGGCTGGAAGCGGCGCTCTAATGCCGCGTCTTTTTCGATGTGCTTCTTGTATTCGTCGAGTGTCGTCGCGCCGATTATCTGAATCTCGCCCCGTCCGAGAATCGGCTTTATCGTGTTCGCAACATCGGTTGACCCCTCGGAGGAGCCGGCTCCGATGATAGTGTGCAGCTCGTCGATAAACAGAATGATGTTGCCGCTTTGCGCGACCTCGTCAAGCGCGGCTTTCAGACGCTCCTCAAACTCGCCGCGGTATTTTGTGCCCGCCACAAGCCCCGTAATGTCAAGCGACACAACGCGCATATCGGCAAGGTGATCCGGTACGTTGCCGGACTGAATCCGCTGTGCCAAGCCCTCAACGACTGCCGTTTTGCCGACGCCGGGTTCGCCGATTAGTACGGGATTGTTCTTTGTTCTGCGCGAGAGAATCTGAATCGCGCGCTGAATCTCCTCCTCGCGCCCGATAACGGGGTCAAGCTTGCCCTCGGCAGCCGCCTCCGTTAAGTCGCGGGAGACCTGGTCAAGCGTTGGCGTGCCGGACTCCTCGTCGTCCTGATAGCCGCCGCCCGCAAGCGAAAAATCGCGCGGTATCTCAGAAAATACGCTCATAAGCTCCGAGTATATTGTATCAATGCCCGCGCCTGACATTCTGATGACCTGCGCTGCTGAGCAATCTACCTCGCGCAGAATGCCGAGCAGGATATGCTCCGTGCCGATGTAGCGGTGCCCGAGCTGATTTGCTTCGTTTGCCGCGTGCTCGATTACGCGCTTTGCGCGCGGCGTTGCCCCGAGAATGGGTCCTGTGTAGTCGCCTTTTTTTGTCTGACGGCTGATTATATCGTCAATCAGCTTATCGTCAAGTCCGTTTTGCCGCAGTATTTTTGCCGCGACGCCTGTTCCCTCGACCGCGATTGCCAAAAGCAAATGCTCAGAGCCTGTGTAGCCCTGCCCGCGTGCGAGCGCTATTTTTTCGGCAAGCGCAATTACATTTTTTGCGTTGTCGGTAAATCTTGTTTCCGCCATAGTTGTTTCCTCCGTTTTTGTGCGGATATAAGGCGTTTTTGCCTTAAACCCGCCTGAGAACCGGCACGGCTGCAAGCCTGCCGGGTAAAGAAGCCTGTGCCTGACGTTGCAGACATAGTTTTGTCTGCTAACTCTCGCTTTCCAGCTTCTTAATTTTGTCCCGAAGTGAGGCAGCCTTTTCAAAGTCCTCATTTTCTGCCGCCTGCTTCATCTGCTCGCGCAGCATATTCAGCTCGCGCCGGGAGGTGAACGCAGCGTCCGGCTGCACCTCGCGTCCGCTTTGCAGCGCGTTTTCTGGTCTGAAGCCGAGACGCGGCTCGTGCGACTCCGGAGACGCCGGGCGCAGGCGCGGCTTTAGCCGCATATTCTGCAGGAACTGGTCGATTCGCGGGTCGCCAAACACAAAGCCCTGCGGCTCGTCAAAAAATCCGATGAGTCCGCCTGTAAGCGTCGGTGAAAAGCCACCGAAGCCCTGAGCGATGTCCTTCAACAGACCTGCCTCCTGCGCACATCTGTCGCAAAGGTGCAGCTCTGAAAACTGACCGTTAAAATTCTGCTTAAAGTGAAAATTCGCTTCATTCATTCCGCATTTTTCGCATTTCATAGTGATATTCCCCCTTAAATTACGTTTATAATCATCTGCCGCAAAACGGAGGCGCGCACCCTGTCGCGAACAGCCTCCGGGCAGTCCTCAAGCGCCGAGCGCGCAACCGCGCCAAGCATAGCCCGAGCTTCTTTTTTGCCGATAACGTCGCTCTGCAAAAGGTTTGTTATTACTGCTTTTGCGACGGTTTGCGACGTTTCTGTTCCAATTAAGGCGAGTGTGTCGATAACAAGCGCCTCCGCGTCCGCATAAACACGCCGGATTCTGATGTATCCGCCTCCGCCGCGCCGCGACTCCACGAGGTATCCGTGCTCCGGCGTAAAGCGGGTTGAGATAACGTAGTTAATCTGACTGGGCGCACAGCCGAACTTGTCCGCCAGCTCTCCCCGTGCAAATTCCAGCATTCCGCCCACCTGCATGGCGCTTTCTATAAATTCGGCGATTAGATCCGATATTGCTTTTGTACTCACGGCGGTCGCCTCCTTGTGTTTGATATTTAGATTGACCTTATCTGACTTACACATTAAGTTTAACCTATTCTGACTAAAAAAGCAAGCGGAGTTATTGGAGGTTATAAGAGATTAGGGCAGATTGTACGGGATTATTACGGGAAATGCAGTTGTATTCTGGTTATTGCTTTGGAATGCTCGGAAATGCACGGTTTTGCACTCCGAAGGTGTTTTTGTTTTGGGGTAAAGGTTTGGCTTATTTAGGGCTTCGCTTCTTGTAGGGGGGGGCGCTGCCCCCCCCAGCGTCCCTTGTCGCGGTTTCTACCGGGCTTTTTGGCGGGCGTAGGGGCGACCGTCCCGGTCGCCCGGGGTTTTGGGGATTTGCCGTTTAGGTTCTGCTTTTACTCGGGTGCAACCGTTGACCTGCGGCGCAGGTTGCTATGTTTGAAATTGGGGCGAAGCTTGGCAGCTTCGCGCTGCTTCACGCCTACGCGGCGGGCGGTTACTTTTTCCGCTTCGCCGGAAAAAGTAACCAAAAAGGGGCGACTTCTTTAGAAGAAGCAATCTTTTTTCTATACGGGAACTCTGTAGCGGCAATTAGGATTGTGCCTTGCCCCGCGACGTATCGCGGTGGAGTGCGAGAACGCTTGCGCTGCGCCGCACGCAGGGGCGAAGCCTGTCGCGGCGGTGAGTGTCTGTGGTAAGACAGTAGCCTACCGCGAACTGCGGTGGGGTGGTTACCAGACTTGGCGAAGCACGCCCGCACCGCGCCTGCGCTGTACCTTGCGGCAAGCAGGTGCGTGTCCTGTTGCCGCGAGGTCGGCGGACAGACCACCGCGTTCCGCAGTGGTCTCCACGGAGAGTTAGCGTAAGGCGAGTGTGTATCCTGCGCTGTCGCGGCAGCCCCCAACACTGCGTGTCACGTACGTCGCAGTGGCTATATAATTGCAGTGCCGCAATGTTGAGCGCCAGTGTTGTTGCGGCAGCACCAAACCCGCGTGTCCCGACGCGCAAAGCGCGGAGGTAGACGGACGCACCCGACGCACCTACATAGTAGGGTGCAGTTGTCTGACACAAAGAGTCCGCTGTAAACCAAACAAGGGACGTCGAGGACGCCGTCCCCTACGGAGATTGTTGTGGTAACGGGGCATTGCCCTTGAACCGTAAGTTTGCACCGACCGCCACGACCACAACCCCACCCCGTCGGGACACGCACCGCATTGCCGCACAATGTGCGGCAGCAATCGTAGCAGCAATTACCTTCCGGTTACCACCCGCACCGCACCTCGCGGCAACCTACAGCCTTACCTAAGTCTTTAGCCCCGAACAGGCTTCGCCCCTGTGTGCGGCTGGGCATAGGCGTTCGCGCACTCCACCGCACCTGTCGCGGTGTGGGCAGGGAATACATTGCAGCACAATCCCGCCCGGCATAAAAAAAGATTGCTTCTTCTAAAGAAGTCGCCCCTTTTTTGGTTACTTTTTTCCGGCGAAGCGGAAAAAAGTAACCGCCGCCACGCGCAGTGGCACCTCTGCGCTGCCACCAGCGCC
>JAISLF010000007.1 GCA_031260605.1 Oscillospiraceae bacterium
ACTGCGCGTGGCGGCGGTTACTTTTTTCCGCTTCGCCGGAAAAAAGTAACCAAAAAAGGGGCGACTTCTTTGTAAAGAAGCAAACACCTTTTTATACGGGAACTGCGGTGGTGACAATGTGGATTGTTCTGTTTCCGCGACGTATTGCGGTGTAGCGTCCGAACGCCATCGCTGCGCCGCACGCAGGGGCGAAGCCTGTCGCGGGGTTATATACTTAGGTAAGGCGATTAGTTACCGCGAACTGCCTACGGGTGCCAACCGGAAGGATGGTGCTGCTACGATTGCTGCCGCACATTGTTCGGCAATTGGGTGCGTCTCCCGACGAGGTGAGGTTGTGGTTACGGTAGGTGCAAACTTACGGTTCAAGGCAATGCCCCGTTACCACAACAATCACCGTAGGGGACAGCGTCCTCGACGTCCCTTGTTTGGTTTGCCGCAGACTTTTGCGTCAGACCACTGCACCCTGCTGCGTGGGTGCGTTGGGTGCCTACGTCTACCTCCGCGCTTTGCGCGTCGGGACACGCAACGTATTGCCGCACCCGACAGCGCAGGGCGCGGTGCGGGTTGGCTTCGCCAAATTCTGGTTGACACCCGCCGATACCTACCTCTGGCAAACAGGGCTAAAGCCCGTCAATTTGGCAATTCTGTCCGGGTTCGGACGCACGGACACCTACACTTGCAGCTTTGCAACCTGCCTAAGCCCTAAAGCGGCTTCTTTGGTTCCTTTCTTGCCAAGACAAGAAAGGAACCGCCCGCCGCGTAGGCGTATAGCAGAGTCGCGAGGCGAAGCTTCGCCCTACTTACAAACACCGTACTATCCGGCGCACGGCTGCACGCACCAACTTCAAAGCAAACCAACACGTCAAAGCAACGCCCCCCGTCATTCCCCCGCGCTCTCCCTTTTACTCTTCTGAAACAGCATATACACCCCCACCACCACCAGAAACCCGCCGAAAATCTTCCTCATTACCCCGCCCTCGATCTTCAGCGACAGCAGTGAGCACAGCACCGCCGTCGGCACACCGAACGCCGCCGTTATCAGCACCGGCTTTAGCATAACCATCTTGTTTTTGAAGTGCGCAATCAGCGCGATGACCGCCGACGGCAGAAAATACAGCAGATTTATGCCCTGCGCGTCGTGCTGCTTTGTGTCCGTGAACGCCGCGATGTACGTTAAAAGTATCGTCCCGCCGCCGACTCCCCATGCGGAAACAATTCCCGAGGCGAGACCCGCAACACCTGCGATAATAATCCCAATCATGAGAAAAACAGCGCCTTTACGCCGCCGAAAATCAAAAATGCCGCGAAGATTTTCCGCAGGACATTTACCGGGACCTTCTTAAAGCACTTGCCGCCGATTACGGAGCCGACTGTGCCGCCGACGATGTACGGCAGCGCCTCCTTTAGCGGAACCGCCGCGCAAACCGCGTATACGATGATAGACACAACCGAGAGCGGCAAAATCACCGCTATACTTGAGGCGAAGGTCTTTTTTTCGTCGAATTTGCACCATTTTGTGTACAGCGGAACAATAAACATTCCGCCTCCCGAGCCGAAAAATCCGTTTGCGCACCCGGCGAGAATTCCGGTGACGGCGCATTTGAATATCGGCGGTTTACTTGCCTGTGCCGCTTTTTGCGGCTTTTTTTCCTGCGGATTCTTCAAAAATTTGAAAGCTCCTTGTGTAAATTATCCTTACGATAAGCAGACCGATCGGCAGAAGCGTCATTCCTATAACGCCGCCGAAGATGAACCCCGCGTATGCCGCGAACAGCGCGAGTGCCGGCGGCAGGCCGAGGGATTTTCCGACAAGGCGCGGCTCCAAAACGTTGCGCACGAGCAGCATAAGCCCCAATGCCAGCAGAAGAAACACGCCCGCCGGCGTGTCGCCCGCCAGCAAACGGTATGCCGCCCACGGAACAATGACGACGCCCGCGCCGAATATCGGCAGAAAGTCCGCAACCGCGACGAGCAGCGCCAAAAGCACAGCGAACTTAATTCGCAGAATTAAGAATACGGCCGTGCCGATTACAAACGTAACTCCCGCAAGCTTGCCCTGCGCGGCGACCCACAGAAGGGCTGCGGTCTTTATATCGGAAAAGACATGCCCCGCCGCAAAGGCGGCGCGTTTCGGCATAAACCTTCGGCAAAAAGCCTTTACCGTGTCTCCTTTTCCTGCCGTCAGCACGCTTCCCATACCGGTTACGAACACAAACAGAACCGCTTTCGGAACGGAAGCCGCAGTCCTGCTCAAAAACAGTATTATTTCCGGCGCAAGACTCTGAAGCCTGTCAATCAAAGACTTTTCCGCAGAGGAAATTCCCGCCTCAAGAAGAGAGCGCAGCTCCGGCGTCGCGCCGAGCAACAGTTCTTCTGTCTTGCCGTCCACCGTGCTTATTATCTCCGCAATTTTTCGGGATATGACAGGTATCTCGCCTGAAAGCGATATAAATTCAAATATAATTCTGTCGGCGGCGAAAATCAGCAGAGCCAGCAGCAGCAAAAAAGTTATCGCGGCGGAAATCGGCGCGGCGGCACTTTTAGGTATTTTGAGCACGCGGATAAAAACGGCGCGCAGAGGTACTGACGCCTTGATTATCAAAATCGCCGCCGCAAACGGCAGAGCCGCCCGCAAAACAGCACCGCCCGCAAGAAATAAAATCGCGGCGGCGGCAAGCAGCGCAAGAGCGTAAATTATCCTATTTGTACTTGCATTCCGAATCATACTGTGTTATAATTAATCTCGACTTTAAGGGCTTTGGCTTTCGCCCGTTATATAATCATATTCAAAAGAGCTTTTGTGTATCACGAAAACGGCTCGGCCGCTTTCGCGGCGTGTTGAGCATCGCACACAAGAGCAAATTTACCTGCAAAAGGATAAGTATAAGAATGTTTAAGGTAGCTATACTTGGTTTCGGCGTCGTCGGCTCCGGAACCGGCGAGGTTCTCCTGATGAACTCGGAGAAAATTACTCACGAGGCAGGAGACGAGGTTGAACTGAAATACATCGTCGATATTCGGGATATAGACGACCCGCGTTTTGCCAAATACGCGGTAAAGGACTTTTCCGTCGCCTTAAACGACCCGGAGGTCACGATAATAGCCGAAACAATCGGCGGCGCGGGCGTTGCCTACGAGTACACAAAGGCGGCTCTACTCGCCGGCAAGCACGTTGTAACCTCAAACAAGGAGCTTGTTGCAAAGCACGGCGTTGAGCTGCTTGAGATTGCGCTAAAGAACAACATCAATTACCTGTTTGAGGCGAGCGTCGGCGGCGGAATACCGATACTGCGCCCGATACAGCAGTGCCTTTCCGCCAACCGCATAACCGAGGTTTACGGAATCCTTAACGGAACGACGAACTATATTCTGACGGCGATGTCCGAAAAGGGCGCGAGCTTTGAGGACGCATTGGCTGAAGCGCAAAAAAACGGCTATGCAGAAGCAAACCCGTCGGCAGATGTTGACGGGATAGACGCGCTGCGCAAGATTTGCATACTGTCTGACCTTTGCTTCGGCAAGAACTTTTCGCCGGATTTAGTTCAGCCAATTGGAATCCGTCCCGTATCGGAATACGACACAAAGTACGCCAATCAGGGCGGGTACAAAATAAAGCTGCTCGGCCGCGCCGTGTCAGACGAGGCAACGGACAAGGTCGCCGTTTATGTCGCACCGCACCTGGTTTCGTCAGACAACCTGCTTGCCTCAGTTACAGGCGTTATGAACGGCATTGTCGTTCGCGGAAACGCGCTGGGCGACGTTATGTTTTACGGCGCGGGCGCGGGAAAAATGCCGACCGCCTCCGCCGTCGTGGCTGACATTATCGACTGCTGCCGCCACACGAAAAACCGCAAACGCATTATGTGGGCGCGCGGCAGCGTTGAGGACACGTTCCCCTCGGCAAACATAGCGAGCCGCTGGTACGCGCGGGTTGCCTCGCCTGAGGGAACCGTCAAAAAGTACATTCCGGACGCGGAAATTCTCGGAGGAGACGTTTCGCAAACAGGCTTTATTGCGGACGAGAAAACAAAACCCGAGGTTGAGCGTCAGCTTGAGCCGTTTGAGGTTCTGTCACTGTTCCGCGTCATTTAGGCGTCCCCTGCCCTATTATCCTATCTTTAGACTGAACTAACACAGAGGTTGTTTTGGAAGAAAAATTACTCGAAATTGAACAAAAATACGCGGAGATACAAAAGAGCCTTGAAACGCCGGAGGTCTACAACGACCTCAAGCTTTCCGGACGTTTGTCGCGGCAACTCTCCGAAATGGAGCCTGTCGTCACAGCTTTTCGGCGGTACAAGGCGCTCAAGCAGCAGATTGCAGAGGGACGCGAGCTGCTCTCCGACCCCGAAATGCGCGAGCTGGCTAAAGAGGAAATTGATGCGGCGGAAGCGGCTCTTCCCGTCTTGGAGGAGGAGATTAAGCTTCTCCTCGTGCCAAAGGACCCGAACGACGACAGAAACGTCATCATCGAGATTCGCGGCGGCACAGGCGGCGAGGAGGCGGCTCTTTTTGCGCACTCGCTGTACCGTATGTACTCCATGTATGCGGACATTCGCCGCTGGAAAACAGAGGTTGTGAACCTGAATGAAACGGAGCTTGGCGGCATAAAGGAAATCAGCTTTATGATAGAGGGCGCGGGGGCTTACTCCCGTCTGAAGTTTGAGAGCGGAGTACACCGCGTTCAGCGCGTGCCCGATACGGAAAGCTCAGGCCGTATACACACCTCCGCCGCGACCGTCGCGGTTCTGCCGGAGGCCGATGAGGTTGAGTTTTCGATTAACCCCGCCGATTTGCAGATAGACACCTACCGCGCCTCCGGAGCGGGAGGTCAGCACGTCAACAAAACGGAAAGCGCAATCAGAATCACGCATTTGCCGACTGGCACCGTCGTCGAGTGTCAGGACGAGCGGTCACAGCACAAAAACCGCGACAGGGCGATGAAAATCCTCGCCTCACGGATTTACGACGAGGAGCGCCGCCGTCAGGATGCGGAGCTTGCGGCTCAGCGCAAGGGGCAGGTCGGAACAGGAGACCGCTCGGAGCGAATCCGCACGTACAACTTCCCGCAGGGGCGCGTGACGGACCACAGAATCGGACTGACGCTGTACAAAATAGACGCGATTATGGACGGCGCGCTTGATGAGATAGTAGACGCGCTGACGGTTGCAGACCGTGCGGCAAAGCTGTCCGCAGGAGACAGTGAGTAAAAATGGTGCAGAACTCGGACGCCGAAAACACGCGCGGTGTGCGCGAATTTACGCGTGATACACTTGCCGAAGCGGCAAAGGTGCTCCGCTCCGGCGGAATACTTATGGTTCCGACGGACACGGTGAACGGTCTTTGCTGCCGCGCGCTTGACGAGCGGGCGGTTTTGCGCCTGTTTGAGCTGAAGCGCCGCCCGTTTACAAGTCCGCTCTCAATTTGCCTTGCGGATACCGCCGACATTGCAAAATACACGCTTCCTGTCGCCGTCGGGCTGCAGCCGCTGATTTCGGCGGCACTGCCCGGAAAGGCGACGCTTGTGTTTGAGAAAAAGCCCGTAATACCCGACATTGTAACGGGCGGCGGGCGCTCCGTCGGAGTCAGAATCCCGGACTGCGACATTTTGCGCGAGCTTACGCGCCTTGTAAAAGAGCCGCTTGCGCTGACCTCCGCCAATGAGCACGGCAAGACCGAAATGGAGTTTTTGTCGGAAAGTCTTGCTTTTTTGCCGCAGGACAGCGCGAAGAAAAACGCGGCGGCGCTGCCTATCGTGTCAGGCATTCTTCGCGGCGAAAATGACACGCAGGACGCGGGTATTTCTGTTATCCCCTCCACGGTGATTGACTGCACGCTTCCCCCTCCGCGTATACTGCGGCGCGGCGCGCTTACCAAAAAAGCGGTGCTTGACCTCGGCTATCCTGACGCAGAGGGCGTTACGGTTATCGGCATAACAGGCCCGACAGGTGCGGGAAAGACAACACTGCTAAACGAACTGCTTGAGCGCGGCGCAACTGTGTGCGACTGCGACAGGATTTACGCGCAGCTTCTGCAATACAGTCTGCCGATGATTGCGGAATTAAAATCGGCGTTTCCCGGGGCTGTGACAGACGGAGATATTGACAGAAAGAAACTGTCAGTAACCGTATTTTCGGACAAGAAAGCGCTGAGTCTGCTGAATAAAATAACGCATAAATACGTTTTGGCAGAGGTTTGCAAGACGATTGCCTTTGTCGAAAACAACGGACTGAACGGACTCGTCGCGGCGGACGCAATTGAGCTACACGAAAGCCGCATTGCAGACCTTTGCGACGAAACAATTGCCGTCCTCGCGCCGAAGCGCGACCGCATACGGCGAATTGCGGCGCGGGACGGTATTGACGCGGCAAGGGCGCGCGCGCGTGTCAATGCACAGAAAAAGGACACGTTTTATGTTGAGAGCTGCGACTACAGCGTGTACAATAACGGCACGCCTGAGGAATTTAAGGATAAGTGCGGGCTGCTGATAAACGATATATTAAAGAGGTACATATAATGTCTGATAAAAAAACAAATCCGCTCATTTACGAGCAGAAAAACGCCTATACTGTTCTGGATAAGGCAGAAACGGACAAGGCGTATGCCTTTGCCGACGAATACAAGGGCTTTATCAATGCCGCGAAAACAGAGCGTGAATCCGCGATTTACGCCGAGAAGGCCGCGAAAAAGGCTGGCTTTACACCTATTGAGGATACCGAAACCCTCAAGCCCGACAGCCGCGTTTACCGCAACTTCGGCGATAAGCTGATTATGCTTGCCGTTATCGGCAAAAACGGCGCGGATTCCGGCTTTAACATAACCGCCGCGCACATAGACGCGCCGCGCCTTGACCTAAAGCAACTGCCGCTGTACGAGTCCGAGGAGGTCGCGTACTTTAAGACGCACTATTACGGCGGAATCAAGAAGTTTCAGTGGGTGACGCTTCCGCTTGCAATCCACGGCTACGCCGTACGCGCCGACGGCAGCTCAGTATCCTTTGCAATCGGCGAAAACGAGGACGAGCCCGCATTTTTCATCTCTGACCTCCTGCCGCACCTCGGAAAGGATCAGCTGAAAAAGACACTGTCGGAAGCGTTCACAGGCGAAAGCCTGAACCTGATTGTCGGCACGTCGCCGTCTTCCGACGCGGACGCGGCGAGTAAATACAAGCTGCGCGTTTTGGAGATACTCAGCGAGAAATACGGCATAACAGAGGAGGATTTTCTGTCTTCGGAAATTGAGGTTGTCCCGGCAGGTCGCGCGCGTGACGCGGGGTTTGACGGGTCGCTTATCGGCGCTTACGGACACGACGACAGGGTTTGCGCCTACCCTGCCCTGTCGGCGCTGCTGACGCTGACGGGTGTTCCGGAGAAAACGGCGATTGTCGTTCTTGCGGACAAGGAGGAAATCGGCTCGGAGGGCGTTTCCGGAATGCAATCCCGCGCGTTTGAGCGGTTCACGGCGGCAATCCTGCGCAAAACAGGCTCGAAACTCGACCTTGACGAGGCGTATGAGCAGTCCTTCTGCCTGTCAACCGATGTTTGCAACGCGCTTGACCCGAACTTTTTGGAGGTCTCCGAAAAAATAAACGCAGCTAAACTAAACCACGGAATCGCGATACTGAAATTCACTGGTGCCGGCGGCAAATCCTCTTCGTCAGACGCTTCCGCCGAGACGGTCGCAAAGGTGCGCGCGATGTTCCGCGAAAACGGTGTACTCTGGCAAATGGGCGAGCTTGGCAAGGTCGATCAGGGCGGCGGCGGCACAGTCGCAAAATATATGGCAAACCGCAATATTCAGACAATCGACGCCGGCGTTTCCGTGCTGTCAATGCACGCACCGTGGGAGCTTATCTCAAAGCTTGATTTGTATATGACATATAAGGCTATCCGCGCGCTGTTCGCGGCGCAATAAAATCGCCCGGTGGTTTCATATAATAAGACAGTGAACGGCAGACAAGAAAACAGTTGATTTTAGGATAGAATAATATTATGGACGCAGAGCTTAAAAGAGATCTACGCTGGAAAATCGCCGACTGGTTTGACGAGCACAGGGGCGCAATGCTGCGCGACCTTGAAGCGCTAATCAATATACGCTCTGTCGCAGGCTCACCTGAGGACGGCGCGCCCTACGGCAGAGTGTGCCGCGACGCACTGGAGCAATCGCGGGAAATACTCGAAAAACTCGGCTTCAAGTCGGAGGTTTATCGTGATTGTCTTGCGCTTGCAGACCTTGCAGGTAAAGACAGCGGCGAGCCTGAGCTTGGAATCCTCGCGCACACGGATGTTGTGGACGCGACGGACGAGGGCTGGCTGTCTCCCCCGTTTGAGATGGAGATTCGCGGCGTCAATATCTATGGACGCGGCGCAACGGACAATAAAGGTCCCGCCGTCGCCTCAATATACGCGCTTGCGTGCGCAAGGGATGTTGCAAAGGCGCTTGACGTCAGCTTTTCAAAGACGGCGCGGCTGTTTCTCGGCTCCGCAGAGGAAATCGGCTGCCTTGACGTTCGCGAGTATGCGGCTGAAAACGCTATGCCTAAATACACGTTCTCGCCGGACAGCAATTATCCTGTCGTGAACGTCGAAAAGGGGCGGTTTGAGCTTGATTTTTCGGCGAAGCTGCCTAACGACAGTTCAGGCGGCGCGGTGGTTTTGTCTGAGCTTTCCGGCGGAAAGACGACGAATATTGTCCCAAATTTCGCCCGCGCGGCGCTAAAAAACGCCGACGCTTCGGCTATTGACGACGCGATTGCGGAGTTCAGGGCGGCGTTCCCCGGCGAACAGGGCGCCTGTGTGTTCTCCGCAGAGCATACCGGCGCGGACACGGAGCTTACCGTAACCGGTGTTGCCGCTCACGCATCAAACCCGCACCTCGGCGTAAACGCACAGACGGCGCTCATTTGGGTGCTGGCAAGGCTTCTCGGTGCAGACAGCTCTCGCGGCAGCGCAATGACGGCTCTTGCGAAGCTTTTCCCGCACGGGGACGCTACAGGCGGCACCTTCGGAATTGCCGCGCAGGACGAGGTTTCAGGCAAACTCACGCTGTCCTTTAACTGCATAGAGCTGTCGGGCGAAACACTCACGGCAAACTTCGACTCCCGCACAGTCAAGCTGTCCGACGAGCAGGATTTAGTCGCGGCAGTCACGGAAAAGCTTGTGGCACACGGATTTACCGTCACTAACGCCTCACGCACACACTGCCACGTGGTAGACGAGTCCTCTCCCTTTGTGCAGACGCTTTTGTCTGTTTACGAGGAGCACACCGGTCAGCCCGGCTCCTGCCGCGCTCTCGGCGGCACAACATATGTCCACGATTTAGACAGCGGTGTTGCATTCGGGTGTGAAATGCCCGGAGACGACCACCAAATCCACGGTATCAACGAGTTTATGCCAATCGCAAATCTTATTACAAGCGCAAGAATGTTTACGCAGGTCATTTTCGACATCTGCGGGATTGAGTAGTATAATTGACTATCTGCACACACCTGTTCGGAGTTCCCGGACAAAAGGCTATACAAATGAAAAATAAAATAACAAGACTGTTTTGCGCGGCGGTTTGTCTGACGCTTGCGCTGTCCCTTGCCGCCTGCCGCCGTACAGATAAGCCTGAAGAACCGTCAGATACTCCGCCGACAACCTCGGCGGTTGACCCCACAGTGCCGGAGGGTGAATTTGTGTTTATGTTTGACGGAACGCCCGTCTCGCTTATTGAGCCGCTCACCGCTATTCAGGCGATAATCGGCGCTCCGTCAAGCGAGGAGCAAAAGCCCGACTCCACCAGCCGCACTATGTATTACGACGGGTTCTACATCACAACCTTTCAGTCCGGCACGATAACCTACGTTCGCGCGCTGATAATTACGGAAAACACCGTTTCAACCGCCGAGGGTATAACACTCGGCTCAACAGCGGATGACATTAAGGCGGCATACGGCGACACGCCGGAATTCAGCTCGATGTCCGATGTTTATAAATACACGCGCGGCGGAGTAAATCTGATGTTCGTCACCGGTGAGGAAGAAAGAGTTATGGCCATCTCCTACCTCAACCTGAACTGGTCAAGATAGCGCCCATACCGCACTTCACAATCTCAACACTACGGAAAAAACAATGCCAATTACAACACCGCGAACGCTTTCGGGCTTTATGGAGCTTCTCCCACCCGAACAGATGAAGTTTGAAAAAATCAAGTCCATTATAGAAGGCTCTTTCAGGAAGTTCGGCTTCACGCCTCTTGACACACCCGTCATTGAGTCGTCGGAGGTTTTGCTTGCAAAGGCGGGAGGCGAAACCGAAAAACAGATTTACCGCTTCACAAGGGGCGACACGGACCTTTCCCTGCGGTTTGACCTGACGGTTCCGCTCGCCAAATACGTCGCGGCGCATGCGGGCGAGCTGACGTTTCCGTTCCGCCGCTACCAAATCGGAAAGGTTTACCGCGGGGAGCGTGCGCAAAAGGGACGGTTCCGCGAGTTTTACCAGTGCGATATAGACATTGTCGGAGACGGCGAGCTGTCTGTTATAAACGAGGCTGAAATTCCCGCCGTTATCTACAGCACATTTTCAGAGCTTGGGCTTGCCGGCTTTGTCATACGAATGAACAACCGCAAAATTCTATCAGGACTATTTGAAGCACTCGGCATTTCCGGGAAATCAGCGGATGTTATGCGCGTAATTGACAAGCTTGACAAAATCGGAGCAGACGCGGTTCAGAAGCTGCTGACAGAGGAAGAGGGGCTTTCCGCCGATACGGCGCGTGAGCTTATTGCAATAATTCAGTCAAACGACACCACCGCTCTTGACAGTATTGCCGCAAAATCGGAAACGCTTGCCGAGGGTCTGTCTGAGCTGAACGCGGTACTTACAAACCTGCGCGCTTTCGGCGTTCCGGAGGAAAATTTCCGCGTTGATCTAACGATTGCGCGCGGACTTGACTACTACACAGGCACCGTTTACGAGACGACAGTCACGGCACACCCCGAAATCGGCTCTGTGTGCTCCGGCGGCAGATATGACAACCTCGCGGAGTACTACACAAAGCGTCGGCTGCCAGGCGTCGGCATTTCCATCGGCCTGACGCGCCTGTTTTACACGCTGAACGAATACGGTATGCTGAGTGAAGAGTTATCCACAGCGCCGAGCTTTGTCACGGTTATCCCGATGACGGAGGACTTTTCCCACGCCATAGCGGCGGCAACCGAAATACGCGCACTCGGCGTTCCGGCAGCAATTGACTTTGAGGCAAAAAAGGTTAAGGCAAAGCTCTCCGCCGCGTCTAAGCTCGGTGTTCCGTACGTCATATTTATCGGCGAGGACGAAATTGCGCAAAACGGAGTTACTGTGCGCGATATGGCGAACGGCAGCCAGTTCACGGCGGGGCTTGCCGTTGTATCCAGGGGACTTTCCGATAAATACGAGGAACAGCTGCGGCAAAAGCCGATAAAATAGCAGCGCCCGTTATATAAATACAAACAAGAAAAAATACGGAGTCAAAACAAATGCCGGACAAACTGAATAAGGTTCTGTTGGTCGTAAACACGCACTCAGGGCGCGGTCTCACAAACCAAAAGCTCGGGCAGATCATAACAAGATTTTCAGAGGGCGGAAACGCCATTGTTTCCGTACACCTGACGCAACCCGGACAGGTTCAGGAATTCACGCAGTCACACGCGCATTCCTTTAACACAGTCGTCGCGATAGGCGGAGACGGCACGTTTTCAGATGTTGCCGCAGGAGTGTCGTGTCTGCCGGAGGAAAAGCGCCCCGTTATCGGCTATATCCCTGCCGGCACCGCGATTGACATTGCAACAACGCTTGCGCTGTCGCGAAACGTGAACAGCGCAATTGACGTTATTCTCGCCGGAAAAACCGTTTCGCTTGACCTCGGACAAATTCTGACAACGGGACAGCTCTTTACATACATAACGGCGTTCGGCGCGTTTACAAAGGCGTCCTACGCAACGCCGCAGGACGTAAAAAAGGTTTGGGGACATCTTGCGTATGTCGTTTCAGGCGCGCAGGAGGTCTTTTCGATTAAAAGCCGTCACCTGTTTCTTGAGTATGACGACGGAATTATTGAGGGCGACTTCATCTTCGGCAGCATATCAAACTCGCTGTCTGTCGCGGGGCTTGTCAAGCTGAACCCCGACGATGTGGATTTGTCTGACGGGCTGTTTGAGATAATCCTCGTAAAGCAGCCGATGACGCCTGCGGATTTTATGGATATGATAACCTCCGTGCAGCAAAAGAACTTCAACACAGACCAAATACAAATGCTGAGAACCTCCCGCGCCTCCTTCACCTTCGGCGAGCCGGTAGACTTCACACGGGACGGCGAGTTCGCAGGCAGTTTTTCGCAGCTCGTCGTTGAAAACAAGCACAACGCCGTGCGCGTAATCGTGCCGTGAGCGCCGAAAATCCGGGGACAACCAGAAATTAAGCAATGAAAAAGGGCGGTAGCAGTACCGCCCTTTTTTTATGCTCCGTCGCACGCCGTCAGGTTCTGACTATTGCTTTTTTCACCTCGTCAAGCAGCTCAATGTTGCTCTCGGGCACGCGGTATTTTTTTGCGATGTCCCATATTGTGTCGCCGCCGGCAAGCGAGGTTATGACGACAGCCGGCTTTTTGCCCTTTTTTTCGGCAGGTCCCTTTGCGTCAATCGCGGAGATTATCGTAACCTTGCTGCCATTGTCAGGCTCGCCGGAATTCGGCAGATTCAGTGCGCTTGTCGTAACTGCAATGTCGCTGTCGGCGAGAGCGTATGCATCCGCGATGTATGTAATCTCCCGCGCGACAACGGCGATTATCTGCACGGCAAGGTGCGTTTCAACTGAAATTCGGCGCACCTCACCCGCTCCATCGTCCAGCAGCTCAATGTAGTTGCCCGTTACAATCGGTAAAAGCTCCAGACTTGCGCTCTCGTGGATACCGGCGCCGTCTGCAATCTGCGAGAATTCGGAGGAAAACGCGGCGTTTTCAATGGCGCCATCAGTTGAGATATAAGCGATTTCCGAAACCAGAACGCCCTTTAATATCAGCTTTGAGCCGACAAGCTTAGACTCAATCTCCGTAACGCGCGATTTTGTCGAAATAATCTCCGCAATGTCCGGCGCGCCGAGAGAAAGCGACTGCTCGTCAACCACGCTGAAGGTTTTTTCGCGAATATCGGACGGCAGACTTGTAATAAGGCTTTTTGTCTTGAGTACAACATTACCGTCGTCGTCCGAAAGCGAATTCGGAACCTCGTTTTCCGTCTCGTTAAACACCCTGAAATGCACGTCAAGCGTAACACCGCCGGAAATTTTGCGCGGGTTTGACAGCGCGGCGCGTACATTTCTGACCTCGCAGCTTGCAATTACAGTTGAGGTTTGTTTAATCTGCGGATTTTCAAGCTGCGCCGAAAACGGTATGTCAATCGCAAGCTTGCGCGGGGCGTCCTCCTCCTGCGGACGGTAGGTGACGTAAAGCCGCGACGCGCCGTGCACCGTCGCCCGCCCGTTCTGATTGTCCTTGCCGCGGATAAAGTTCTCCGCAGCCGTGAAGATTATCTGGTCGCCGTCCGGGAAATTATCCGGAATTATTGCCTCTTGGATGTCCTCACCGGTAACCGTTTCGGTCACCGCCTCGTCAAAATACCGAAAATTCGTTGCTTGCAGGTCCATTTTGCCGCTCCTTGGGTAGAGAATGCTTCTTTATCAAGACAGTATATGAAGGCTGAGGCGGGATTATGACTTAAAGCGGAGCTTTTGGGTTTGCCACAGGCAGAGACTTTTTATGCTTGCAGAGAACTTTTACGCTCAGACGGGGGCGTTGCTTTGATTTAGGTGCTTGCTGCCGTACGCCGGGATTGCAGTGTTTGTAATGGCGGCGACGCTGCGCCGCACCGCGCTGCAGAGCGCCTGCGCGGCGGGCGGTTACTTTCTTGCTGCGGCAAGAAAGTAACCAAAGAAGCCGCTTTAAGGGCCTGCTCTCGTGGTCCGGCTGTGGCGTTCGACGTTTCTCTCCGCGAGTTTGGGAAAGTTCCTCCGATTAGGCCAAGCAAGAGGTCACGGTCGGCTAACGCCGACGGGTGCCAACCGGAATTTGGCGAAGCACGCCCGCACCGCGCCCTGCGCTGTTGCGGCGGGCAACAACCCGCGTGTCCCGACGCGCAAAGCACGGAGGTAGACGAACGCACCCGACGCAACCGCGCTGTGCGGGTGCGGTGGATTTACACAAATGCCGATGAGAACCAAAAGGAGGGACGATGAGGGCATCGTCCCCTACAAGGGCAAAGCCCTGTGGCAACGGAGCACGCAACCGCACCGTACAGGCGTGCTGATTGCCACAACAACACCCGCTGCGTCGGGAGACGCACCCAATTGCCGCGCAAGCACGCGGCAGCAATCGTAGCAGCAACATCCTTCCGGTTGGCACCCGACGGCAGTTCGCGGCAAGTTGTAACCTTACGGAAGTTACCCAACCCCGCGACAGGCTTCGCCCCTGTGTGCGGCGCAGCGCAAGCGTTCGCCACAACCACCGCGATACGTTGCGGGGGAAGGCACAATCTGCTTTGCCGCCACCGCAGTTCCCGTATAGAAACAAGATTGCTTCTTCTAAAGAAGTCGCCCCTTTTTGGTTACTTTTTCCGGCGAAGCGGAAAAAGTAACCGCCCGCCGCGTAGGCGCTCTGCTGCGCGGTGAGGCGAAGCTTCGCTGCAATTACAAACACCGCAACCCGCGCCGCAGGTAAAACGCTTGCACCCAAGTAAAAGCCAAACCAACCCCCGCAGCAATAATACGCCAATAAAATAAGCAAAACAACAAAACCAATGCCCCCAAAAAACAACAGCCGCCCGGGGAGAGAACCCTCTCCCCGGGCGGCTGCAAACAACCCTACTCGCTAAACATAAAAATAGTGGTTCTGTATCCTTGTGACAAATGTTCTTCTGCCGCCCCACAGCGAGCCGTTTGCGCAGAAATACATCGCGTTGCCGACAGGCGACATTCCCTGCATTGACAGGTGCGCCGCAATGATTGCCTTTTCCCTCGGGCTTACATTCAGCGAGCCTGAGCTTGCGGGGGAGAATTGTCCCGGGTCGAAGATTACACCCTTGACCGTGTTGGAGTAGTACTTGCCGTTTTTGCGGTTCATAACAACATTTCCAACGGCTATCTGCCCGATAAGCGGTTCTCCTCCGGACTCAGCCTGAATAATGCGGCTCATCCAGTAAACGTCCTCCTCGGTGTACCAGAGCGGCACACCCTCGTCGCGCGTGAAAATAGCGTGGTTTCGGTCAACGTCGAGCTTTGCGCTGAATGCCTTTGCAATGTCCGCTGCCTGCACCCACAGCGAACCCTCGTATTCGGTTACGCCCTCCTCAATCCAGTAGTAGGAACCGGCGTAGCCGAGGTAGAACGAGCCCGCCTCGGCGGCGAATTCCGACTCTGCGTCGTTGTTAAAAACAACAGACAGGAAGTTTGACAGCTCAATATAAATTTTGTCGTCCTGTATCCTGCCTGAAATCGAATATGCGGGGAGCCTTCCTCCGCACACGGTAACTGTCGCCAGTGTTCCGCCCGTGCCTCCGTCAAGAACGGCTGCGGGAACCGCACCCGCAAACCCGGCGTCGGCAGAGGGTATCGCAAGCCCCGCGCAGAGGAATACCAGCGCAAGACTTGCGCCCAAAAGGCGTTTCAGCTTCGGAATTTTACAGTTTTTTATGTTCAAATTTGTCTCCTTTTTCCGGCGCACAGTGTTTTGAAAAAAAGAACGCCGGCTAAAATGGTGATTTTAAGCAAACATTGAATTGCAACACAGTCTCTAAGAAAAGTATTACAATTTGCAACAGAGTATAACAGATTGATATTGCGAAATTGCATATAATTTGTTTCTTTTTGTAACTCGTCAATAATTTGTCTAAAATGCACAAAAAAACTGTTATGATTTTGTGCTATTTTGAAGGTATTATATATTTGATTTATAGATATTCGTGTGATATAATTATTATGTTAGTTTGTGAAGTGCAATCGGTCACAGCTATATTCCAGCCGCAATAACCGGAGGTCACATACCTTGCCACGTCAAAAAAGAGTTTGCGCAATACACGATATTTCCTGCTTCGGGCGCTGTTCGTTAACAGTCGCTCTTCCTATAATTTCAGCTGTCGGAGTTGAATGCACCTGTCTGCCGACAGCGGTACTCTCCACCCACACGGGCGGCTTTACAGGGTACACAGTCCGCGACTTAACTGACGACCTCTCCCCTATTGCCGCGCACTGGGACACGCTCGGACTTGCGTTCGACGCTGCGTATACAGGCTATCTCGGTTCCTTTGAACAAATCGGCATTGTGTCGGAGATTTTGGCGGGTATGCACGCAAAGGGCGCGCTTATCATCTGCGACCCCGTAATGGCGGACAACGGCAAGCTCTACCCCGCGTTTCCGGATAACTTCCCGGACGGAATGCGCTCGCTCTGCGAGCAGGCGGATATTATCCTGCCGAACCTGACCGAGGCGTGCCTTATGCTCGGTATTGAATATAAGCCCGGCGGACAGACCCGCGAATATGTCGAGCAGGTTCTTCACGGTCTTGCAAGGCTGCCGCGCAAAACGGCGGTATTGACAGGCGTTTCGTTTGAGGAAAATAAGCTCGGCGCCGCCGCAATTGATGTCGCAACAGGCGAAATCAGCTACACGATGACGGAGCGCGTGCCTCATATGTACCACGGAACGGGAGACGTTTTCGCGTCCGCGTTTGTCGCGGCGCACGTTGCCGGAAAACCCTCCGGCGACGCGCTGGCTATCGCCGCAAGGTTCACGGCGGACGCAGTTGCCCGCACGCTCGCCGCCGGGTCGGACGACAGATTCGGCGTGAACTTTGAGGCGGGTCTGCTGTCACTTGCACAGGCGGCCGCAGAATAACCTTTTTCGAAACAGACAAGTATACAAAACCACCCAAGGAAAGCACTATATGAAATTTTCCGAAATACCCTACAGCCGCATAACAAATGAGCAGCTTCACAATACGGCCGAGGAGTTTCTCAAAGCCTTCAGCGCGGCTGAAACAGCCGCTGAAGCAGATTCCGCAATACGCCGCTTTTACAACGAGTACGACGTTTTGGAAACAACCGTTTCAATCGCCTATATTCGCTATCACATAAATATAAACGATGAGTTTTATAAGGCGGAGCAGGAATACTATGATTCCGCAATGCCGGCAATGATGCTTGAGCAGCAGCGCATTATAGACGCGGTACTTGCGTCGAAATTCCGCTCCGAGCTTGAAAAATCCCTGGGCACGCTGCTGTTTCGCAAGTACGAAAACCAGCGCCGCCTGATTAACGAGGCTGTTCTTCCCGATATGCAGGAGGAAAATCAGCTTATCTCAAAATACACGGAAATCCTCGGCGGAGCCGAAATCCCGTTTGACGGCAAGACGCTTAATCTCACGCAGCTTGACCCGTACCGCCAGTCTCCGGACCGAGCCGTACGCAAGGCGGCGACGGAGGCGTATTTCAAGTTCTTCTCAGACAGACAGGGCGAGTTTGACGAGCTGTACGGCAAGCTTGTTACTCTGCGCGCGTCGATTGCCGAAAAGCTCGGCTTTGCTGACGCGGTTGCGCTCGGCTATGCGCAAATGGAGCGGTTCGACTATGACGAGGATATGGTCGCCGTATACCGTGAGGAGATAAAAAAATACATTACGCCGCTTGTCTCGGAGCTGAAGGAGCGTCAGAGACGGCGTATCGGCGTTGACAAAATGTATTTTTACGACAACGGCTATTACTTCAAGTCGGGCAATCCAATACCCATCGGCACACCGGACGAGCTTGTTGCAAGCGCGCAGAAAATGTACCGCGAGCTGTCCCCCGAAAGCGGCGAGTTTTTCGACTTTATGGTTGAAAACGAGCTGCTGGACCTTTTGGCAAAGCCCGGAAAGATGACGGGCGGCTTCTGCACAGGTCTGCCGCAGTATAAAATGCCGTTTATCTTCTCAAACTTCACCGGAACAAAGGAAGATGTTGATGTTTTAACGCATGAGGCGGGTCACGCGCTGCAGGCTTACCTTTCGGCGGAGCTTTTCCCCGAATACCGCAGCCCGACGTACGAGTCCTGCGAGATTCATTCAATGTCAATGGAGCTGATAACCCGCCCGTGGATGAAGTCGTTTTTCGGGGCGGACGCGGAGAAGTTTTTGTACCTCCAGCTTGACGATATTCTGAACTTCCTCCCCTACGGCGTTTTGGTGGACGATTTCCAGCATTTTGTCTATCACAACCCGGCAGCTACAGCCGATGAGCGTGCGGCGGAGTGGCGGCGCTTGGAGCGTGAATATATGCCGTGGCTCGACTATGACGGCGACGAGTATCTTGACGGCGGCCGCCGCTGGCAGCGCCAGTCGCATATTTATCAGCGGCCATTTTACTATATAGACTATACGCTGGCTCAGGTCTGCGCAATGCAGTTTTTCCTCCGCTTCAACGCTGGAGATGAAAACGCCTGGAGCGACTATCTGAAGCTGTGCAGGCTCGGCGGCTCGGAAACGTTTGTTTCCCTTGTCGGCGCGGCCGGGCTCAAGTCTCCGTTCGTGCCCGGCGTTCTTCAGGACGCGGCAAAGAGAATCAAGGCTATCTTAGAGCAGACGGACGATAGCGCGCTGTAATCGGCGCGGTAAAGGCAAGTTAAATTTTTGCGGGCAGCCGGCTGTAACGGCAGGCTTGTCACGCGTTAGCAGGCAGGGAAAGAGAAATGTACGCAATAATAAAAAAGGAACAGTTGTCAGAGGGCGTTTTCAGAATAACGGTGCACGCGCCGCTCGTGGCAAAAAAGGCAAAGCCGGGTCAGTTTATCATTCTGCGTGTAACCGAGGACGGCGAGCGTATCCCGCTGACAGTAGGCGGGTATGACCGGGAACGCGGCACGGTTTCCGTGATGTTTCAGGTCGCGGGGGCAACAACAAAGAAGCTTGCCGCGCTGAAAGAGGGAGACCGGCTGACTGATTTTGTCGGTCCGCTCGGCCGTCCGACAGAAATTGAGGGAATCCGGCGCGCGTGCGTTATCGGCGGCGGAGTCGGGTGCGCTATCGCCTACCCGATTGCAAAGGCGCTGCACGAGCAGGGCACGGACGTAACCGTTATAATCGGCTTCCGGGACACGTCGCGTATCATTCTTGAAGATGAGTTCAAAAGCGCGTCAACAACGCTGCACATTCTCACGGACGACGGGTCAAACGGCAATAAGGGCTTTGTAACTGCGGCTCTGGGCGACCTTTTGACGGCGGGTGAAACTTATGACGATGTAATCGCAATCGGTCCCATTATGATGATGAAGGCCGTTGCGGAGCTTACACGCCCGTACAATATGAAAACGACGGTCTCGATGAACCCGATTATGATTGACGGCACGGGAATGTGCGGCGGCTGCCGCCTGACCGTCGGCGGGCAGACGAAATTCGCCTGCGTTGACGGACCCGATTTTGACGGACATCTTGTGGATTTCGACGCGGCGGCAAAGCGCAACGGTATGTACCGCGACAGTGAAAAGGCTGATTATGAGCACGCCTGCAGACTTCTTGAAAATACGGAGGTGCGGTAATGGCAAATATGTCACTTAAAAAAATGCCTATGCCTGTTCGCGACCCGCAATTGCGCGCAACCGACTTCAAGGAGGTTGCCCTCGGCTATTCCGAGGACGACGCGATACAGGAGGCTAACCGCTGCCTGCAGTGCCTGCACAAGCCGTGCGTCGGCGGCTGTCCTGTCGGCGTGCCGATACCGGAGTTTATCGCCTGCATACAAAATCACGATTTCCGTCAGGCGTACTCGACAATCAAAACCGCAAACTCGCTTCCCGCAATCTGCGGGCGCGTCTGTCCGCAGGAAAATCAGTGTGAAAAATACTGCGTGCGCGGCGTCAAGGGAGAGCCTGTCGGAATCGGCAGACTTGAGCGCTTTGCGGCGGACTATCAGAGCAAAACACTTGACGAGCTTGTCGGCGCTGTCAACGAGGTTGAGCCGTCCGTTATTGTTGAGCGCGTCATTGCGGAGCTTGAAAAAGACCATACAAAAAGCTTTTTGAACACAATTAATGCGCGTGTTATTCAGGAAATTGCGGCTGACGCTGTACATCAGGCGACGGAGACAATATCCGAGAGCATAAAGTCGCGCGTTGACCTGAAAGAGGATCGCCCCGCGTCCCGCGGACACGTTGCGGTCGTCGGCTCCGGCCCTGCGGGACTTACCTGCGCCGGAGAGCTGAACTCAAATGGCTTTACCGTCACAATTTTCGAGGCATTCCACACACCGGGCGGCGTTCTTGCCTACGGAATCCCCGAATTCAGGCTGCCGAAGTCTATTGTCCGCCAGGAGTGCGACAATCTGCGTCAGGCGGGCGTTGTATTCACAACGAACGCCGTAATCGGACGCACGCTCACAATTGACGAGCTGCTCACCTCCGAGGGGTACGACGCGGTGTTTGTCGCCAGCGGCGCGGGTCTGCCGAACTTCCTTGAAATTCCCGGCGAGTCGGCGCTCGGCGTATACTCGGCAAATGAATTTTTGACGCGCGTCAATCTGATGAAGGCATATCTTAAGGGCGCGGACACTCCGATTTACCGGCCGAAGCGCTGTGTCGTCATCGGCGGCGGCAACGTTGCGATGGACGCGGCGCGCTGCGCAAAGCGTCTCGGCGCGGATGTGCATATTGTCTACCGCCGCACAATGGCGGAGCTTCCGGCGCGGCACGAAGAGGTTGAGCACGCGGAGGAAGAGGGTATAATATTCGATATGCTCCGCAACCCGCTTGAAATTCTGACCGACGAGAACGAGCGCGTGCGCGGTCTGCTGCTGCAAAAAATGGAGCTTGGCGAGATTGACGGCAAGGGTCGCCGCCGCCCCGTGCCGATTGAGGGCGCGACGGAGGAGATAGAGTGCGACTGCGTTATTGTCGCCGTCGGCACAAGCCCGAACCCGCTTATCGCCTCAACAACGCCGGGACTTGAAACTGACCGTCACGGCTGCGTACACGTCGTAGACGAGTCAACAGGCGCAACGTCAAAGCTCGGCGTATTTGCCGGGGGCGACATTGCAACAGGCGCGGCGACAGTAATTCTCGCGATGGGCGCAGGAAAAGCCGCCGCAAGCGCGATTGAAAGGTATATCTCGGAGAAATAATAATTGTGGCTTTATGCTTGATTTTAGGCAAGTATAAAGCCAATTCGCGAAATGTCAAGTCACAGCCGGCGCATACTTTTTTTGAAAAAGGAAGATATTATGAACATTATCCGTAAAATTGAGGTGTTCGGCGATTCTATCCTCAAGGGCATTCAGCTCAATAAGGAACATCGCTACTGCGTGGATAACCAAATCGACTTCGGCCTGCTGAACGAGCGGTTTTCGGTTGAAATCGGCAATCACTCTAAAATGGGCTGCACGATAACAAAAGCGGAGTCCTTAGTAGACAAATTCCTGCAAAGCTCACCCGAATGCAGCGCCATTGTTATGGATCTCGGCGGAAATGACTGCAATTTTGACTGGGCGGAGGTCGCCGAAACGCCGGATTCCGAACATGAGCCGAAAACACCGCTGATACTTTTTGAGGAAACCTACAAGCGAATAATCAAAAAGCTGAAGGACAGCGCAATTACGCCGATTTTAACGACGCTTCCCCCGCTTGACCCGCAGCGTTTTTTTGACTGGTGGTGCCGTGGGCTGAACAAAGAGGCAATACTCAGCTGGCTCGGCAGCGTACAGGGAATATACCGCTTTCACGAGAACTATTCCCGCGCGGTTGAGTGCATAGCAAAGGCTGCCGCTGTGCCGATTGTTGATCTGCGCGGCGCTTTCCTGCGCAACCGCAGGATTGAGCACCTACTGTGCGAGGACGGCACGCACCCGAACACGGCGGGACACCGCGTGATAACCTCCGCGTTTCTGGAATTCGGAAACAGCTTCGCTTTCGCGTAAATCCGCGCGGCTTTCCACAAAACGCGCGCTTTTGCCGCGCCTTATTACCATAAAACAGCGGGATTGCGTTCCGCATAAAGAATAACAGACACGGCGCGGCTTGCGTCGTGTCTGTACACAAAATTTAGGAGAAACAAATGAGTGAAAGAAAGCCCCTCGAGGGCGTAAAAGTAATTGAGATGAGCACCTTTATTGCCGTGCCCACAACAGCACGGTTCTTTGCCGAGTTCGGCGCCGACATTATCAAGATTGAGCCGGCAAGCGGCGATCTCGTGCGGTTCAACGGCGTTTCAGAGGGACACCTCGGCTCGCCCTACGAGAACACAACCTTCGACCTTGAAAACGCGCACAAAAAGGGCGTTGTAATCAACCTGAAAGACCCGCAGGGCATTGAAATTCTCTTCAAGCTCCTGTCAGACGCGGACATTTTCCTGACAAACTGGCGTCCGCAGGCCTTGGCAAAGCTCGGACTCGACTATGAAGCGCTCAGGGACAAATTCCCGAAGCTCGTCTACGGCGCACTCACGGGCTACGGCGAAACAGGCCCGGACAAGGATCTGCCCGGCTATGACTTCACAGCGTTTTGGGGACGGTCGGGACTTCTCGGCTCGCTCTACCAGGAGGACTCCGCGCCGAACAATCTGATTCCCGGCGTCGGAGACCACTCTGCGGGAATGAACCTTGCGGCGGGCTGTATGGTCGCGCTGTACAAGGCACAGGCAACCGGAGTTGGCGACAAGGTTGAGGTAAACCTGCTGCACTCCGGCATATTCGCTCAGGCGATATTCATTCAGGCAGCGCAGTATAAGGGTATGGGGCAAACCTACCCGACAAGCCGCAAGCGCGCGGATAACCCGTTCAACAACATCTACAGAACAAAGGACGGACGCTGGATTCAGCTGTCTATGCCCCCGTTCGACGTGTTTTACCCGAAGTTTATGCCGCTGATTGACCGTGCGGATTTAGTCGGCAACGATCGGTATAAGATAGACAGCATTATGCAAAACCACCTCAACGAGGAGTTCGTCTCGATTATAGACGAGCAGTTTGCAAAGAAAACCGCCGCGGAGTGGACAAATATCCTGACGGAAAACGACATTCCGTTTGCCGTCTGCGCCGTCTGGGAGGAGGTACTGGAGGACAAGCAGGCGTGGGCAATAAACGCGTTTGAGTCGGTGGACTACCCGACGGGCAAGCGCGCAATGGTTCGTCAGCCGATTTCACTTGTCGGAACGGACCACCTGCCCTACGAAAAGGCACCGCTTCTCGGCGCTGACTCTGAGGGCGTACTGAAAAGCCTCGGCTACACAGACGAGCAGCTTGCCGATATGCACACGCGCGGCGTGTTCAACACTTGGGGCGACTTTAAGGAAAAGATTGAAAAGCGCGGCGGTCTGAAGTAGACTTTACCTGCCGTAAAACAAAAAGAGCTGCAAACGCAGCTCTTTTTTGTTTTGTGCAGCGGATGGTGCGGATTTCGTCCCTCCTGTATGCGGCAATGCGCGTCCGTGGGCGCACGCTGCCGCAGCCTGAATCCTACTTAAGCGTAGCCGCAATCAGCCCGCTGTTGTCCAGCTTTGCCAGCTCCAGCACCTTGCCGTAATCGAGTCCCATTGCCGCCGTCACCCGCTCGCCGTATTCCGGATCCGCCTTTTGGCAGTGCACCGCATGGCGGTACTTGACGTTATCCGTAACAGACGCAATGTCCTCTGCGGTGTTGCTGATCAGAATCGCCTTTTTGTCCTCCGCCAGAATACGCCACAGGTTGCCGCCCGCGCGGAAATTATCGTCTGACGGGTCGTCCTTCGGGTCAAAGCGCCACATTGCGCCGCTGATTGCAAGCGGCGGCTCCGATACCTCCGGCTGCGCGGACCAATAGCCCTCACTGTTCGGCGCGTATGCCGGCACGCGGCCGTAGTTCCCGTCGGTGCGCATAGTGCCGTCGCGGTGATACTCGTTGACCTCAACCTTTGCCTTGTTTACGGGAATGTGGTTGTAGTTTACGCCGAGGCGGTAACGCTGCGCGTCGCCGTAGGCAAAAAGTCTGCCCTGCAGGAACTTGTCCGGCGAAAACCCGATACCGGGGACGACGTGCGCCGGTGTAAACGCGCTCTGCTCAACCTCCGCAAAGTAGTTTTCGGGATTGCGGTTCAGCTCCAGAACGCCGACTTCAATCAGCGGAAACTCACCGTGTCTCCAGATTTTCGTGATGTCAAAGGGATTCTCGTAGTGGTTTTTCGCCTGCTCCTCCGTCATAATCTGAACAGCCACCTTCCACCTCGGGAAATCGCCGTTTTCAATCGCGTCGAACAAGTCCTTGCCGTGATACTCTCTGTCAGCCGCGTTAATTGCGCCCGCTTCGGCGTTCGACAGATTTTTGACTCCCTGCTGTGTGATGAAGTGGAACTTGCACCAGACGCGCTCATTTGCCGCGTTGTAAAGCGAGAACGTGTGCTCACCGAAAAAGTGCATATTGCGGAAAGACGCGGGGATTCCCCTGTCGCTCATAACAATTGTGCGCTGATGAAAGGTCTCCGGCAGCAGTGTCCAGAAATCCCAGTTGCTCTGCGCGCTGCGGCGGCCTGTGCGCGGGTCGCGCTTTACTGCGCGGTTTAAGTCGCTGAAATCGTGCACATCGCGGATGAAAAATGTCGGTGTGTTGTTGCCGACGAGATCCCAGTTGCCCTCCTCGGTGTAGAACTTCGTTGCAACGCCGCGAATATCGCGCTCGCAGTCCGCCGCTCCGCGCTCACCGGCGACTGTTGAAAAACGCGTAAAGGTTTCCGTAACCGCGCCGGGCTGAAGAACCTTTGCCTTTGTGTACTTTGAAATGTCTCCTGTGACGGTAAGCGTTCCGTACGCTCCCCAGCCCTTCGCGTGCATACGGCGCTCCGGGATAACCTCGCGGTTAAAGTGCGCCATTTTCTCCATAAGCCAAACGTCCTGCATTACAACAGGGCCTCTTTCACCGGCGGTAATTGAATGATCGTTGTCAGCTACAGGTGCGCCTACCTCATTTGTCAGCTTGTGTAAATCCTTGTGCAAATCGTTGGACATAATTACCCATCCTTTTTATGTATATTTTATATTCCAACCCGAAAATCGGGGTGTGGTCAAAAGGTCAGAAGCCGAAGCCCAGCAGCAAAATCGCGATATACGCCATGCTTTTCGGTATCATCAGCATTCCGAGCTTCGGCTTTTTGTATGCCCAAAGCACAACAGGCAAATAGCACGCGAAGCTTACGAAAATAGCGGCGCAAATTGCGATTCCGCGCCCGGAGTCCAGCGCGAACAGCACCGCGGCGATTATCCCCAGCGCAGTAAACGGCACATTCCGCAGTATTGCCCATTTGCGCGGAGACTCCTCCGCAAGCCAGCGGTTTTGCGGCATAAGGCATAGAATAATCCTGATTGCGGCTAAGGCATAAATAATGCCGTGAAGCGGAGGCGCACAGTTAACCGTCCGCAAAATGATAATGTAAAACACGGTCATAGTAACGGACGCAACCGCCTTTCCCGCGCCCTTGGCACGCGCGCTGCCGTTAAGCATACGCGGCACCAGATGGAAGCTGTCTCCCAGAGCAAGCACAATCGCGGCAATACCGAAAACAAAGCTGTTGCCGTCCCGCAAGATTAAAAAAAGTCCGATTACAAAAGCCGCCGTCAAATACGCGGCGTCAAATACTGTTTCGGCAACCCTCGCGCCGCCGTTATCGGTTTTCAACGCGCACCTCTCTTGTCTTTCTGCACCGGCTTTCAACAATTCCGTACAATTTCGCAGTAATTCATATGAAATCGGTAATAATACTTTCTTTTATTTACTAAATGAGAAGCATTCTTAATATCATTATAGTCCCTTTTAGGGGTTTGTCAAGTGATTATTTTTTCAGACGCGCTCATTTTTCAGCTCAGCGAATCTGCCGCACGGAAAGACAGCATATTAAAACAGAACCCTAACCGCACAAGCTGTCCGGTTTTACACGGTCTGACCGCTAATCAAGCACAATTTGCCGGAACAGCTCCTCAAGTATATCGGCGGAGGTCACGCGTTCTACCCCCTGATACTCCTCCTGACCGTACAGCATTGACCTGTAAGCCGTATCTGTCACTACATATACAAACAATGAGGCATAGAGCTTTGTATCAAGCCCGCGCACCTTTTTCGCCAAAATCAGTTTCTCCAAAACGCGCTCAATATGGTTTATCATAAAGGTGAACTGAATGTCCCGCACATAGCTTCTTGCTTCTTCTACGCGGTACTGCTCGTGGTAGATTATTTTCAGAATTTTCACCATGCGGTTTTGGTTGCTCTCTTTGAATTTGAAAAACAGCCTTCTCAGAATCTCAATTGCCGTAAGCTCCGTTATAAGCTTGTCAACCTCCTCGGGTGAGAGCACCGTGTCCAGTATATTCTGCTTGTACTCTGCAATAAGGCTGAGTAAAATGTCTATTTTCGCCGGAAAATGATTGTAAAGCGACGCCGCCTTAATTCCGGCGATTTCCGCAATCTGCCGAATGGTTGTTTCGGTATATCCGTTTTCGGCAAACAGGTCAAGCGCCGCGTCTAAAATTATTTCTTTTGTTGTGTTCAAGGATTTTTCTCCTGCCTGATTTAATTGCAAAAAAAGCCGCAGTGCCGTAAAGAATCATTGACACAAGCACAAAGCAAACCTGTATTCCTGTAAGCGAAGCGACGCATTGGCTCGCATTCGGGGTATAACCCGTGAACCACAGCGCGCCGGAAACAAATGCCGGTCCTGCCGCAATTCCAAAGCGCGAGGCTAAGCTGAGCATAGAGGAGGAGGTTGCGTAGATACTGCTTTTATTGCTTTGCGAAAGCTCTAATGAAACCTCCGCCACATGGTAAAACACTAAGTTCGAGGGAAACGCCGTCGCAATACCGCAGAGCGCGTTGCCGGCAATCAGCAGCGGCAGAAATCTGCCGCCAAGCCCCATAATTAACATACTAACCGCCGCGCCGGCATAGCCCCCGGCAATCAGCCTGACGGGTCTCACCCTCTTTGCCGCAAAGTAAATAACAGGCTGCATAGCAAGCGAGCTTATCACGTTTACGACTAAAAATATCGGCGTTAAGTCAACTCGCCCCACATAATATTTCATATAATAGATTGCCGACTGGTTTTTCACGGCGGACGCCATTTGATGAAGCGCGTAAAACAACAGAATGTACAGCAAAATCCTGTCCTTGACGAGGATTTTGCCAAGCTGCCGCAGCGTCAGCCGCTTTTCACTTTCAATCGCGCGCTCTTTGATAAACAAAATTGGCGCAAAGGTAATCAGCGCGGCAGCGGCAATTATAACCGCGAGCCTGAAAAAACCCTGTCTTTCTGAGCCGCCGCCGAAAATATCCGCCAGCTTCAGCGCGTAAAACCGAACAAGCAGAGCCGCGACAATTGAGAGCACGAGCTTAACCGCGTTACGCCTCTTCATCTCATTTTTTTCGCGGCTGGAGGTTGCAAGCATAGGCAGATAGGCGCACTCCGCAATGCTGAAAAACAGGCTCCACAGTCCGACGCAGACAGCCTGCCAAATGACGTTCCCCCGCGTCCCCGAAAACGGGGACGGCGTAAATATCAGCGCAAAAAACAGACATACGGGAGCCGCGCAAAAAACCAAGTATCCCTTGTATTTGCCGAAGCGCGTGGTTCGCCTGTCCATCGCATAGCTGAGCGCGGGGTCAATCGCGCCGTCGAACACGCGCAGTGTAAGTATCAGCACCGAGGCAATCCCTACCGGAATAATCAGCACGTCCGTATAAAAATAGAGCAGGAAGGTCGCCGACATTGTGGAAAGCAGCGAGGTTGCAAAGCCGGGTGCGGCAAAAGCCAGATCTTTTATAAAGTCAGTTTGTTTCTTCATATTGTAATCCCGCAAAACGCATTTTCGTGTTGTGTTTTGTCATATAATATGAAAATTTCTATAATTATTATAAACTAACTGCCGTAAGTTTGTCAAGCTGTGGTTTGTTTGTGGCGGGTGAAGCTTGCGGCTGTATAAGCGCAGCAAGCTTTTACTAAAGGCTTGCAAAACACTGCATAGTAACGAAACGGATAAGCAAATACCTCAAAAAAGATAAACTCTTTAAGAAAGGTAATTGTGGTAATAAATCTAAAGAAATTATTCGATAATTCGACACAAAGTGACATAAAACTATTGCGTTTTTGCTTCATATATGGTAGAATATAATATGCCTTAGTTTTGGCTTAACATCATCCCGAAAATCATTCGCGCCCGGAAGCGTATCCTTTGAGAAAACGAGCCTCAGATATGCTCTTTACAAATTTGGTGCGCGAAACCCTTAAAAGAGTATTCGGGTTCTAATATAACTAAATTGAAATTGATTGGGTATGAAGGGTGCAGTAGATGATAGAAAAAATAATCCATTACGTTTGGTTAGGGAGCAGAGAAGTTCCCCGAGAATATGCAGCTTTTATTGAAAATTGGAGGAAGCTTCATCCCGAGTGGGAAATTATTAAGTGGAATGAAGAAAATTATGACTGCGAGAATAACGATTGGATAAGGCTTGCTATTGAGCAAAAAAACTACTCTCTTGCTGCCGATGTTATAAGAAGCAATGTTCTGCTGAATTACGGCGGCGTTTACCTTGATGTTGACATTGAGCTTTTTAAGCCACTTGATGATCTCGTCAATGAAAACGATTTTTTTATTGGATATGAAACAGATTTCTGGTTTGGCTGCGCCATTTTAGGCGCAAAAAAGAACCACCAAATAATGCGCGAAGCATACGAGAGGTATCTCGCGCCCTGCAAAGAAGTAAATTCTAAATCAAATATGCTGTGCGTATTAAATTTCAGCGCCACAATTAAAAGACTTTACGGCGCTAAGCTTGACGGAAAAACTAAAAAGCTTGAAGATAACTCATGTCTTCTTTCTTCCGATTATTTTTTTCCGCAGCATTACATTACGCATAGAACAAAAATCACCAATAACACCGTAGCTAAGCATCATTATTCGGCAACATGGCATTCTGCGGGACAGCTTGCAGGGATTAAAATAGCCAGGGCAACGAGGCTTGTGTTGGGGAGACGGATTTTTGGGTGTTTCGAAAGAATAGCACGGATTAATATGCTTTACAAACTAAATAAAGAGTATAAAGCGAGAAGTAAAAGGCATAACGGCACTGGAGAGTAACAATGGTGTGTGAAAATACGATAAACGGCAAATTATTGTGCAAAATGTTGCTTAACGGGTTCACCAACCTTTCGCATAATAAAGACTATTTAGACGATATGAATATTTTCCCCGTTTCAGACAGTGATACCGGTACAAATATGAAAAACACGTTTGAAAAAGGGGTTGCCGCCCTTAAAGATGAGGTGTCATTTCATAGCGTAATATCCGTTTTTGTAAAGGGAATGATGATTGGCTCAAGAGGCAATTCAGGTTCCATTTTATCGCAGTATTTTTGGGGAATATACGAATATACAGAGAATAAGGACACCATAGCGATTGCCGATTTATGCGGCGCCTTGCAGCACGCTTATAGCTTGGCTTACAAGGCGGTTCTTCGCCCGGTAGACGGCACTATGCTAACGGTAATGCGCGATGGAATCAACAGAACATTGCCGAACATTAACGACAAAATGTCTCTGAAAGAGTTTTTTGACGTTTTAGTTGATGAGATGTTTCTCTGTACGCAGGAAACTGTCAAGCAGATGGATGTGCTGCGCGAAAATAATGTTGTAGACAGCGGAGCTTTGGGGCTTTACCTCATTTTTGACGGAATGAAAAGAACGTTTTACGACGATTTGCAGTATTTTGATTGTGAGCAAAGCGATTTGCTTCCTAAACGCATTCCCGATGTTGTTAAGAATGTTTCGTTTTTCCGTTATTGCACCGAATTTGTTTTGAAGCTGCACGACATAAAAGATAAAGCCTTTTTTGTGCGTTTTCTTGAAAAAAATGGCGATTCAATTGTCGTTGCTATTGACGAAGATATTTTGAAGGTACATATACATACCAACCGGCCGCAGGAGGTAATGAATGAGTTTACCAAATATGGCGATCTCGCTGTCAAAAAGGTTGACGACCTGTTTTTGACACAGGAATTTGAAAAGCTGAAACAGCGCAAGCACGAAGACTTTGCTATCGTAGCCTTTACAAGCGGTGAAGGAAATTCAGCCATTTTGGAGCGGTTGGGGGCAGACGTTGCTTTTAGCATTCCGTTCGGTCATTCACCTGATGAAGAAGAATTAAAGATGCTTATTGATTCGTTTTCAAAGGAAAACCTGATTGTCTTTCCTAACGACAAGGGGATACAAGAAAAGTTCAGAAGAATTAAGTGGTACTCAAATTTACAAAATCTTTATGTCGCAGAGTCTGACAGTTTGGTGAAAACGTTTTTCACGCTTTCTTCGCTGATTTTTGCTGATGAATTTAAGAATGTTATAAAATCTATTGAAGGGCTGAAGAAACAGCATTTTTTTCAGACAAGCATTAAAGCTTCGGTTGCAGGAAGCCACATCCAATACTCGGGTTATTTAAGGAACAAAATTATTATCAATGAGGATTTTGCAGATTTATTAAATACAATTGCAAACGAGGCGCTTCTGAAGCCATATTCAACAGTTGTTGTTTTTGGCGGCAAGCGTTGCACGCAAAAGGATATTGACAGCATTCACGCGCATTTTGAAAAAAACGGCAGCATAGAATTTACATATTTTGATAGTTGTCCTCAAGACAGCGATTTTATAATTGGGGCATATTGAGGAGGACATCAGCTTATTATGGGGCGCTATAAAAAAATCGCAAAAAACAGGCTCGGTGCAATAACACAATCCAATAAAACGCTCAAGGATGTGTATAACATAATGATTTCATGCTGTGATGATACTGCATACGAACAATTTGTTAATTATGAAATTGAAGCGGTTACCTTCAAGGAGCACGATAAAGAAATCAGAGCGTTTGCTTCATATATAAAGCACGTATATCCCGATGCAATCGATGAATACATAGGCATAGACCTCGGCAACTCACCAAGCTTTTTAGTTGCATTTTGGGGCACCTTAATGAGCGGAAATAAGCCCTATCTGATTAATTCGTATTACCCCTCAGAGCTTCGAATAATGCTTCTGAACAGGCTTGCCATACGGCTTGTAATTACAAACGCTGTGTGCTATACGGATTTCACTGTTGTGAATATCGGCGCCTATGACAAAAATTGCCCGCAAATTACAGATGAGTTTTGGCAGGATGAGTTCGCACTTTCCTCAGCCATGACAGGACTTGAGGCAAAAATATGCGTGTTTAACGGCGAAGCTGTTGTCAATCAAATTCTGAATACTAAAGACATAATACGAAAAAACAATTGGATAATACACGAATATAACAAAAGAATCAAGGTGGCAATGATTCTGCCGCTTTTTCACATTTTCGGAATAATGGCGAGCTATTTTTGGTTTGCTTTTTTTGGATGCACAATGGTTTTTCTTCAGGATAATGCGCCTGAAACTATCAGAAGAACAATAAACAGGCACAATGTGACGCATATTATTGCGCCTCCTATCCTCTTCCACAAGCTGTACAAAGGAATAATAAACGGAATTTCGCAGGAAAGCGAAAGTCGGAAAAAAAAGTTTCAGAACGGAACAAAAATCGCTTTTGCCATGCAAAACATTTTTCCTTCGTTGGGCGTTAAGCTTTCAAGAAGACTTTTCAGGGAGGTGCTTGCCACCTCGTTCGGAGTGTCGCCGAGGTTTATGATTTCCGGCGGGGCGCATATAGACAGCGAAGCGCTAAAAATCATCAACTGTATTGGGTACCCGCTTGTAAATGGTTACGGCACGACAGAAACGTCGATTTCCGGAGCGAATTTGGCAAAGAAGATAAGTCTCCGAACAAACGGCTCAATCGGTCACCCTTTTGAAAGCGCCGGCTACTCATATGATAAGGACGGAACGCTGATTGTGTCGGGCAATACAATTTGCAAACGAATTATTACATTTCAAGCTGAAGAAAGCGGCTTTAACAGCATTAAAACAAAAGATTTGGCAAAAACAATAAAAGGTCAGCATTTTGTTGTCGGACGAAAGAGTGACCTTTATATTGGGGAAAACGGCGAAAATGTAAGTCCAGATATAATTCAAAATGAACTGAAGCTTAAAAATGTAAACAGCTTTTGTGTTTTAGAGATAGACGGAAGACTTTCCATTGTTTTAGAGTATGGTGAAAAACTGCTAAGCGCAATAATTGTCAATGAAATTGAGCAGGTTAAAAAAGCGTTGGCGAACATTAACTACGGTCAGCACGTTAAAGATATTTTTATAACTCACCAACCTATAACAGGCCCAAACGCCATTAAAGTATCCCGTGCGTTGCTGCGAAAAAGAATAGATGAAGCCGAGATTGTTTTGACCAACTGCAAAAATCTAAAGGACGGCAGCAAAAAGCAAAGCGACAGAGCGGATGACGCCGCAATGCTCTCTATTAAACAAGCCTTTGAAAACGCAGTAAATGCAGACAAAGAGGTTCAGTCTGACTCAGACTTCTTTATTGATTTAGGCGGATCAAGCCTTGATTACATAACGTTAATATGCGAACTCGAAGGAATGTTTAACATTAAGATTAACTTTGAGAACAATCAAACGCTGCGCACTCCTGAGAGCTTCTATACGCACATTAAGGATGTATTGTTGTGAGCAGAATTTTATATTATTTCGGACTCATACAGTTGTTGCTCCTTCAAGTGTTCGTATTCAAAACAAAAACCTATTATGAGGATAATAAGAAGCCAGACAAAGACGTTAAGGGCAGCTTCATAATTATTTCAAATCATCGTTCGGTTTTTGACGGTATGGTTATTGCTCTTAAGTTTTTTTCCAAAAGACTGCACTTCTTGGCTACCGATTTTTACGGTAATAAGCGAAAAATACTAAAGTTCTTAGTAATCGTGGCCGGAGGGATTTTTGTCAGTGAGGACGGGCGCAGCTTTGGTTTTATATCAAAAAGCGAGCGGATAGCTGCAAGAGGCAGACCCATTTTGATGTTTCCCGAAGGCGGGTTTAAGTTTACATACGAGCCCGCAAAATTTTCAGCAGGGTATATAGCGCTTGCTGTAAAGCTGGGCGTAAGGATTGTTCCGGTTGTAAACGATCTAAATTACGGGCTTTTTAGAAGAGTGCACATACTAATCGGAAACAGCATAGATTTATCAGATTACTCTGGAGAAAAGCTTACCTCTGCAAAGCTAAATGAAATAAATGATGAAATACGCAATAAATATATGCTGCTTTTTTATAAATTGAAAAGAAAGAAGGCAGAACGAATTTCCAATAAATATGCTTTCATTTCTCCAAAAGCCGGAGACGTTGTTCGCATTCATTGCGGTACTCACTACCATTACGGCGTATATCTAAATGTAAACGAAGTAATTCAATTTGGCCGCGCCGTGAATGAAGCCGGAGAAAATATAGTCGTCAATTCTGTTTGTTTGAAGGAATTTTGCGGGGCTAAAATCTTTGAAGTGCGCACGCTTAAAAAAAGCGAAAGCAGGTTCAAGCGCAACGCAGATGAAATAGAGAAGTATGCAAAATCGTGTATTGGTCAGACCGGATACAGCATTGCAAACAATAATTGCTTGGACTTTGCAAACAGAATAACATTAAAAATTTAGGAGAATGAATTGTATGGGATCTAATTATGTAATTTTAGGAGATATGTCTTTCGATCTATCCCCCGAGCTGCGGCAACGCTTCGGGGTTGACGGATATTTTAAAGGTCATTTAAGCACCCCCGAAGCAGACGATATTGAAGGAAGACTTGATTTAAGCGACGCCGAGCTTGATGAGTTTTACGCGTCATTAAAGGCAAACAAAAACAAATATAAAACAGCTGCGGCGGGCGTTGATGAAATTGTTTTGTATTTTGAAACCTTCCTGCAGCAGGGAAATGATATTTTAGCTTTAAGTATTTCAAGCAAGCTCAGTACTACATTTAATATAATGGAACGCGCCAAAGAACGCGCGTGTGAAAAATACCCCGAGCGAAAGGTAATTATCGTTGACACTTTGAAATTCTCGGTCGCTATCGGACTTCTGACCGTCAGAGCCTGCGAGTTTCGTGCGATGGGTTACTCATTAGAGCAAAACGCGGAAAAGTTAGACGAAATAAAGAAAACGCTTCATCAAATGGGTTCGGTTGACGATCTGTTCTGGGTGGCTTCAAAAGGTAGAATTTCGCACGCAAAGGCATTTTTCGGCACCATTGCAGGAATCAAATCCATGGGCGATTTTGATGCCGACGGCTTGGTGACGGCATTAGCTAAAGTAAGCGGATATGAAAAGGTTTACAAAACAATAATTGAATATATTAAAAAGACAATAAAATCAGCAAGCGAGCAAATTGTTTTTGTCGCTCATTCCGCAAGGCGGGAGCAGGCTGAAATTTTAGCTTCCGAAATCAGAGCAAAAATCAAACCCAAAGAGGTCATTGTTTGCAACATATATCCGATGAGCGGTATAAACGCAGGTCCGGGACTGCTTGCCGCATACTATTTCGGAACAGAAATAACAGACCTGAAGTATGAGAAAGACGTCATAAACGAGATAATAAAAAATTTATGAGCTTGTCAATTGTCACACTGAATAATCCTTGGGTCATTGCCGCCATTGCGTTGTTAGCTGCGGGCGCTGTAGTTATGTTCATTGCAACACCCATTGCAATTTTCTGCAACACCATGTATCGAAACCCGAAAAAGAAAAGAACAAGAGAATGCACAAACACGAAAGATGAACAGCAAATGCGGATGTTTGAAGAGGGAATAATTTGGGCTAACCAATACAAGGACAAAACGGAGCGTCTGCACATTGTAAATGATGGGCTTAATTTATACGGTGAATATATAAATTTCGGGTTTGATAAATGTGCGGTGATTTTGCAGGGACGAACCGAATCCTTGCTCTACTCTTACTATTTTGCCGACGTTTACGCCAAAAACGGTTTTAATATTTTAGTTGTCGATGTCAGGGCGCACGGGCTTAGTGACGGAAAATATCAAACGGCAGGCATTAAGGAAAGCGACGATTTAGTTCTATGGATTAAGCTGATTAATGAAAACTATGCCGTAACCGATTTCACGATTCACGGCGTTTGCGTCGGCGGCGCAACAGCAGTTTATACATATGTTAAGCTAAAAAATGACGGTGTCAATTTAATTAAAAGCATAGTGACTGACGGACTGTTTCAAAGCTGGCGCGAAATTTTCAAGCAGAACTTCAAAATGCGCAACAAGCCTGTTTTCCCTATCCTGCAATTAACTTTTTTTATTGCTTTCGTGCTTGCTAAGGTTAGGCTTTTCGAGGAAACACCACAAAAATATATGAGATATATTGACATTCCGATTATGTTTATTTGGAGTTCTAAGGATATTTTTTGCGGTAAATCAAAATGCGAGGAGCTATTTGAAGCGTGTGCGTCAAAAAACAAGGAGCTTTGTTTTTTTCCGGAGGGCAGACACTCTCATGTACGGTCCACTCAAGAAGCGGAGTATGATAAAGTCATTGCAAAATTCTTGCAAAAAATAAATAACAAACAGGAGGCTATTTAATATGTTGTGTACTATATGTGGCAAACAGAATCAGGATGACGCCGTTTTTTGCAGCTCGTGCGGTGCAAAAATCGGAACGCAAAATTCATATCAATGGCAGCAGGGTAATAATCAGGCCTTTACAGCGGCGGCTTCTATTACATTAAACTCTATGCCGCCCGCTACGTTAAATCCGGCGGACATAGCTATGTTCAAGGTTAAAAAGACCGGAATCGCCGTGGAAATGGATGGTGTATGGGGCGAAAAAACGTTTATCTATTTGAATCCGCAGGAGATGTATGAAGATTGCAATGCGATGTTTGCGGCGCTTCAGCAGATAACCAAGGGTATGGTCGTACAACTAAAGTCAGAAGGCGGACCGGTTGTGCCGATATACCGAATTAACAAGGTTTATGCTAATGATTGGTGGAAGAGGCTTGAGATCGACATTGAAGGAGCCGGCAGGCAATGGTTTCAATATCCTGACAAGAATGCGCTAAATGCTGACTATACTACGCTTATGAATCAAATGCGTAGCGGTCAACAGCAATAAATAAAAAAATTGAGGTGAATTAATATGTATTGTCAAAAATGTGGAAATGAAATTAAATTAGGCGGCGGTTTTTGCAGCTCGTGCGGTGCAGCGATTGAGCCGCAACAGCAATATCAGAGTCAACCCGAAGTAAATTCGGAAAATTCTTATCAATGGCAACCCTCTGATAATCAAAGTTATGCGCCTTCGTCACAAACAGAAATCGAATACGGAGAATCCAAATCGTCTACTTCATTGACTATGGGTATTCTCAGCATTGTTTTGTGCTGGCTTTTTGGTATTCCGGGTATTGTTTTAGGCACTCTTGCTATATCAAACGGAAAAATAGCGCGGCAAACACTCGATGAAAGTCATTACTCCTATTGGAGCGCATTAGCGGGTATAATTACAGGCGGCATTGGATTAGCACTCTCAATAATTTTCACAATTAGTTTTTTGATTAGCTTCATTGCGGGGGTGTCATGGTCTTTCTGATGAGAGACCCGCGAAAATGCAAAAAAGAATTTTGATTTTAACCACCGGAAACGGTGGAGGGCACAGGAGCAGCTCTGACGCCATAAAAAGTGCGCTGTTAGAGCTGCTCCCAAATGCGGATGTTAATGCTTATGACGCTATGGAGTTTATGCCCGGATATTCCAGTAATGAACAAGGATATATTTCATTAACTTCTCGTTACAGACTGCTTTGGAAGGTGTTTTTTGAAATCACATCCTTTTTCAAAGGGATCTCGAACCTTGTTCTCTCTAAACCCATTTATAAGCGTTTCAGAAGGTTTGTTTTAGACTATAAGCCCGATGTAATTTTATCTGTTCATCCCTGCTTCGTCGGAAGCGTTAATATATGTCTGAAGAAAATGAAACTATCTATTCCGTTTTGCACCTGCATTATAGACTTAGTTAAGCATTCATACCTTTGGCATGATAAAAAATGCGAAATCACGTTTGTGCCAACATCTCAAATGTATGATTTGCTTTTGAAAAAAGGTTTCGAAAAAGAAAAGTTGGTTCATTCCGGTTTTCCGATAAATGAAAGCTTTAATAAGATAAACAAGAATCCGAGAACGGAAATTTCAGTTCCTAATGTCTTAATGGTCAGCCCCAGTCTAAAAAGTGATAAAGTAACGCTGGATTTAATTTTGACGACACTTAAGCATAATGTTAATTTAACGGTTGTTACGGGGAGCAATGAAAAGCTCAAGGAATATCTCGATAAAAAGCTAATTGGCACAAATAACGTCACTGTGCTTGGCTACGTTCGCGATATGGACAAGCGGCTCTCTGATGCCGATGTGTTAATCGCAAAGGCAGGTCCGAATATGATTTTGGAAGCAGTGAAAATGTGCGTTCCGATTTTAATTACGGGGCACATTTTAGGGCAGGAGGAGAGAAACTATCAATACATCGTTGAGAATGGATATGGTTTTAAGTGCGACTCTCCAAAAGAATTAAGCGATGCATTAACTCGGCTTTTTGCAAACGACTATGAACTGTTAAAAAAGACTTCACGCAATGAACAAGGCTGCAATGATACCTCCGGTGCCAAGGTTGTTGCGGAGCATTTATTGAAAACGCTCAACAAAGTACCAAACTATTAAGACTCCCTTATCAAAGAGGTTATTATGGAATATGCAGCAAAACTGACTCTTGAAATATATCTGTGGTTTTGCATTGTGGCACTAATAGCGTATTTGCCTCGTATCGGCTATTTCTTTGTAGCCTTCAAAAAGCAAAAAAGACTTGTCAATCTCAAAAAGAATAAAATCGCAGTCATCCTTCCCGCAAGGGGCGAAAGTTCGATAATTTCTCATTGCCTTGATTCGCTATCCGCTCAGACCTATGACCCGCACTGTTTCGATGTGCACATCGTTATTGCGGACGAAGCTGACTCCACCATGGAAATTGCCGCCGCTTATGAACGCACTTATGTGACAGTAGTAAGCGAGCAAACCTGCAAGGGTAATGCGCTGGACGGCGTTTTGAAAAAAATTCTAACCGAATCCCCCGACAAGTACGATGCGTTTTTAATTGTAGATGCAGACAGCCTTGCCGCTCCCGATTTGTTGGAAGAAATGAATAACGCACTCAGCAGCGGCAAACAGATTATCTGCGGCAAAAAGCTCGTGAAAAATTGGCAAAGCAGCCTCCGCGATTCGCGCTCGTTTGTTTCAAACTGCACCGCGCTTACATGGACCCAGATAGACGAACTTGGAAATCGCGCCCGCAATGCTCTTGATATACCTATCACTATGATTGGCAATGGTATGCTGGTGCGTGCAGACATTATTAAAGAAAACAACGGCTGGCCATATTGCGGTCTTACTGAGGATTACGAGATGACCGCAGACGCTATAGTGCAGGGTTGGTCATCAATGTATTACTCGTATGCCAAAGTGTATACCGAGGAAGCGACCGATACAAAAACAGCGTTTAAGCGTAAGATGCGCTGGGTCAAGGGCTATGCTGAATGTCAGCGGGAATACCACAAAAGAATCGTCCAAAAAACATTTTCCGGGGGCATAAAGTGGCGGAATTTCGACTTTATGTATAGTACATATCCCGCATATACATTCTTTGGCGTTTCCGCTGTTGCAACAATATTCGGAATCGTCACCACCGTGTTTTCGCTTTTGGGTAAAGCGGTCACTCTTGCGACGGCGCTGCGTATGGCGTTGGTTCCGCTTGCGTTTATTTACGGAACTTTGTTTGCCTTCACGTTAGCGGCACTCCTTGCCGATTGGCGCAACATAAAGATTCCGCTGCACGAAAAATTGACGGTATTGTTTTTTAATCCTATATATATGTTCGGGTATTCCCGGATTTTTATCACCGCATTTTTGACAAATTTCGATTATTATAAATGGGAGCCCACTGTTAGAATCCCTTTTGAGACGGTACAAATCCCGTTTTTTGTTGACAATTCTTCTGATGACGGAAATGAAAGGGCACATTTGCAGTGAGTATTATGAAAGCATAACTCAGTCAAACAATCCGGACAAACTTATAATTATGAAAATATGTTCTTGGAGGTTGTATAATGGACATCAGCTATAATAAATTATGGAAGCTATTGATTGATAAGGGAATGAACAAAATACAGTTAGGTGTCGCGACCGGCATAAGCACCAGCACAATATCAAAATTGGGCAAGAATGAAACAGTAAATATGGAATCTATGATGAAGATTTGCATGGCGCTTGACTGTGATATAGGCGATATAGTAGAACGAGCAGACAAAAAATAAGGTATTATGTTTTCACAGAAAAGCAGGGCTGAGATAAATCTCAGCCCTGCTTTTTCATCCGCAGATTTGCGATTTCGGGCGCAAAATATTACAACATTCTCTTAGCTCACTGCTTTGTTGCGGGACATTCCCAACACACAAAACGACGTGCTCACCTGTTAACAGGTGAGCACGCCGTTCGTCGTACATCCGTCCGTTTAGTCCGGGACCGGATTTTGCAAAGCCTTTACCGTATTACTTTTTCCACGAAACCCAGGTTTCATAGTCGTCCAGCCGGCGTGTGTATTCGTGCGCTACCGACGCTTCGATTACATCCGCAAACGCCCAGTGGCTTGTCGGCAAATCAGGGAAGCGGTTCAGCAGCTCATTCGGAACATCCTCCGCATACAGCGCTCTGCCGAGAACTCTGTTCAGTATGGTAACGACCTCGCCTCTTGTGATATATTCGTCCGGCTTAAAGGTGCCGTTGGGATAGCCCGTCAGCCACTCCTTGCTGTACGCAGACAGTATATAGCTGTATGCCCAGTGACTGGACTTGAGGTCTGTGAACGGATTCTCGGAAGCAACCGCTAAATCATCAAACTGCCCGCATATAGTCACAAACTCAGCTCTTGTAATCGGGCTGCCCGGCTTGTAGCTGCCGTCGGGATAACCAACAATGGCATCAATATGCGCCAGATACTTCACCGCCTGCGTGTACCACGCGTTGTTCTCCACATCACTGAAGGTATCTGAAACCGCCCTGTACTTGTCGGGTGTTTTCAGCAGACGCCAGAATATCATCGCAATCTCGGCGCGGGTTATGTTGCCGTTCGGCCGAACTGTGCCGTCCTCGTAGCCGTAGATATACTGAATATGCTTTTCGGTTTCCAGCAGCTCCTTGACCTTGTCTGATACCGGCGGTCTCCTCTTGCCGGTGTACTTGTACTCAAAGGTCTGCGTCAGCGCTTCCTCAACAATCGTCAGCGTTGCGGTTCTTGCGGTTTTCAGCTGGAAGCCGTTCACGTCAAACGCGTTTACTACATAGGCTCCGCTGTTCTTGGGCTTGTACACAATATAGCTGTACAACACCGAGCCGGTTCCCTCAACCACACCGCGCACCGTAACAGGCACCGTGTACAGGTCAACCACATCCTCAATCGGCTTGTATGTGAACGTCGCCGTCTGGTCTGTGTCAATGTCCGGATACGTCTTGCTTTGCACGCCGGAGAGCACATAGCCCGGCACGTGCGGCGCGTACACCGTAACATCTGTGTTTTTCGCAACCTCGTAGCTCGTCTGTATACCCGCAGGCGCCTCAATCGGCTGTCCGTTCGTTTTTTCCAGCGCAAT
>JAISLF010000026.1 GCA_031260605.1 Oscillospiraceae bacterium
GCAGTTCCCGTATAAAAAGGTGTTTGCTTCTTTACAAAGAAGTCGCCCCTTTTTTGGTTACTTTTTTCCGGCGAAGCGGAAAAAAGTAACCGCCGCCACGCGCAGTGGCACCTCTGCGCGACCACCAGCGCCCCTGGTGAACAAGCATTAAGCAGAACCAACCAGAAGTCCTTAAACCAAAAAAACCGTCCGCCAATAAACCAAAGCCCGCGTCAGACAGAAACCCTCCCCACTAAACACCCCCCCCGAACCTCGGAAACCAAAACCCCGGCAATCTCCCCGCGGTGCACGTCCGCGCCCTCAACCAAAACCTCAAGATAATTCTCCGAATGCCCCGAATTATCCCTTTCAATCAGCACATTCAGCCGCCGCCCAACCTGCTCCTGCAAATACTGCCGGCGCAGCTGAACTCCAAGCGCACGAAGCTCTTTCGCGCGCTCTTTTTTTATGTTCTCAGGCACCTGTCCCGGCATATCCGCAGCTGAAGTGCCGCCGCGTTTTGAGTACGGAAACACGTGCAGACCGGAAAACCCGCAGTCCTGCACAGTACCGAGTGTTTCGATGTACTCGGCATTTGTTTCTCCGGGAAATCCCGCGATAAAATCCGCCGTAAGGCTGCACCCCGGAAATGCCGCGCGAAGACTTGCGCACGCGGCGCGTATGCCCTCAGCGCCATAGTGCCGCCGCATACGCGCGAGAACGGAGGACGACCCGGACTGCACGGACAGATGAAAGTGCGGACAGACATTTTGCATTCCGGCAAGAGCGCCGACAAGCTCCGGCGTTATTCTGTCAGGCGCGATGGACGACAGGTGAAACCTGACCTCAGGACCCGCCGCGCCGTCCAGTATGCGCAGCAGCTCAGGCAGAGAGACCTCGGTACCGCGCCCATAGGAGGCAATCTCAACGCCGGTTATCACAATTTCGCGGAAGCCGCGCCGCGCAAGCTCTTGTGTTTGCGCCACGGCGTCCTCTGCTGAAACGGAGCGCACCCGTCCGCGAATGTACGGAATCACGCAGTAGGCGCAAAAATTGTCGCACCCGTCCTGAATCTTGAGGTAAGCACGCGCGTGCTCTGTATACGCGGGAAGAAGCTCAAATGTGCTTGTATTTACACCGGTGTTTTCGGCGAAAAAAGACGGCTTGCGCTGAACCGGTGGCGCGAACGCTGCTTCAATGCGGTCGGCAAGGGCGCGCTTGTCCGAAACTGTGCCGATTATAATGTTCTGCGGATGATAACTGTCAGCCGCACCGCCTTGAGTTAGCTTTTCGGCAAGGATTTCAGCGGCGCAACCGCACAGCACCGGAACCGCGTCCGGGTACCGCCCGGCAAGCCGGCGAAACGCCTGCGCGGACTTGCGCACGGCCTCCTCGGTCACGGCGCAGGTGTTAACGATGACGGCGTCAGGCACGGCGGACGGCACCTGTGTAACGTCTGTATGACCGCGCTCTGTGAGAATTGCGGCGAGACCGCCGCCGTCGTATTGGTTGACCTTGCAGCCGAGAGTGTGCAGAAGAAATGTCATATTTGCGGTTCCTTGGTGTGCGTCAGTGCCGCGCTATTTGCCGTATTAACGAAGTAACCGCTGCAAAAGCAGCGGTTACTCAAGAGGTAAATCAAAAAAGCGATTCAAGCGGGGAGGATAAAAAATACGCTCAACCCTGTTTGAGTTATTATACCACGTTAAAAAAAAATGTCAACAGAAAGTTTAGGTTTTTTTGTGCTCGGCCGTGCCCCGGAGACGACGGCGCCTAATTATGAGCCGGAGCAGAAAGCAGCGCGGACGGATAAGGGTAAACCCGGACGCCCTGCAGTACGGCGTTAAGCTGCGGCTACAGCCGCCGCTTCGGCTGAATCAATCTCCCCGGTTTAGGTTATCCTATATGTATGAGAAGTTACCACAAAGACTACAAAACAAAAGCGGCTCGCGGCAGAAACAGAAAGCTGCTGCTTACCGCCGTTTTTGCCGTGTTCGCGTTTGCCGCCGCGCTGACTGCATGCGACGCGCTTGTGCGGCAAATGCCGCCGGTTACAACAGCGCCGCCGACCGCAACCGTGCCGCCAACGCTTTCTCCGAGCGCGGATATGACGCAGTATTTCAGCTTTACGCGCACAACTTCGCCTGCGGCGTTTGACGGTATCGTGTACGAGGAGTGGAATGTGCCTGCAGGTACGGTTTCGCGCCGCGAAAAGCGCGATTTTACGCTGCTTGTGTATATGAACGGCTCTGACCTTGAAAGCGAGTCCGGCGCGGCGACGCGCGATCTGCATGAGCTAATTGAAGCAAGCGAGAAATCCGCCAAAAACGTGAACGTCGTCGTCCTAACAGGCGGGGCGAACAGGTGGATTACGCCGAAAATTTCTCCAAACACCTGCACAATTTCGGAAATTGCGGACGGCAAGCTGCAAAAGCTTGCGGAAATCGGGCTGAAAAATATGGGCGGCGCGGGTACGCTTGCGTCCTTTCTGAAATTCGGGTACGAGTACTTTCCGGCGGAAAATACCGCTGTTATACTGTGGGATCACGGCGGCGGCTCAATCGCGGGCTACGGCTATGACGAGCATTTTGAGGACAGCGGCGACAGCGGCGGCGACGCGGACACAGTCAACCGTTACGACGGAACAATGAGCCTTACAGAGCTTGAATACGCGTTTTTTAAGGCGGAGCTGCCGGAAAAGCTCGCGTTTGTCGGGTTTGACGCGTGCCTAATGGCGAGCGTTGAAATGGCGGTTGTGCTTGAGCCGTACGCCGGTCTGCTTCTTGCCTCGGAGTCCCTGGAGCCGGAGAACGGGTGGGATTACACCGTCCTGCGCGGTTTTTTTCGCGGCAAAATGACCGGCGGTATGGAAATTGCAAAATTACTTGCCGAGGGCTTTTACGCAAGCGAGCGCTACGGCGCGTCCGACGTGACGATTTCAGTCGTTGACCTTACAAAGGTGACCGGTATAATGGGTGCGCTTGACAGACTTGCCGCGCGGCTGAATTCGGATATAAAGGACACGGAAAAGGCAGACGCAATCCTGCAAAGCCGAGCGGCGGTCTCGACTTTCGGCGACGGCAGCCCTGCCGATAATATGTGCGATATGGCGGACGCGCTGGACTTTGCCGAAAAGCTCGGCGGCGGATACGCGTATGAGGCGGCGGCAGTCAGACGGGCGGTGCGCGAAGCGGTTGTGCTCAGCCGGACGAACAGCCGCGACGCTGTTTGCGGACTGTCTGTCTACTCGCTTTTCGGCGGGATTAAGGACGCGCCGATTCTGCTGGAGGTTTACGAATCGCTTGCGATGGGCGGCGCGTTTACGCAGCTCCAGAAAAATATGTACACGGCGCTCGGAAGCACGAATTCCGCGCCGGAGCCTGTGCCGGGGGTTCCCGTGACGCTGTTCGGCAGAAAAACCGAAATGTACGAAATTGCGCGGCCGGAAAGCGGGACGGTATACGCCGCGCCCGCGATTATTGACGGCGAGCTTGCCGATATTATCGTGTACAAGCCGGTAAAAGGGTCAATGCGCGTTCTCGGCTACCGGCGTGAGGAGGGGTATGTGCAGCAAAAGGGGTACACGGAGTTCTCGGAGGACGCGGAGGTAGTGCCGACTTGGGCGCAATGACGCTTCCGCGGCACTTTGACGGCGAGCGGGGACTTTACTTTTGCCGCGAGTGCCGGTCGCCGTCAAAGTGAGGGAATAAGGAGAAAAAACGGGGGAAATGAATTCCCCCGTTTTTTCGGATTTGGATTTTATTCGCCTTTGGCGAATTTGGTGCGGCGTTACCGCTAATTAACGTACCCGTGTAATATCGTCACAACCTCGGCTCTTGTTGCGGTACGCTGCGGGAGGAACGTGCCGTCCGGGTAGCCGCCGACAACGCCGCTGCCGACGCCCCACTGCACTGCGATATACGCCCAGGGACTTATGCTATCCGTGTCGGAAAAGTTCAGCTGTGTTGCAGAAAAGTCGCGATTGTCGCCCTTGAGCTTCGCGAAGCGCAGGAGAAACGTCACCGCCTCCTCGCGCGTAACAGCCCCGGCGGGGTTAAACCGTCCGTCGCCGGTGCCTGCGGTCACGCTGTTTTCGGCAGCCCAGTATACAGCGGACGCGAACCAGTCGCTGTCCTGCACATCTGCAAAGTCCGTTTTTTTGCCGACACTCGGCTTTCCGGCAAGGCTGTGCAGTACCTGCACGAACTCCGCGCGCGTCATCGTGCTGTTTGGGTGAAATGTGCCGTCGGGAAAGCCGGTGACGACGGCGGTTTCGGCTGCCCAAATAATGTACGGCGCAAACCACGCGGAAGCGGACACATCTGAAAACGCGTCAATCGGGTCCTCAATAATTTGCGGACCGACCCAGGCAAGAACGCCGTTTGCAAGCCCCTGCGCGCATTTTTCGCGGTATTCGTCCGTTGCAAGAAGCCTGTCCTCAGTCTCGTTTGTCATATAGCCCATTTCAATCAGCACAACCGGCACTGTTGACCAGTTAAAGCCCGTTATATCGGTTCTCGGCTGCAAACCCCGGTTTTTCGCGCCCGTTTCCGCGACAAACTCCGCTAGAATTATCTCGGCGGCTGCCTTGCTCTGCTCGTTAATGTCGGCGGTTATGCTGTTTGTCGGAATAAGCATCCACGCGCCGTTAACGTCAGGATTCTCACTGCCGTCAGCGTGGATTTTGATTGACAAGTCAACGCCCGCGTCATTTATCAGAAGCGTTCTTTCGACATTTGTAATGTCAATATCGTTCGTGCGGCGCGTCATTACGACCTCTGCGCCGAGCGCCGTCAGCTTTTCCTCAAGCAGCAGCGCAACCGCAAGGTTGACCTCGTACTCCGGCACGCGCGTAAACCGCCCCTGCGTTCCCGACGACACCTTTGTTTTCATCACGGACGAGCCGGGTGCGTTCGGCTCCTTGCCGTAGTTGCCCTTGCCCTGATGACCCGCGTCAATGCCGATCTTAACGCCAGCGAGCGGATTGCCGGTCGCCTGCAAGGGCGCTTTTGCGCTTGCGGGAAGCGCCGGAGCAAGGCTCAGCAGCAGTGCGCTAAGTAAGAACGCGGATATGATTTTTTGGGTTAGTTTTTTCATTTGTTAAGCCGCTTTTGTAAGTGTAATAATGCGGCGTTTTACACACTGCACGTGCAGTATGTAAAACGCCGCAGATATGAGCCTATTCCTGCGCCAGTATATCGGCCGCCGCCTGACGTCCCCACACGAGCGCGCGCCCGTGCGAGTTGCCGTTCAGCAGGAGCGGGTAGTCCACTCCGTACAGTCCGCCCGCGACGTTTCCGACGGCGTACAGCCCCGGCACAACGTCCTTATTATCGTCCAGAACGCGCATATCCGTGTCTGTCAGCAGTCCGCCGAACACTGTTAAGAGAGCCGGACCCCACTTTATCGCGTAGAACGGAGCCTCGCGAATCGGCGTGAGCAGCTGCGAGCGTTTGCCGTAATCGCGGTCGTCTCCGAGGTCGTAGTTTTCGTTGTAGCGGTCAACCGTTTTTGTAAGCTCTGCCGCCGGAACGTCCATTTTCTCGGCAAGCTCCTCAATCGTGTCCGCCTTGAACGCAAGGCCTTTCTCAACATAATTGTCAAGAGCTCGGCGCGTATCGTTCTTCTCGTTGTCCCAGCGGTCGCCGTAAAGTGCGAGCAGCGGGTCTGTGAACTGCCCTCCCGCATACTGCGCAAGACGCGTCACGTCGGCATACCAGCGGCTGTCGAACACGGAAAACGCCCAGTCGCCGTCCTTTTGCATAAGGCAGCGTATTGCTTTTGCCTGAACCCACGTGTCCTCATTCATAAAGCGCTTGCCCTGACGGTTGACGTGCATAAAAAAGAACGTGTACAGCGCATATGTAATCAGGTGCAGCGACAGCGCCCACGGTGCGTTCTCAAACGCGCCGCCTGCCCAGTAGCCCATCATATGCCCCTCGCCCGTGTTGGAGCCGACGGGGAACGAACCGTTCTTTTTCGGGACAAGTCCCAGCGGGCAGAACTTCTCCAGCAGCTCCGGGTTTCCGCCAATGTCGCCCGTTGCGAGGACGACCGCCTTTTTGCCGGCATACCGGACAAGCTCGCCCTCCGCGTTTTCGGCGATAACGGCCGAGCAGCGTCCGTTTTCTTTCTCGATATATTTTGCCGAGGTCTTGCGGTAAAGCTTTGCGCCGTGCTTTAGGGCTGTATCCTGCAGAATCTCGCACATCAGCAATGCGCCGCCGAACCTGTACTTGCAGTTGTCCGAGCGCATAACCACGTGCGTACCCGCGTATTCAGTGAAGTCTGGTCCGCGGTAGTTGCCGCCGTACAGCAGACAGACGACATTCTCGCCGCCGAGGTCTAAGAGCCAGTCGAGAGCTTCTTCTGACTTGTTCATATAAAGCCAAAGCAGATCCTCGTTTACGCGACTGCCGCAAATGCGCATCCAGTCGCGCGCGAACTGCTTTTTGTCGATAGACACGCCGTTTTCGCGCATTATCTTGCTGCCGAGCGTTGCGATATGCGCGCCGTGAGCGACAAGTCCTCCGGTTTTCTCGACAAGAATCACCGAAAGTCCAAGCTCGCCGCACCGCGCGGTTGTCGCCAGTCCCGAAATGCCGCCGCCGACGATTACAACGTCAGCCTCCTCCGTGCGTGCTATTTTCTCTTCGGGAACAGTCTCGGGCGGTGTTTGCCACGAGTATTCCTTGCCCTCATATCCGTTAGACGGATTTTCGCGCGAGTCGATTCTGAAAAAGTCGAACTTGCGCTGTTCAATTTGCCCTGCTTCCATTTAATGTTACTCCTGCAATGTGAAATAAGTTTAATACACATATTATATTGGTTTTGCAGGGGAATGTCAATAGTGTAAGACAGCCGCCTTTGAACGCGAAAGACGCATAAGCTGGATACAAATAAAAGCCCGGAGAAAGCAGGCATTTCCGGACTTTTGTATAAGGGTATACAAGAATAATACTTGCATAAATCGCCCCAAAACAGCAACTGCGGGCGCCGATAACCGACACCCGCGTTTGCTCCGCAAGCTACTTTTTGCCGCGTTTTGTCCGCTTTTTCTTTCCGAATCCCGGCAGACGGATAACAATCAGCCTCATAGTCCTTTCTCCTAAAGATAATATAGTAAATCAGCCCGAAGCAAGCTTCGAGCCGCGCAGCGGCGCAGGTTAATCAGCTGTAACGTCTGCAGGTGTGCGAAACAACGCGGCAGCCGACGACAATCAGAATAACTCCTCCGGCAAAAACCCAGCACACTGCCGGAAGCGCCGTTGCGGCAATCAAAACAATTCCCGCCGTTATGAGCACGCCGCCCGATATTCTTCGTCTGTATCTTACCATAAGCCTACCTCATACTTACGGCGGGCGCGTTTGTCCGTCACCGCCGATTTGGGTCAGTATATGCCGGCAAGGCGTTTTTTGTGCGCGGACAGGATAAACATCAGCTCCCAGTAACGGACGATTGTGCGGGCTTTGCACGAGCGGGCATTTAATTAATACTTTCGTCTTTGAATATTTATAGAAAATTCATATCTGCTTGTTATGATTTTGCTAAAATAAAAAAGACATATATGAAATGCGGGTTTTGTTGTCGAAAAATAATAATGAGGCTCTAATAATGCTGAAGCTGCAAAATTTAGTAAAAACATACGGACAGGGCGATAATCTTGTAACCGCGCTTCGCGGCGTATCGATTAATTTCAGAAAGAGTGAGTTCGTGTCGGTTCTCGGACCCTCCGGGTGCGGAAAAACAACGCTGCTTAATATAATCGGCGGACTGGATCATTTTACGGACGGAGACCTTGTTATATCAGGACGCTCGACAAAAAACTTCCGCGACAAGGACTGGGACGCGTACCGGAACAACTCGATCGGTTTCGTGTTCCAGAACTACAACCTTATCCCGCACCAGTCGGTTATTTCAAATGTTGAGCTTGCGCTGACGCTGTCGGGCGTTTCGCGTTCTGAAAGACGTGCGCGCGCAAAGCAGGTACTGATTGACGTCGGACTGGAAGACCAAATGCACAAAAAGCCGAATCAGCTTTCCGGCGGTCAGGCGCAACGCGTAGCAATTGCGCGGGCGCTGATTAACGACCCGGATATTCTGCTGGCGGATGAGCCGACGGGCGCGCTTGACACAGATACAAGCGTATCTGTTATGCAGCTGCTGAAGAATATCGCAAAGGACCGCCTTGTTATTATGGTCACCCACAACCCGGACCTTGCAAACGAATACTCAACGCGCATTGTGCGCCTGCTTGACGGCAGGTTAATCTCCGACTCAAACCCGCACGAGGGCGAACCGGACGGAGAATCAAAGGTGCAGTTCCGCCAGACGCATATGAGTATGCTGACGGCATTCGGACTGTCGCTGAAAAACCTTTTGACAAAAAAGACGAGAACGATACTCACAGCCTTTGCCGGAAGTATCGGAATCATCGGTATTGCGCTTATTCTCGCGCTGTCCTCCGGTCTGCGCGGATATATAGCGAATGTTGAGCGAGACACGCTGTCGTCCTTTCCTATTACGATTGAAAAACAGAGCCTTGACACGGCGTCTCTTATGCAGAACTTTATGGGTGAGCAGCGTCAGCAGGAGGAAAATGCCGAAAAGCCGCTTGACAGGGTTTACGCGCACGCCTTTATGGCAAGAATGATGAAAGCGTTTACAAATCAGGTTAAGCAAAACGACCTGCAGAGCTTCAAGGCATACCTTGAGGCACACGAGACCGAGCTTGAGGAGATTACAACCGCGATTTCCTATACATACGACGTCCCGATTAACCTGTACAGCTTTATGCCGGACGGAAAGCTGAATCAGGTCAATCCGTCACAGATGATGAAGGTGTTTTACGGCGACCAGGCGTCAGGTATGGGGTCGGGCGGTATGATGTCGGGTATGATGGGCAACCAGGATTTGTGGCAGCAGCTTATTCCGAACGAGGAATACCTCAGGACGCAGTATGACGTTCTTTCCGGAAAAATGCCGGAGGCATACAATGAGGCAATCCTTGTTGTTGACGAGAAGAACTCAATTGCCGACCTTATGCTGTACGCCCTCGGACTGAAAGGCGAGGACGACCTTGCCGCACTGCGGGACGCAATGTTAAAGGGCGAGGGCGAGGTTGACGCTGAAAACACCGAGCTTGCCTACAGTGATATTATCGGACTGGAGTTCTCGCTTGTGCTGCCTGTCGATTTGTATGAGCAGACGGAGGGCGTCTGGCAGTATCGCGGCGACGACGCGGCATACGTTGCACAGACCGCGCAGACAGCCGCGAAAATAAAGATTGTCGGCATAGTCCGCCCGTCCGAGGAAGCCGCCGCCGTTGCGAACCAAACGTATATCGGCTACACCGCCGCGCTTTCGGATTACATAATAAGCTACACAAAGGATGCGCAAATCGTCAAAGAGCAGCTTGCGGCTCCGGAAACGGACGTTTTGACCGGGATTGACTTTGACAAAAATACAGCGCCGGAGTTCAAGTCATTAGACGAGTTTGCCGCGTTTGTCTCACTGCTGCCGGAAGCGGAGCAGCAGCAACTTCTCGCGGTTATCACGCAGCTTGAGCAGGCGGGAATGGCGGACGAGCAAAAGCTTTCCGCAATTAATATGATGATGAGCCAGGCGACGACGACCGCCACCTACGAGGGCAACCTTGAGGCTTTCGGCGTTGTCGAAGCGGACAAGCCTGCTTCGATAAACATCTACCCGTCAAGCTTTGAAAACAAGGACGCGGTAATCGACTTTATAAAAGAGTACAACAAGGACAGGGAAGAGGGAACAGAGCTTGTTTTCACCGACTATGTCGGGCTTCTGATGTCGTCCATCACTACGGTTATCAACGCAATCAGTTATATTCTAATCGCGTTTGTGTCAATCTCGCTTGTTGTATCCTCAATTATGATTGGGATAATAACCTACATCAGCGTGCTGGAAAGAACGCGCGAAATCGGCGTTCTGCGTGCAATGGGAGCTTCTAAAAAGGATATTTCACGCGTGTTTAACGCCGAGACAATAACAGTCGGTTTCACTGCGGGACTGTTGGGGGTGCTGGTAACGGCGCTGCTGTGTATTCCCGCAAACATAATAATAGAGCGCCTGACGGACATATCGGGAGTCGCGAGTCTGCCTGCTGTCGGCGCGGTTGCGCTGATATTAATCAGCACGGTGCTGACGCTTCTTGCAGGACTGATTCCGTCCGGCGTCGCGGCGAGAAAAGACCCGGTGGTGGCGCTGAGAACGGAGTAACCGGAGTTAGAATTTACTGCGGCTACGATAAAACCCCGCACAGATAGCATTGCTCTTTCTGTGCGGGGTTTTTGTTTTGATTTTTTGCTTGCCTCGTCGGAACAAACACCTTTTAGCGTTGTCCGGACTAAGCGCCCTGCTTTTCCGGCACTCTAAGCGCAGCCTTGCAGGCCTTGCGGATATCCCCCGACATATACAGGCTGCCCAGCGCGAACACGCGCCCGTTTTGCCCTGCCTTCTCAATCGCAAGCCTAACGCCGCCGGGGATTCCGGCGCGCGCGTACACATCCACCTTGCGGCCGCTTTGCTTTGTTAGCCACCGGAACACCGTCGCCAGTGATTTTGCCCGAAGCGCGCGCTCTGACGGCGGCTCAACGCATACGAACACATCCGCGAGGTCATGCAAAAGTCTTGCAATCTCGCCGAAGTCCTTGTCGGCAAGAACGCCGATTAAAATAACAGTTTTTCCGGCGGGTCTGCCAAGCGCCAGAATACTGCTGCGCACGGCGGCCGCGCCTTGCGGGTTATGCGCGCCGTCAAGCACAAAAAGCGGGCTTTCAGACAGCCGCTCGAAGCGCCCCGGCCAGTACGCGCCGCGAACTCCGCGCACAATTGCGTCGCCCGACACGGTAAACCGTCCGGAAGCCGTCAGCCGCTCAATTGCGGTTATCGCGGTCAGCATATTATACGGCTGAAATGAGCCTGCAAGCGACAGCGTCATCTCCCCGTACGGCTCAACCGTCACGCGGCTGCCGAACACATCAGACTGCGCGACCTGCAGCCGCGACCTGTCAGCAACGTACAGCTCCGCGATTCCCGCGCATTTTTTGCGTATTACGGCTTCTGCCTGAGCGTCGTCTCCGTAAAACACGACCTGCGACAGGCTGCCCGTTCCCGGCTTGATTATCCCTGCCTTGGCACTGGCTATTTCGGCAATTGTTCCGCCAAGCTCCGCCGTGTGGTCAAGCCCGATTGCGGTTATAACCGCAACCTCCGGCGCGGGGATTATGTTTGTTGAGTCAAGCTCGCCGCCGAGTCCGACCTCAAGGATTACAATGTCGCACTCTTCCTGTGCGAAATACTTCAGCGCAAGGCAAGTGAAAATCTCGAATTCCGTCGGCGTATCCCTGACAGATTCGATAGCGCTTTTGTTGTCGGCGATAAGCTTCAGCAAGTCGTCGTCCGAAATGTCCTCCTTGCCGACGCGAATGCGCTCGTTTGAGCGCACAAGATGCGGCGAGGTGAAAAGCCCTGTTTTATAGCCCGCCTCCGTCAGTATACTCTCGAGTATACTGCAAACGGAGCCTTTGCCGTTCGTTCCCGCGACGTGGATAAACGGCAGAGTCTTTTGCGGGTCGCCGAGCTTTGAGAGTAGCTCTTCTGTACGGTCAAGTCCGGGCTTTGAGCCGTAAAAGGCGGCGGACGTGATATAGCTGAGAGCTTCGTCAATGGTGTTCATAGGAGTTAGTTTGAATCCGCCTTGCTTTTGACCTTAGGTACAATTCCGAGTACATTAAACACGCGGGACTGAATCAAAAGGTAGATAATTGCGGTGCAGATACCGAAGGTGATTAGGTAAGTCAGCGCGCGTGTCGCCGCGACAGGCCAAAAGCCCGCCGAAAAAAGAGGCGGCGCGTATCCGAGCTTGGACAGAATCACCGTTGTATACACGAGTGAGCCGAACAGGTACGGCGGAAAGCAGGCGGCGGCAATACCGATCGGATTTTTCTGGTTGCGCCAGGCAATTTGCCGCAGCAGGCCGGGCAGAACGCCCATAAGTATCGGCGTTACGCAAAACAGCGGGTTGTACGGCGCGTTTCCGAGAGTCAGCGCACCGATGAGGTCGCCCGTAAAGCCGACGATTGCCCCCGGGATAGGTCCGAAGAGCAGCCCGGAGAGCAGCAGCGGAAGCGTGCCGATACCGACGCGGTAAGGTCCCGCATTAAACGCGACGAGACGGTCGAGTACGACATTGAGCGCTGTCAGCATTGCGAGAACGCATATTGTCGTGGCTGTGAATCTTCTGTTTTTGAAAAGCTGGTTAGACATAAAAAAGTCCTCCGTGAAAATTAGCGGCCTTATGCCGCAAATTCAGGAGGCTTCCTGTATTGATTTCGTTTCGGACTTACGTTATTGCTTGTTTCTTGCCGGTGTGCAAAGATTGCAAAAGCAGCGCGCGTCGACAGAATAAGCAGCGCAGTGCCGGGTACGAGACCGTGCGGCAACGGGTGCGGGTACGTGTCGCAGCAAAAAGACGTTAACAAATACTTTCGTCCGTCGGCAACTCCCCATCCGGCGGCACTTAACGCGCGTACCCTACTTCGCTGTAAGATAAAAATAGCACGAAGAAAGGCGTTTGTCAAGTAGTAAATTGAAAAAATTATTTTTTATTTTAGTGTTTGGTTTCGGGAGGGCGGGGGAGGGTATGTAAAAGCGGGGTTTTTGTCTGTGGAAACGAAGTTTTGGGGGGTGGTGCTCGGATTGTTGTGTCGGACGTAGGGGCGGCAATCTGCCGCCCGTCGCCTATGGCTGATTTTTCTTGGGGAACACCGTAGGGGCGACCGTCCTCGGTCGCCCGCTGTTTTTTGGATTCGCCACTTTGTTTTGCTTTTACTTGGGTGCAAGCGTGTTGTCTGCGGCGCAGGGTGCGGTGTTTGTAATTGCGGCGAAGCTTCGCCTCGCCGCGCAGCTAAGCGCCTACGCGGCGGGCGGTTACTTTTTCCGCTTCGCCGGAAAAAGTAACCAAAAAGGGGCGACTTCTTTAGAAGAAGCAATCTTTTTTCTATACGGGAACTCAGTAGCGACAATACGGAGTGTGCCTATCCCCGCGACGTATTGCGGCGGTATTGGCGAACGCTTCCGCTGCGCCGCACACAGGGGCGAAGCCTGTCGCGGGGTTGGGTGTCTGGGGTAAGGCTGCAAGTTGCCGCGAACTGCCGTCGGGTGCCAACCGGAAGGACTCTGCTGCTACGATTGCTGCCGTGTATTGTGCGGCAATGCGGTGCGTGTCCCGACGCGGCAGAGATTGGTGTGGCGGTGTGCGTAACTTACGGTTCAAGGCAATCCCCCGTTACCACAACAATCTCCGTAGGGGACGGCGTCCTCAACGTCCCTTGTTTGGTTTGCCGCAGACGTTTGCGTCGTACCACTGCACCCTGCTATATGGGTGCGTCGGGTGCCCTCGTCTACCTCCGCGCTTTGCGCGTCGGGACACGCGGGACATTGCCCGCCGCAACAGCGCAGGGCGCGGTGCGGGTTGGCTTCGCCAAATTCTGGTTGCCACCCGCCGCACTTACCTCTGGCACATAGGGCGCAAGCCTGTCACTCGGCAATTCTGTCAGGGTTCGGACGCACGGACACGTACACTTGCCGCACCGCAACCCGCCTAAGCCCAAAAGCGGCTTCTTTGGTTCCTTTCTTGCCAAGACAAGAAAGGAACCGCCCGCCGCGCAGGCGCTCTGCTGTGCGGCGCGGCGAAGCTTCGCCCTACTTACAAACTCAGCAACCCCGGCGCACGGCAGCACGCACCTACATCAAACAACAAGCCCTGCTAAAACGTAAAACCGCCCATCGGCTCCCTCACGAACCAAGCCAAGCAAGGAACCGCCCACCGCGCAGGCGCTCAGCAGCGCGGCGAGGCGCAGCTTCGCCGCAATTACAAACACCGCAACCACGGCGCACGGCAGCACGCATCAGAACAAGCAGCAGAACCACCCACCAGTCCTTAAATCCAACAAAACCGCCCCTATGCCCACCCCTCAAAATCTGCCGTCCGCAGCGACACCCTCCGGTATTCCGCCCTTGCATACCCAAGCACCTGCCTGAGCAGCTCCGGGTTAAAGGACGGCTCCTGTGCCGAAATAAACAGCCGCAGTGTCTGCGAGCCGTCTGCGTTTGCCGAAAGCTCCGGCTGCCGCACGCATTCTGACAGGGTTAGCTGCAGCTCGCCTTTTTTTGTCTTTTTGGTAATGGTTGCGCCGGAGCCGCAGAGCGCCGCAAGATCCGGCGATTGCGTCAGTCCGTACAGTGTGCCGGTGACCTCGACCCACTTTATAGCGGAAATCTTTCCAAGCGCAAGCCGCGCGTCCGTAATCCGAATGCCGTGCGGACAAAACGGGGTTAGCCGCCCCGGCAGCTCCTTTAGGTTGAGCGCCGACTCTGACTCAAAGTCCAGAACCTCGCACAGGCTGCTCTGTCCGACGGAGAGCGGCAGGACGACCGACATAATCGGGTGCGGATTAAAGCCCTGCGAGTATTTCACAGGAATATCCGCGCGGCGAAATATGCGTTGAAGCGTGCGCATTGTGTCAAGGTGTGAGATAAAAACGGCTGTGTCTGTTTTCTCGAAAATCAGGCGGTATTTAAGCATTTGCGGCACCTCCTGCGGTGATTTTCGGACAGACACTGTTCTCGGCGCACAGCTCAGCCGCGCCGCACGCTGAGCAGCTCTCGCGGCAGTTCGGCGTTGTCGCCGCAGTCTCGGCGCGGACAGCTTCTTTCAGCAAAAACGACGCGTCAACGCCGATTGAGATTGTTTGCCAAGGCAGAATTTCGTCTTTGCCGCGCTGACGTTCGGTGTAAAAGCTAAGCTCAAGCCCGCTGTCCGTCATCGCATTTTGCCACCGCTCAAAGGAGAAATTCTCCGACCACCCCTCAAGGTTGCCGCCATCACGCCAGACGCGCTCAAGCACGGGCGAAAGCCGCCTGTCTCCGCGCGCAAGGAGCGCCTCAATCACGGAGTTTTCCGCGTCGTGCCAGTTGTAGACAACGTTTTTGATGTGCAGCTCCTCGCGCAAAAGGGAGACGCGGCGCATATATTCCTCAGGCGTGATTTGTCCCGCCCACTGAAAAGCGGTGTGCGGCTTCGGGACAAAAAATGAGGTTGAGACTGTGATTCTCGGCGGACGCTTTTTGTCTGTGGCGGCGGATTTCCACGTCCAATAGATCTTGCGCGTCAGCTCCGCGATTGCAAGCACGTCCTCGTCCGTCTCGCCGGGCAGCCCGAGCATAAAGTACAGCTTGACGGTGTTCCACCCGCCTGAAAACGCGGAGGACAAGCCGTTCAAAATGTCCTCCTCCGTGATTTTTTTGTTGATAACGTCGCGCAAACGCTGACTTCCCGCCTCGGGCGCAAAGGTAAGCCCCGGTTTGCGCAAGCCGAGAGCGCGGCGCATAAGCTCAAGCGAAAATCTGTCTACCCGAAGTGAGGGCAGACTAAGAGACGCACCTTTTTGCGACAGCTCAGGCAAAAGTCCGTCGCAGAGGGCGGCAAGCTCCGTGTAGTCGGAGGACGACAGACTGAGCAGTCCAAGCTCCTCGCACCCGGAGTGTGCGATTGCTGCCTTGCCCTGTCGTATCAGCGTTTTTGCGGACTTTTCGCGCAGGGGGCGGTAGGCATAGCCCGCCTGGCAGAACCGGCAGCCGTGAATGCACCCGCGAAACAGCTCGACCGACACGCGGTCGTGCGTGATTTCGGTGGACGGCACCGGCGAAGCCGTCGGAAAATACGCGCTGTCAAAATCCCGGACAATGCGCTTTGTAACGGTTGCCGGTGCGTCGTCCCTCGGAGAGATTGCCGCAACTGTGCCGTTTGCATTATAGGCAGTCTCGTACCGAGACGGCACATACACGCCGGGAATTTTCGCTGCCTCAAGCAAAAACGCGGACTTGCTACCGCCGGCGTTTCTGTGCCGCTCCAGCAGGCGGTAGACCTCGGTGTTGACCTCCTCGCCCTCGCCGATAATAAACAAATCAAAAAAATCGGCAATCGGCTCCGGATTGTAGCAGCACACGCCGCCGCCAACAACAAGCGGAGTCAGGCTGTCCCGCTGCTCGGAGTACAGCGGCAGCCCGGCGAGGTGCAGCATATCAAGTACCGTTGTAAAGCACATCTCGTAGCCGAGAGAAAATGCCGCGATGTCGCATTCTGAGACAGGCGTTTTTGTCTCAAGCGTGTACAGAGGAACGCCGTTTTTGGTCATCTGCTCGCGAAAATCCTTATCGGGAGCGAACACGCGCTCAACAGCTATGCCGTCCTCCGCGTTGCCGGAGCCGTAAAGTATGCGGCAACCGAGGTTTGACATACCGATTTCGTACAAATCGGGAAAGCACAGAGCGACGCGCAGTGCGGCGCCGGGCTTGACGGTTTCGCCGTATTCGCCGCCGGTGTACCGCGCCGGCTTTTGAACAAGGGGAAGAATTTCATTTAGTATCGTTGTATCAATCATATGTGTAAATAATACTACATTAACGCCGTTTTTGCAAGGCATTTTCGCGTGGGCTTGACAAATCGCGCGAATCGGGCAAAAAAACAAGGCGCGCCTGAGGGTAGCATGGCATAACATTCTTCTTGGATTTTTCGAAAAGGCCGCGAACTGCTCTCGAAAATTCGCCCGGCGAATAAAATCCAAATACGAAAAAACGGGGGAATTCATTTCCCCCGTTTTTTCTCCTTATTACCTCACTTTGACGGCGACCGGCACTTATGGCAACCGCCAAAACTCAACTCGCCGTCAAAGTGCTATTTGTCGTGTTACTTGTCCTTCAGAAACTTCATCAGCAGCGTCGCCGCTTCGGCTCTTGTTGCCGTGCCTGTCGGCGCGATTGTTGTGTCGGTGCGCCCGGAGATATAACCCTTGGAGATTGCCCACGCGACGGCAGGCTTTGCGTAGTCCGCGACCTCGCCGAGATCGTCGTATTTGTCCGGTATTGGCGGTACTCCCGCCGTCGGATTGCCCCTCATCCGCCACAGAATCACCGCGAAATCCTGCCGCGTGATTTTGTTTTCCGTGCCGAACAGCCCGTCTCCGATTCCGCTGACGACGCGGTTATTTACCGCCCAGATAATCGCATTTGTGTACCACTGCCCGTCCGGCACGTCTGTAAACGGATTGTTCAGCCCCGCGACGTTCGGCTTACCTGCGTTGCTGTACAGAATCGTGACCAGCATTGCGCGCGTGAGGCTTGCATTCGGCGCAAATTCACCGTCTCCGACGCCGGACATAAGCCCGTTGTCAACCGCGTACTGGACGGCAGGGGTGTACCAGGCTTTAGGGTAAACATCGGAGAAGAGGTTCTCGACGGGGGTAGTCCAAATAACCGGGCGGTTACCCGGATTCCAGTACGCATTCCACCCCTCCGGCTTTGACGGAAATTTAGCGTAAATTGTCAGCGAATCACACCCTGAAAATGCGTAAGAACGTATTGTTTCGACGCTGCTGGGGATTGTGATGCTCGTCAGCGAGGAGCAACCATCAAATGCACCGCTGTTGATATAAGTCACGCTGTCAGGGATTATGATACTTGACAATGAAGTGCAGCCCATAAACGCCCAGAAGTCAATATAGGTTACGCTGTTAGGGATTACAATGCTCGTAAGTGAGGTGCAATTTGTGAACGCCGCGCCGCCGATAGAGGTCACGCCGTCAGGGATTGAAAGGTCTGTAAGGGAGGTGCAATGCGCAAACGTCCCGGAGCCAATAGAAGTAATGCCGTTAGGGATTGAAATGTTTGTTAGCGAGCTGCAGCCATAAAATGCAAGTTCGTCAATATAGATAACACCGTCGGGGATTAATATGCTCGTCAGTGAGGTACAATCCGTAAATGCAGCGCGGTCGATAGAATTAACAGTATTGGGGATACTATATATTTCACCGGCTTTACTTGCAGGATATAATAAAATTTTCGTTTGGTTTTTATCAAACAGAACGCCGTCAGCGCTTGAATAAGCACTGTTTGAAGCTTCGACAGTTATGTTTGTAAGCGAACTGCACCCCTCAAATGCGGTTTCGGCAATATACTCAACATTTTGGGGTATCGTAATACTCGTCAGCGAGGTGCAGCCACCAAATGCACCACCATAAATAGAAATAACGCCGTCGGGTATTGTAATGCTCGTCAGTGCGGCGCAGTCCCCAAACGCACTGCTCTCGATAGAAATAACACCGTCGGGTATTGCAATGTTCCTAAGTGAAGTACACCCGTGAAACGCCCAACCGCCGATAAAGACAACACTGCCGGGTATTGATGCGCTCTCAAGCGAGGTGCAGCCATAAAACGAATTTGCGCCGATAGAAATCACGCCGTCAGGTATTATTATACTCGTCAGCTCGTCGCGATCATAAAACGCATACATTTCGATTCCCACAACCGGGTATCCGCCAAGCGTTGACGGAATAGTCACGTCCCCACCCGCACCTGAGTAGCCTGTGACGGTCGCTTCGTTATTAAAGACGGAGTACGTAAAATCCTCCTCCGCGCCGAGCGCCGTTGTTGCGAGCGCAAACGCAGCAATCACGCACAGGAGCAGGGTGGGCAGCCAGCGGGTTACGTTACGCGCAAGCCGGATTTTTGCGTTGCAGAGAGGTGAAACTGACGCGTTTGTCATTATGTATTCTCCTGAAAATAATTTTGCATACAGCAACTGCGCGATTTATGCAAATTATAGCACCGAGTGCGAAATTTGTCAAGCGCAGGAACGCTCCGCTCGCACTTTGACGGCGGTGCGGGTTTTTGCGTTTGCAATGGGTGCAGGTGCCGTCAAAGTGAGGTAACAAGGAGAAAAAACGGAGAAAATGAATTCCCCCGTTTTTTCGGATTTGGATTTTATTCGCCGGGGGGGCGAATTTGTTGTGCAGCGTTTTGCGGTTTTTCGAAAAAACCAAGAAAACGTCATACCAAGTATGGGAGGAAGCCGACACAAATCCGGCAAACCCGCCGTCGCGCAAACTTTCCCGAAAATGCGGGTATACTCCATATAAAACAACATTTGCGCTGCCGTACTTTGCCCGCTGAGCGGTGCTTGAGGCATATGTGAAAAAGCGGCTTGATATTATTGTACTTGATAGTATTGACAAATAGTGCTATAATGAGCATAACTGATCAACCTAACTATGGAGACTACAAGATAGTTGAAACGAATTCTGCTTGCAAGCCTTGGCATTATATGTCTTGCCGCCGGCATTATCGGCATTGTGCTGCCTGTTTTGCCGACGACTCCGCTTGTAATTGCGGCGAGCATTCTTCTCGGCGCGTCGTTTCCGAGATTCGCGCAGAAGCTTGACCGAATGCCGGTAATCGGTGAATTCGTCGTCAACTACAGACTAAAAACGGGCGTTTCAACCGGGACGAAGATTATTTCAATCATCGGGCTGTGGGTGTTCCTGCTCATCGGGGCGTATTTCTCAACGCCGGGCTGGGTAAAGACGCTTTTGGCAGTCGTAGGCGTTGCGGTTACTGCACATATCGTGCTTTTGCGCAAGAAAACGGCGTGATATTTTGTACAAAACGTAAATTATAGCCTTTATTTGAGATAAAGACGAAAAAAGGCTTGCTTTTTTGCTCAAACTGTGCTATTATCATTTTCGGTTTGAGACAAAATGCTTGATATTGAGGGAAAACTGTCTGTCACAACAGACGGCAAATATGATTTCGGCGCGCTTGTGTCAATTATTGCGCTTTTGCGCGGCGAGGGCGGCTGCCCCTGGGACATTGAGCAAACGCACAAGTCGATCAGGAACAACCTGATTGAGGAGGCGTTTGAGCTTGCAGAGGCGCTTGACGAGGACGGCGCGCAGCATATGCGCGAGGAGCTTGGCGATGTGCTGCTGCAGGTTGTGTTCCACTCGGATATTGAGCGGGCGCGAGGACGCTTCGATGTTACAGATGTGACGGACGCCGTTGTGAGAAAGCTGCTGTTTCGTCACCCGCACGTTTTCGGTAGCGCACAGGCGGAAACCTCAGCCGAGGTGCTGACCAACTGGGATGTGCTGAAGGCGGAGGAAAAGGGACAGGATACGCTGTACGACGCGGTGGACGCAGTGTCAAAGACGCTTCCCGCGACATGGCGGGCGGAGAAAATCGTAAAGAAAGCGTGGAAGAGTGACGAGCGCATTGCGCAGGAGATAGTTGACACGCTGACGCGCGAGGCAGCGCAGCCGCAGGAAAAGCTGTCCGCCGAGGTTTTCAGCCTGATACTTGAGGCGCGGCGCGCCGGGCTCGACTTTGAAGCGGCGGTTGACGCCGCAAACAATCGCGCGGTTGCGATTACGGGCGAAATGCCCGCCGGTCGGTAGACCGGGTACAAATAAGTTGTTATCCGGCGAAAGCCGTTAACATACATTAAGGCCGGGCGGACAAGTCCAACCGGTAATACTCACCATTTTGGAGGCTATTCAAATGAAAAAATCAGAAATTATTGACGCAATCGCGTCAAAAGCCGACATCTCGAAGAAAAAGGCCGCTGAAGTAACGGAAGCGTTTCTTGACACGGTTACGGACGCTCTTGTTAAGGGCGATAAGGTTCAGATCGTCGGATTCGGTACCTTCGACGTTCGCAAAAGAGAAGCACGCAAGGGCCGCGACATTCGCTCAGGCAAAATTGTCGATGTCCCCGCGTCCAAGAGCCCGGCTTTCAAGGCCGGTAAGGCCCTGAAAGAAGCCGTAAACAAGTAACCGGCGATTTTACAGAAAAAACGCCCGTCAAATTAGCGTTATTGCAAACCGGCGGGCGTTTTTAAGTATATTCGGCGTTTATTATACGCCGCAGGTTCAACGGTAAACAACAGCCAATGAGATTAGATAAATTTCTAAAAGTATCCCGCGTTATAAAACGCCGCACCGTCGCGCAGGAGGCGGCGGACGGGGGACGCGTCGCCGTTAACGGACAGCCCGCAAAGCCGGGCAAGGACGTTAAGGTAGGAGACGTTTTAGAGGTGCGCTTCGGCGCGAACATCCTGAAGCTTGAGGTTTTGTCCGTTGACGAAAAGACGCGTGCCGACAGCGCGCATCTTATGTACCGCGAAATAGTTTAGGCGCGATTGCCGATTCTATAATAAAACACAAAGTCCGGGAAATAATACAGTCAGTCAGCGCGGCGCAGTCAGTAAGCTGCGGCGGGTATGCACACCAAAGAGGATGTACCGGGAATTGCGATTCAAGTGGGATAAAAAATATCTATACTGGGGAGTCACGGCATTCGGCGTAATCGCCGCGTGCTTTATCGCGTACAGCCTGACTGTCAAAATCGCCGTTGTCGCAGGGCTTGTGCGGAGAATACTCGCTATTTTCGCGCCTGTTGTTTACGGACTTGTTATCGCCTTTTTGTTTAACGGGCCTGTAAAGTTTTTTGAAAAACATCTGTTTTCAAGTGAGCCCTCGCCCTTTAAGCAAAGAGTTTCGGCGTTTTTTGTAAGAATAAAGTCAAAGCTTCGCAAAAAAAATTCAGGCGCAGCGGCGCTTGCGACAGGTGCGGCTGCCGTCACGGTCGTGCAAACGGATCTGCCCCCGGTAGGGGACGCCGCAGCCGCAAATGCGGACGCTGCAGAGCAGCCGGTTCCGGCGAAAACAGCCGAACAGCCGGTATTGTCGGTGAATGCAGGAGCGCAAAAGCGCCGCGCCGTTGTTAAGAAAATCTACAGGGCAATCGTGCCGCGCGACAAAAAGAAGAAAGAGAGAAAGATTGCGCGGGCGCTTTCGATTTTGCTTGTTGTGGTTCTTTTTCTGCTTTTGATAACCGGGTTTTTCCTGCTTGTAATTCCGCGCGTTTACAGGAGCCTTGAGCTTTTGGCAAAGAGCCTGCCGGAAAACATCAACCGCGCGATTGTGTGGATCAACCAGGTAATCAAGGACAATCAGGATCTGCGCGAAGCGCTTGAATCCTATCTCGGCGATTTGCAGGCATATGCCTCAGGATTGATTACCGAAATTACAAAGCTGATAAACATCGAGGCTGTCGCAAAGCAGCTTGCAGCGAGTGTTGTGTCGGTTGTGTCGTTCATATTCAATCTCGTCGTCGGCGTAATAGCGGCTGTTTACTCGCTCTATAACAAAGAACACTTCATCAGTATTGTGAAGAAAATAATCGATGCGTTTGCAGGTCAGAAGACGAGTCTGCGAATTAAGACTTTCCTGAAAAGCGCGAATGTTGTTTGCAGCAAATATATTACGGCGCAGCTTTTTGACGCGCTGATTGTCGGAATTGTTTCCGCAATCGGGCTTTCGATTATGCGCGTGCCTTATGCCGTGCTGATTGCGGTTATTCTCGCCGTTACGAACATTATTCCGGTTTTCGGACCGTTCCTCGGCGCAATTCCGTCAGCACTGCTTGTTTTGCTCAACGACCCGAAAAAGTGCATAGTGTTTATCATTTTCGTACTGATAATCCAGCAGATAGACGGCAATATCATAAATCCGCGCATACACGGTCAGTCCTCGGGCTTGTCCGGCTTCTGGGTGTTGTTTGCGGTGCTGCTGTTCGGCGGACTGTTCGGCTTCTGGGGCTTTGTTATCGCTGTGCCTTGCTTTACGCTGTTTTACCGCGGGTTTGCGAGCTACGTCAACGGACGCATACGCAGAAAGGCAGAGGCTGCCGGGAAATAAGAGTTCTATTACGGGGTAATTCGTTCTGATTACGCGCCTTATTGAAAAATACAACAGTCTGCCGCAAAAAGTGCGTGAAACCGGCAGCTACATATTCTTTGGCGGATTGACGACGCTTGTTGATCTCGTCGTGTTTTTTTGCCTTGACAGTCTGCTGCACGTAAACGACAAACTCGCACAGGCGGTGTCCATCGCAGCTTCGATTGTGTTCGCGTTTATCGTCAACAAGCTGTTTGTCTTTGAGAGCCGCGACAAATCGCGCAATACCGTCGCCGCAGAGTTTGCGAAATTCGTCGCCGGGCGGGCGGTTACATTCGTCATTCAGTTTTTCGGCTACATCGCGCTTGAGTACGTATTCAGAAGTAAGTATCTTGCCAAAATTCTGATTATGGTAATCGTGCTTGTGCTCAATTACATTTTCAGCAAGCTGTTTGTTTTCACAAAGAAAAAGGCGGACGCGCCGCCGGTTTCTGAGGATTCCGAGGATGCGCCGTAACCGCAAAGCGCACAAGAGACCGAGAGCCGTTTGTTAACACCAATAACGCAAACTAAAAGGCGCAGAGATATTTATCCGCGCCTTTCGCTTTGCCTGTATTTATGATTGCAACATTTTATGAATGTCGTTCTCGGATACATCCATCCTTTTCGCGATTTCGTCAATGGACATTCCGCTTGCCTGAAACCGTTCGACAACGGATTTCATCCTCTCGCCAACCTCGATGATATGACCGTCAGGGTCATAAAAACGCACAACGCGCTGTCCCCACGAATGCTCGACAAGCGGGTGTACAAGCTCTAACTCATCAAGATTCTTGAGAAAATCATCAAAGTTATCCTTTTCAAAAGCGAGTTCGCCCGCATTACCCTTAAACCTTACGTCAATACCGCCGATAAACTCTTCCCACGTTTTAAGCGTTTGCAGGGCGATTTCTCCGCCGTCAAGCGTTACGTTCGCGCCCCAATCGGTCTCAACGCCAAGACCGAGATATTTCTTGTAGAACGCTTTCGAGCGTTCCATATCCTTTACCGCGAGCAAGCAACAAAACTTCATAATAATTTCCTCCTGAATTCCAATTTGCTGTAAATTCATTATAGCACTAAAGAGCGGCGAAAACAACCCTTATACCGCTGAAACGGCGCGGTTTTCAAGGTTTTTCGAAGAAATCCGTTCCTCTCTGAAGGTGTTCCTGACAACACAGCCAGAATTTCTAAAACGAAAAACATCCCTGTAATAAAAGAACCCCCGTGCGGAGATACTATACACAGTATTTCATAAGCCGGGGGATTCTTTATTTGTATAAGGTTGAAATTTGCGGGGTTGATACATCGAAGCTGGCGCGCCTGACGAACAAGGAAACCAACGAGCTGCTGAAAAAGAGCGGGGAGGGAGACAAGGAGTCGCGCGATAAGCTGATAAAAGGCAACCTGCGGCTTGTGCTGTCTGTTATGCAGCGGTTTGCCTCCAATTCAGACAGTCCGGACGATCTGTTTCAGGTCGGCTGTATCGGACTTATGAAAGCAATAGACAATTTTGACCTGTCGCTTGGGCTATGCTTTTCAACCTATGGCGTTCCGATGATTATCGGCGAGATAAGGCGCTATCTGCGCGACAACAGCTCAATCCGGGTGTCGCGTTCAATACGCGACGCGGCGTTTCGCGCACTGTCCGCAAAGGAGCAGCTGACAATCGAGCTGTCCCGCGAGCCGACAATATCGGAGATTGCAGAGCGGTCCGGCGTTGCGTCTGAGGACATTGTAATTGCACTTGAGGCGATAACCGCGCCTGTGTCGCTGTACGACCCGGTGTATTCGGAAGGCTCAGCGGGAGCGCCGACGCAGATTCTCGACACGGTGTCGGACAAAATGAGCACAACAGAGGGGTGGATTGAGCGCATAGCGTTTGACGACGCTGTTGAAAAGCTCACGGTGCGCGAAAGGTCAATCCTCGTCAAGCGATTTTATCTGGGGCAGACACAGATGGACATTGCCGAGGAAATCGGCATTTCGCAGGCGCAGGTGTCCCGCCTTGAGAAAAACGCCGTGAACAAGATACGAAAGGCGATGTAGCGCCGAATATGAAAAGACCTGCCGGAATATCGTTCCGGCAGGTCTTTTGTTTGCGGTGCGCCGCAAGAAGCTTGCGGTAGCCGCGTTATTTGTGTATTTTTGAGACCTTGAGCCGCTCCATTGCCCGCGCAATCTGCATTTTGCTGTTCTGATACTCGACCATGCTGCGCTGCTGACGGAGCTTTTCCTGTGCGCGCTGCAGAGCCTCTTCCGCACGGCGTGCGTCAATCTCCTCAGGCCACTCGCAGGTTTGCGTAAAGAGAAATACACCGTCCCGCCGAACCTCAATAAAGCCCTCTGACGAAAATGCCTCGCGCCACTGACCGTTTTCGTCCTTAATTTTCAGCACCTCAATATCGACAGAGGCAATCATCGGCGCGTGGTTTGCGAGTATGGTCATAAAACCGTCGTGAACCTTGACGGTGACCGCTTCCGCCTGTGCGCGATAAAACTCACGCTCCGGCGTTAGTATTGTTAGCTCAAATGTAGCCGCCATTTTTTGTGCCCTGCCTTAAGGTAACCTAAATTAACCGCGAAACTGCCGCAGCTACAGGTTTTCAGCCTTTTTCATTGCCTCGTCTATATCGCCGACCATAAAGAACGCCTGCTCCGGCGTATCATCGCATTCGCCGCCGAGAACCGCCTCAAACGAACGCAGCGTGTCATCCAGTTTGACAAACCGCCCTTCCTGACCCGTAAAATTCTCCGCCACGGCAAATGGCTGTGACAAAAACTGCTGAAGTCGCCGCGCACGGTATACGGTGCGGCGGTCCGCCTCTGAAAGCTCCTCCATACCGAGAATAGCGATAATGTCGCGCAGCTCGCGGTAGCGGTTCAGGCACTCTGTAACGCCGGCGGCGACACTGTAGTGCCGCTCGCCAACAACGGCAGGCGACAGAACGCGCGAGTTCGACTCAAGAGGGGAGACAGCGGGGTAAATTCCGATTTCCGCCACGGAGCGGGACAAAACGGTCGTCGCGTCCAGGTGCGTAAAGATTGTTGCCGGGGCGGGGTCTGTCAGGTCGTCCGCCGGGACGTAAATTGCCTGAACGGAGGTAATTGACCCGTCCTTTGTGGAGACGATACGCTCCTCAAGCGCGCCGATTTCCTGCGCAAGCGTCGGCTGATAGCCAACTGCCGAGGGCATACGCCCGAGAAGCGCGGAAACCTCGTTTCCAGCCTGAACGTAACGAAATATATTGTCGATAAACAGCAGCACGTCACGGTTCATAACGTCGCGGAAGTACTCCGCCATTGTCAGTCCCGAAAGTCCGACGCGCATACGCGAGCCTGGCGGCTCGTTCATCTGCCCGAACACAAGCGCCGTGTTTTCAATTGCGCCGGAAGAGCGCATATCAGCGATAAGCTCTGTTCCCTCACGGCTGCGCTCACCGACTCCGGCGAACACGGAATAACCGCCGTGGTGCGTCGCGATATTATAAATCAGTTCCATAATAAGCGTCGTTTTACCGACGCCCGCGCCGCCGAACAGACCGATTTTGCCGCCCTTGGCGTACGGCGTCAGCAGGTCGATAACCTTAATTCCGGTTTCGAGAACCTCAGTTCTCGGGACTAAATCCGTGAACTTCGGCGGTTTTCTGTGAATGTCCCATAAAACGTCTGACTTAATCGGTTCGCCGCCGTCTATCGGGCGGCCGAGAACATCGGTTACGCGACCGAGAACAGGTGCGCCGACGGGCACCCTTATGCCGCCGCCGGTGGATTTCACCGGCATACCGCAGTAAAGACCGTCTGTCGCCTCAAGCGCAATGCAGCGCACAACGCCCGGCTCCTGGTTTGCCGCAACCTCAAGGTGGCGGTTGTCCTCGGTTATCAGCAGCTCGTTTACCTGCGGTTCAAACGCCGCGTTCGGAAACTTAACGTCAAGCACAGGACCTGAAATCTTGACAATTGTGCCGACGCGCATTTCGTCTGTTGCGGACGCGGCGGACAGTGTTACGGATTGTATATTAAGGTTGTTTTCCATTTAGTATTTCCCAAGCTAAAGGCAGACGCGTTCGGCGCGTACCGCACCGTATTATCCGCCTTGATTGTCGGGTCTAACGCTCCTTTAAGACCTCATTTGCGCCCGTTATCTCGGCAATTTCGTTTGTAATTGCGCTCTGGCGCGCCATATTGTATTGTATTTGCAGCGATTTGAGCATATCGTTTGCGTTGTCCGTTGAAGAACGCATTGCGTTCATCCGCGCAAAATGCTCACCTGCGTATGCCTGAACCATAACGTCAAACATCAGTCCGAGAATGTACTGCGGAACGATTTGGTCAAACACGGTTCTTGCGTCCGGGAAGTACTCCATCGCATTTGAGTAGTTGTAATCGGTCTTTTCCGGCGTGTCAGCAAGCTCAAGCGGCAGCAGGCGCAGCGTCACCGGCTGATTCTTCGTTTGGCCGAAAAATGAGGTGTATATGACATAAACCTCGTCGGTCAGCCGTGTGTCATAGAGGTTCATAATCTCGCGCATTATTCGCCGCGCGGATTTCATCGTCGGGTCCTGAACAATACCGAACATTGTCATATCGGGTGTCATACCCTCGCGGCGGAAAAATTCCTCCGCGTTGTTGCCGAGTGTAATCAGGCTTGAGCCGGGGTGCGCCAGCAGCTCTGCCTTTGCGAACTTGACAACATTTGAGTTGTACGAGCCGCAAAGCCCCTTGTCGCCGGAAATTACAAGGTAGGTTCGTTTTGTGCCGCTGTGTCCCGGCAGGTATGGGTGCTCAAACTCCTCCGTTGTTGAAAGAAGCTGATCCATCGCACTGCGGATATACTGAAAATACGTGCTGTTGTACTCGATATGCGACATAACCTTGCGCATACGGTTGGACGAAACCATTTCCATAGCGGCGGTTATCTTTTTTGTCTGCGAAACAGCGGATATTCTGTGTTTTATTTCGTTAACGCTGCTCATTTGCTGTCGCCGTCGTGATTGTCTGCCGCGGCAAAGGCGTGCAGCGCACGCTCAAGGTCCGTTCTGTCAAAGTCAGTCAGCTCACCTGAGTTTTTTATGCTGTGCATAATGAAATCCGAGTGCTGCGAAAGGTACAGAAGCGCCCTTTGCGCGGCGGAATTTATCTCTCCCGGCTTGTAATTCGCGAAAATGCCGAGCTTTGCCGCAACGAGAAGCGCGACCTGCTCCGCAGAGGAGTATTGACGGTAGTCGGACTGCTTCAGCAACTCCATAAGCCGCTCGCCGGAGCGAAGCTGCTTGTCTGTTTCCGCGTCAATATCCGCGCCGAACTGCGCAAACACTGCCATATCGCGGTATTGGGCAACCTCCAGCCGCAGCGAGCCTGAAACGGCGCGCATTGACTTGTACTGCGCCGCGCGGCCGACGCGGGAAACGGACAGTCCCACGTTCACGGCGGGACGCTGACCGGAGGAAAACAGCTCAGCCTCAAGATAGATCTGACCGTCGGTGATTGAAATGACGTTCGTCGGTATATATGCGGAAATGTCTCCCGCCATTGTTTCGATTATCGGCAGCGCCGTTATAGACCCGCCGCCAAGCTCGCGCGACAGCTTTGCCGAGCGCTCAAGCAGACGGGAATGCAGATAAAAAACGTCTCCGGGGTAAGCCTCGCGTCCCGACGGGCGGCGCAGGAGCAGGGACAGGGTGCGGTATGCCTGCGCGTGCTTTGAAAGGTCGTCGTAGACGATGAGAACATCGCGTCCGGCGTACATAAACTCCTCAGCGACGGCTGTTGCGGCATACGGCGCAAGGTACTGCATAGCGGCGCTGTCTGACCCGGAGGCGGAAACAATGACCGTATGCTCAAGCGCACCCGCACGGCGAAGTCTTTCGGCGGACTCCGCCACTGAGGACGCCTTTTGCCCGATTGCGCAGTAAACGCATGTTACGCCGGTTGATTTTTGGTTGATAATCGCGGAAAGCGCGATGGAGGTTTTGCCCGTCTGCCTGTCGCCGATTATAAGCTCACGCTGTCCGCGTCCGATCGGAATCATACTGTCTATGGCGAGGATTCCGGTTTCAAGCGGTGTGTTAACGGCGTCGCGCTCACGAATTGTCGGCGCGGTTGCTTCTGACGGGCGTGTTCTTTTAGTGTGCAGCTCGTAGCCGTCCAGCGGGCGGCCGAGAGGGTCAACAATCCGCCCGAGAAGCGACTCGCCGACGGGAATTTCCGCCACGCGCCCCGTTGGGTGCACGACGCTTTTTGTTGTCACCTCGCCGTCGATTAGCGCGGCTCCCGCGCCTGAAACAGAAAGGTCAAGTATAATGCCGACAGCCCCGCCGTCAAACTCGACAAGCTCGCCGTATTTTGAGCCGGACAGGCCGCGGATATGTACAATGCCGTCAGCTGCGGAGACAACCTCTCCGTAATTATAAATCTTTGGCGCGGCGGACGCGTGTGACGCGCGCTCCTTCAGGAAAGCACCGACGGTTGCGAAGGAGGACTCCGTTTCAGCGTGCTCCAAACTGTCGGTCAATGCCTTGGACAGGTCGTGCAGGCGCGACGAAAAGCTCGCGTCGTACACGTGCCCGTCTACAATAGCGATAAAGCCGCCTGTAATCTTCTCATCCTCAACAACATCAAAGTCGGGTAAAAAGCCCAGCTTCTGTGAAAAGCCCGCGATTATCGCGTCAATTGATTTTTGCTGGGATTTGTCCGCGACGATGAGAATAGCGCGGGACCCGTGGTTTTCAGTTACCTGTTCAGCGCCGCTCATTGCCCCTCAACACCTTCATTCGTTTTGTCGCCGTAATCAGTAAAGAACTGCGAAACAGCGCTCTCCTCGTCAAAGGAGGTCACCTCACGGCCGAGTATTCGCGACGCCATATCAGTTGCAAGCACCGCAATCTCGCGCCGCGCCGCATCGACAGCGGCGACTCTCTCCCGCTCGATTCTCTCGCGGGATTCTTTTGTGTATTCTTCCGAGTCGCGCCGCGCGGCGACAAGAATTTCCTCGGCGCGGGTCTGCGCCGCTTCAGAAGAGGTGCGCATAATCTCACGGCCCTTTTCTTCAATGCCGGAGAGGTTTTCTTCATAAAGAAGCTGCTGCTGCACTGCCTCGTCCTTCGCGTTCTGCGCCTCGGCAAGCTCGTTTTCTATGAGCTGGCGGCGCTGCGAGAGGAATTTGTTAACCGGCCGCCAGAGAATAAATCTCAGCAGCACAAAAAGCACGATGACGTTAGCCGCGTGCAGTATTATATCACGGGGTTCAAGACCTTCCATTTTTTCTCCTTGGATAATAGGGCAGGCAGATGCTGATAAAGAAAACGCGCCTGCTGCCGGCTGTGGAGTATCCGGCAAAGCACGCGGGCGGACTAAAGACCCGCCGCAATGCTTTGTTTACCGCTGTTTAGCTTGGCTTTGCGGACAGAAGCTTTTACAAGGCTTCCGTCGCGCTGACCGGCTTATACCTTTGTAAAGAGCAGGATAAGCCCTGTAACAAAGCCGTAAATTGCGGTTGACTCCGTAAGCGCGAAGCCGAGAAGCATAATCGAGTTGATTTTGCCGGACGCCTCAGGCTGCCGTGCGACAGCGTCTACCGCCTTGCCTGTGGCAAGACCCATTGATATTGCCGCCGCCGCGCAGGACAGCAGGCAGAGTGCAACTGAAAGAGTTCCCATTTTGATTACCTCTAATCTTATAGTAAATATAATTATAACAAAAATTTATGCACAGCAATTGCCGCAGGGCATTGCCGTTATTCCACAGCTTCCTTAATAAACGTCAGCGTGAGTGTGACAAAAATAAACGCCTGGAGGAGCGGGTGGAACACGTTAAAGAACAGGCCGAAAACCGACGGAATTCCGAGAGCATTGTTGCCGAGAGCCGAATACAGCAGGTCCATAATGATCATACCGCCGAGCATATTGCCGAAAAGACGGCTTGCAAGTGACACCGGAACTGCAAGGTCGGTTACAAGCTTTATCGGCAGTACAATCGGCGTCGGCTCCGCCAGAGACTTCAGCCGCCCGAGACCGCCCTTGACCTTAAAGCCGTATATGTTAATCAGCACAAACGTCAGTATCGCCATAGCCAGCGTGAACGTAATGTCTGACGCGGGGGTTCTCAGACCGAACATTTCGAGAATCGCGCAGCCAATCAGAAGTGCCGCTATCGAGAAAATGTAGCTGCCCATCATCTCGCCGAGACCGTGAACCGTTCCGTTCATATAGCTTTGGACTTTCTCAACAAATGTCTCGCAGATGTTCTGCACGGTGCCCGGCACAGTTTTCATTTTGCGCAGGAACACGAGTCTGACAACTATTGCAAGCACAATCAAAACGCCCATTACAATCCAGGTGTTGACGACCGTTTCAGAAACGTCAAACCCGAAAACCTTCCGCCGCTCTGCCCACAGCTCAACCGAGAACTCCTCGTGCTTGCTGCCGAAGGCAAACCCGACAAGCTGCGTTATCAGCAGATATGCGCCGAGCACCATTAGAAAAAAGCCGAAATTTCTAAGCCTTTTTGCGGACTTTTCCTTCGACTCCGAGTATTTTTTGCGTCCGCTGAAAAACACCAGCAGGCCGAGTCCGGCACAGACGGCAAAGAATATAAGCAGGATTATTTTTGGAACCGGCATTCTTCTTCCTACCTGTAAAAATGAGATTACTTAGTTTTGAGAGTGTTGTAAACCGCGAACCCTATAACGGGCACGGTCAGTCCGACGACGGCGGGGATAAGCAGATTGATTTTTATTGCCGCCACCGCAAAAAGCGCCGCGAACGGAAACAAAAATGCGCAAAAGCCCCAAATGGCGATACCCGGCGCAAAACCGTCCCCGCCCCCGGAGGCTTTAATGCTGTTGAAAAAACGAACTATTAAGAATATTTCAGCAGCGGCACATACAATACCTGCTGCAGCGCCGAGTAGAATCCCGGCTATGCCGACAGAAAGAGTTTCTTTCATAATTAGAAATTATATCACAAATAAATATATTGTCAAGACAAAATAAACAAAATGTTAACGCGATTTTTGTACAAAAAAACGGTATCAATCACCTCAAAATAGGGAAATTTGCGCGAATTCTGGCAAATCACCGAAGGAACCAATCTTTTTCAGCTCTTCAATATGCTTTTTTGTAACCTTTTTGCAAACGACCTGGAACTCGTCAATCGACACAAAATCGTGCGACTGCCGCGCCTCGGCAATGTCATACGCCGCGATTTCTCCGAGTCCGCCTATTGCGCACAGCGGAGGTATAAGGCGATTGTTTTCACGGTCAACAACAAATCTAGTCGGGTCGGACTTATAAATATCGACTGTGCCGAACGTAAAGCCCATCTTGTAAAACTCATACACAGCCTCAAGCACGGTAAACTCGCCGTCGTCCTTTGCAGTGCGCTCGCGTTTTGGCTTTGAGTTGTATGCCGAGATGTGCGCTATAACGGCGGCCTGCCCCTGCGTCATCTTAAACGCGTCGAACTTATCGAGGTGCCGATGGAAATAGCAGGAGAAAAACTCCAGCGGGTAGTTTATCTTATACCACGCAATGCGCACGCCCATCATAACATACGCCGCCGCGTGCGCCTTCGGGAACAGGTACGCAATGAGGTTGCAGGAGTCTATGTACCATTCAGGCACGCCGAGCGCCCGCATCTGGTCCTCGTCATTTTCGTCAAGGTGCTTGCCCTTGCGCACACGCTCCATTATCTTGAATGCGCGGTTTTCATCCATACCGAGAGAAATCAGGTGCTTCATAATATCGTCGCGGCAGCCGATTGTCTGCGAAATGTCGGCGGTTCCGTTCAGGATAAGGTCGCGTGCGTTGTCCTGCCACACGTTTGTTCCGTGTGAAAAGCCGGAAAGGCGTATGAGCGTCGATAGCTTGTCGGGGCGTGTTTCCTTTAGCATCTGGCGCACAAACCGCGTGCCGAATTCGGGAATTCCGATTGTGCCGACATCTCCGATTATCTCATCATCCGTATAGCCGAGAATATCCGTGCCTGAAAACAGGCTGATTAGCTTTTCGTCGCCAAGGTCAATGTCCTTTGCCAAAACGCCCGTTGCGTCCTCAAGGTTTTTAATCATCGTCGGGTCGTCGTGTCCAAGCTCGTCGAGCTTTAACAGGTTAGCTTCCATCGGGTGATAGTCAAAATGCGTTGTGATAATGTCGCTTCCCGGCGTGTCGGCGGGGTGCTGTACCGGGCAAAAGTCCGTAATGTCCATATCGGCGGGGACGACGACAAGACCGCCGGGGTGCTGACCGGTGGATTTTTTTACGCCGGAGCAGCCCATAGCAAGCCTCTTTTCCTCGCACGAGCGCAAAAGCACGCCCGTCGCCTCCATATAGCCCTTGACATAGCCGCGGGCTGTGTTTTCTTCGATTTTTGTTATGGTGCCGCCGCGATAGACATTTTTTTCGCCGAACAGCTCGATTGTGTACCTGTGCGCCTCCGCTTGGTATTCGCCTGAAAAGTTAAGGTCAATATCCGGAACCTTGCTGTCGTCTCCGGTGCCGAAGCCGAGAAAGGTTTCAAACGGAATGTCAAAGCCCTCTTTTTTGAGCGGTGCGCCGCACACGGGGCATTTTTTGTCCGGCATATCGGCGCCGCAGCCGTAGCTTAAGCCGGACTCAAAGTCGCAGTGGTGGCACTCGGGGCACAGATAGTGCGCCGGCAGCGCGTTGACCTCCGTAATTCCGGCAAAATACGCGGCAAGGCTTGAGCCGACACTTCCGCGCGAGCCGACATAATAACCGGATTCAAGCGATTTTGAGACAATCTTGTGCGCGGAGTAATATATAACGTCATACTTTTTGCCGAGGATTGACGAAAGCTCTGTTTCGACACGCTCCGTTACCTCTTTCGGCGGCGCGTCCCCGTATTGCAGACGGATATTTTCATTTATAATCGCGGTCAGCTTTTCTGCGCTCTGCGGAATTTCAGGTGCGCACAGCTTGCCGTCCGTCGGAAGAGGGTGAATTTCGGGGTCAATCATATCGGCAATTGCGTTCGTGTTTTTTACAACGACCTCGAACGCGCGGTCACGACCGAGATATGAGAATTCATCAAGCATTTCGTCCGTTGTGCGCAGATAAATCGGCATTGGCGCAAGCGCGTCCTCGTAGCCCTTAGAGAGCAGCAGCAGCTTTCTGTAAACCTCGTCCTCAGGATTCAGAAAGTGCGCGTCGCAAGTTGCGCAGACCGGCTTTTGCAGCGAGTCTCCGATTGCAAGAACCCTGCGGTTAAGATTATACAGCTCGTCAACAGACGACGCCATAGGCTGACCGCTTTTTGTCATACGGCGCAGCATAAAGCTGTTGTTTGCAATCGGCTGAATCTCAAGGTAGTCGTAGAATTTCGCGAGATTTCGCGCGGAAAAATCGGAGCCGTTCAGCACCGCGCCGAAAACCTCGCCCGCCTCGCAAGCCGAGCCGATAATCAGGTTTTCGCGGTGCGCCAAAAGCCCTGACTTGTAGATAATCGGCGAGCCTGAAAAATACTTTAGGTTGCTGTCTGAAATCAGCTGGTACAGCGACTTTATGCCCGCCTGATTTTTGGCGAATATGATAATGTGGTTGTTGCGGTTTCTGTGCGGCAATGTTTTGCCGAATTTGACGCAATAATCGTTTATCTCGGCGGACGAGCGGCAGCCGTTTTCGCGCGTTTTCTCAAGCAGACCAAAGCAGATATGTGCCGTAGCCGTCGCGTCAGACAGGGCGCGGTGGTGGTTTAGTCCGCCGACCTTCATTTTGTCCGCCACAAGGTTCAGCGTATGACTGTTCATTTCTGGGTAAACTGCCCGCGCAAGAGCCAGCGTGTCGATTGAAACGGGGTCAAACGCAAGCCCCGCGCCGTGCGCGGTACGCCAGATAAAGCCGAGGTCAAAGGTTGCGTTATGCGCGGCAAGCACAGTTGCCGTCGCGCCGTCACCGGAAAGTCCCGCGAACTCAAGAAAGCTGCGCACAGCGTCCGCGTTCTTCGGCTGACCCGCAACGGTGTCCTGCGTAATGCCCGTCAGCTCCGTGATTTTTTGCGGAATCGGCCGCTCCGGGTCTGAATATGTGTGGAATTCGGCGACTATCTCGCCGCGCTCAAGCATAACGGCGGCAATCTCCGTAATCGCGTCATTTTCGGGCGACAGTCCGGTCGTCTCAATATCAAAAACGCAGATTTTGTCCGGAATCTCGGCAAAATCGCCGATAACCGAGCACTTTGAATCAACGTCGTTGCGGTAATAGCCCTCAATGCCGTAGAGCACCTGAACGCCGGAGCCCTTTGCCGCCTTTATCGCGTCTGTATACGCGTGAACAACGCCATGGTCTGTTATGGCAATCGCGCGGTGTCCCCATTTTTTCGCCGTATCAATGAGCGCTTCAACGTCTATAACCGCGTCTGTCGCGCTCATTTTAGTGTGCAGGTGCAGCTCGACGCGCTTGTTTCTTGCCTTGTCAAGCCGCGTCGTCGGCGCCTTGCATTTTGCTATGTAGCGCGGGTTTATAACGACCTCGTTGTTGCGCCAGTGGTCAAGAGAAAGCCGACCCGAGACAAGAATCCAGTCGCCGTCTCCGAGCTTGCTGAAGAACTTTGTTTCTTCCTTTTCTTCAAAGAATTTCGAGACGTAAACAGAGTCTGTTTCGTCTGTAATCGCAAACGTCAGAATTCGCGAGTTGCCGCGCCGAGTGTCTTTTTTTTGCACGTCAAACACCCTGCCAAAAACGACAGCAGTCGGTTGGCGCGCAATGTCAATATCGTGCACAGTGCCGGCAACCTTAGGCGCTGCCTTGCGGTATTTATTCTCGTCATAAAGAACGTCGGTGACCTTGGGCTGGAACTCGTTCGGTTCATCCGTCGCAGCGGCGCCGTCTTTCGGCGCGGACGAGCGGCGAACGGGGTTTTTTTTCGCCGTCGGGAGTGTTTTTTCAGGCGAGGCGATATTTTCGGGCGACGGGACAGGGGAGACAGGGGCGGACTGCTCTGAAATTTCAGCTTCTTCAGCAGGTGCGTGCAAATCATCGCGGGGCGCTTCGGGCGCGATAATCTCGACACCGGAAAAGCTGTAAAGCGCGCAAATTTCGGTTGTTAGTTCGCGCTCTTGCTCCGCGGAAATCGGCGACATTACAGAGAGAAACAGCTTTTTCTGCGCCTTGTTCAGCGTGCAGGCAGACACAAAAATGCCGCCGGAAAGGTCGGCAGAAAGCTTCGGGAATATTGTGTTAAGAGGGTAAATTTTCGGTTCCATACTTGCCTCAGGGATTCATTCATTATAGAATAACATAAATTGGGGGCTGTTGCAAGGGGGAATTTTTTGCCGGCGGACGCACCCACCGTCTGCCGCGTTGGTTTTGCTTTTATTCCGGTGCAAGCGTTTCCCTGCGGCGCAGGGTGCGGTGTTTGTAATTGGGGCGAAGCTCCGCCTCGCCCCTCTGCCAAAAGCTATGTTTGAATGTTTAGATGAGGGTTTCGGCGGACGGTGGGTGCGTGCAGCCGTGCGCCGGAGGGTGCGGAGTTTGTAAGTAGGGCGAAGCTGCACCTCGCCCCTCTGCCAAAAGCCATGTTTGAATGTTTAGACGAGGGTTTCGGCGGAGGTCGGTGCGTGCAGTTGTGCGCCGGGGTTGCGGAGTTTGTAAGTAGGGCGAAGCTTGGCATCTTCGCGAAGCTTTACGCCTACGCGGCGGGCGGTTCCTTTCTTGTCTTGGCAAGAAAGGAACCAAAGAAGCCGCTTTAGGGCTTAGGCGGGTTGCAAAGCTGCAAGTGAACGTGTCCGTTCGTCCGAGCCCTGACAGAGCTGCCGAGTGACGGGCTTTAGCCCTATGTGCCAGAGGTAAGTACCGGTGGGGGGCAACCAGAATTTGGCGAAGCCCACCCGCACCGCGCCCTGCGCTGTTGCGGCGGGCAATAACCCGCGTGTCCCGACGCGCAAAGCGCGAGGTAGACGAGGGTACCCGAACGCACCCACATAGCAGGGTACAGTTGTTTTCTGCAAAATGCGGCGGCAAACCAAACAAGGGACGTCGAGGACGTCGTCCCCTACAGAGATTGTTGTGGTAACGGAGCAATACCCTGTGCCGTAAGTACGCACCCACCGCAACGCCAATCCTCGCCGCGCCGGGACACGCACCGTATTGCCGCACAATGTGCGGCAGCAATCGTAGCAGCAACATCCTTCCGGTTGGCACCCGACGGCAGTTCGCGGCAGGTTGCAGCCTTACCAGAGCCACCAACGCCGCGACAGGCTGCGCCCCTGCGTGCGGCGCAGCGGAAGCGTTTGCCGCTACCACCGCAATACGTCGCTGGGAAAGGCACAAGCCCCATTCCGCCACCGCAGTTCCCGTATAAAAAAAGATTGCTTCTTCTAAAGAAGTCGCCCCTTTTTTGGTTACTTTTTTCCGGCGAAGCGGAAAAAAGTAACCGCCGCCGCGCGTAGCGGCACCTCTGCGC
>JAISLF010000016.1 GCA_031260605.1 Oscillospiraceae bacterium
TTCGGACGTACGGACACCTACACTTGCCGCACCGCAACCTGCCTAAGCCCAAAAGCGGCTTCTTTGGTTCCTTTCTTGCCAAGACAAGAAAGGAACCGCCCGCCGCGTAGGCGCTCAGCTGTGCGGCGAGACGCAGCTTCGCCCCAATTACAAACACAGCAACCCGCGCCGCACAGCTGCACGCACCAAAACAAGTGCAAACCGACGCGACAAAGCTGCACACACGCCAGCGCTTCTGGTGAACAAAAATCCAGACCCAACCACCAGTCCCTACACTAAACCCCGTCCGCCACAAAATAATCCGGCGCCCCGCCACGGCCCCGCCGGGCCCCCACCCACAATCTATGCTATAATCCAAAAATAAACCCCACCCACCGGAGGACCCCCTTGCCGCAATTCACCCTTGTGCGCTCACGCCGCAAAACAACCGCAATATACATTCTGCCGAACGGCAGGGTTGAGGTTCGTGCGCCGAAAAGTGTATCTTCGCGGGAGATTGACCGGTTTGTGCAGTCAAAATCGGTGTGGATTGCAAAAAAGCTCGCGGAGCTTGAGCGCCGCGCTACGGTCCCCGCTCCCCTGCCCGACCCCGTTTTCACGCCGGAGACACTGCGGCAGACCGTCTGTGGACTTGCAGAGCGCTGGGCTGACGCGCTGGGTGTGTCCGTTAGCTACATCGGACTGCGCAGTATGACCTCGCGCTGGGGCAGCTGCACACCGAAAACACGCAGAATCCGCATAAGCACCGCGCTTTTGTACGCACCCGCGGCGTGTGTTGAGTATGTTGTCGTGCACGAGCTGGCGCATATTCTGCAGCAAAATCACTCGCCGGGGTTCTGGAAAATTGTCGCGGACGCGCTGCCGGACTACAAGGCGCGCAAAAAGCAGCTGACGGCGCTGCAACGGCAGCTTTCAGCCGCAGGAATAATGTAATAAGCTACGGAGATGCACCAACAATGGACTTAACCCAAATCATCGGAAAATCCGCCTCCGCATCCCTCATTGTGGACGAAACCCGCACCGCCGGCGCAATGCGCAGCGGCGGTTTGCCTGTTTTCGCGACGCCGGCAATGGTCGCGCTGATGGAGCAGGCGGCGTGTGCCTGCCTTGCGGAGCACCTTGCGCCCGGGCAGACCTCGGTCGGCACACAAATCAGCGTTGCGCACACGACGGCAAGCCCTGTCGGCGCAAGTGTCACCGCAACAGCCGCCGTCACGGCAGCAGAGGGGCGAAAAATCGAGTTTTCGGTCACTGCGCGGGATGAAAAAGGTGAAATCGGCGCGGGCATGCACACCCGCGCGATTGTTGATGAAGAAAAATTCTTACAAAGGGTAAACGAAAAGCTATGACTGAACAAGAGCTTAACCTGACGCAATATTTCTCGCGTATCGGCTACGCGGGGCAACCCGCGCCGACTACCGAGACGCTTTTTGCGCTTCACACGGCGCACACGCAGAGCATACCGTTTGAAAACCTTGACGTTGTGCGCGGCAGGGCAATTTCGCTCAATCCGCAAAGCCTGTTCGACAAGCTCGTCACGCGGCGGCGCGGCGGCTACTGCTTTGAGATGAACGGTCTGTTTTCACGCGTTTTGTCGCAGCTCGGCTTTTCCGTCACGCGGCTGCTGGCGAGAAGCGTAATTGCTCCCGGCGTGTACACAGCAAAGCTGCACGAGGTAATGCGCGTGGACGTGTCCGGGGAATGCTTTTTGTGTGACGTGGGCTACGGCAACGACGGTATTTCCGCGCCGATACCGCTGAATTCAGCGCAGCCGCAGGAGCAGTCCGGCAGCACATACCGCATTACTCACGACGAAAAGGCGCGGCATATACTTGAGCGACTGAATGACGGCGGCTTTATCCCGATGTACATTTTCACCGAGGACGAGTGTGTCCCGGCGGACTTTGAGGTTGCAAGCCACTATACCTCAACGCACCCGGAGTCCTTCTTCAGGATGATGAGCTTTGCGACAATGCCGACAAAAACCGGGCGCGTTACGCTGACGGACGGCGAGTTTAAGACCGTTGCGCACGGCGAAACTGCTGTCAGAAAGCTTAGCGGCAAGGACGAATTTTCTGAGGTGCTGAAGGACGTGTTCGGGATTAGCACGGCGGAAGAGTAAGCAGTCCGCTGCGGAGTCTTGTTTTCGCCTATTCCTTGACATTTCGCCGCCTTTAAGGTATAATTATTCTTTATAATATGCAAATGCGCCTACAAAAAATACTATCCTCCGCTCTGCCGCTTTCACGACGCGCGGCGGAAACCGCAATCGCCGCCGGCCGCGTCACGGTTAACGGCGCCGTTGCCGCTCTCGGCAGCAGTGCCGACGCGCAGACCGACGTTATCACGCTTGACGGCGCGGCGGTGGACCTCCCTGACGGGCGCGCGCATACTTACATAATGCTGAATAAGCCAAAGGGCGTAATCACCTCCGCCGGAGACGACAGGGGGCGCACAACCGTCCTCGACTTAGTTCCGGACGGACGGCGGCTCTTCCCTGTCGGGCGGCTTGATATGAATTCCGAGGGACTTCTGCTGCTCACTGACGACGGCGAGCTGACATACCGGCTCACCCACCCGAAATTTGCCGTCACGAAAACCTACCGCGTTGAAACCTCTCCGGAATCGCCCGGCAAAAGCGCAGACTTTGCCGAACGGCTGCGCCTACCTGCCCTCCTGCCGGACGGCGCGGAGGTTCAGGCAAAAGACGTGCGGCAGGTGCGGGATTTTGTGTTTGACGTTACAATCGGTGAGGGGCGCAACAGGCAGGTGCGCAAAATGTGCGCCGCCGCAGGACTTCGCGTCAGACGGCTGACGCGTATACGCGAGGGCAGTCTGCTGCTCGGAAGTCTGCCCCCGGGGCAGTGGCGTGAATTGGCGGAAAACGAGATACAAATACTCTGTAAAGAAGTGGATTTAATTAAATGAGTATATTTTCAGGTTCGCGAAAAAAAAAGGCGGCGCGCGGTGAAAAATCGCAGCTTCCCCCGCCGAAGCACATAGCAATTATTATGGACGGCAACGGCCGCTGGGCAAAGCGGCGCGGTCTGCCGCGCTATGCCGGGCATTCGCGCGGGGCGGAGGTTTTCCGCAAAATTGCGACATACGCAAAGGACATCGGAGTCGAATACCTCACTGTCTACGCGTTTTCAACGGAAAACTGGAAGCGCTCTGAGGAGGAGATTACAAAAATCTTCTCCCTGCTGGACAAATATCTCGCAGAAGCGCTCACAACAATGCGGGAGGACGGCGTTCGTATCCACGTTTTGGGCGACATTTCGCGTCTGTCAGAGTCGTCGCGCGAGCTTATCGAAACTGCGCGGCGCGAGTCCGAAACGATTGACGGCGTTTTGGTCAATCTTTGCATAAACTACGGTGGGCGGGCGGACATAATAAACGCGGTGCGGCAAATCGCGGCGCAGGGTGTGCCGCCGGAGCGAATCACAGACGAAACGGTCAGCGGCTTTCTCTACACAGGCGAAGCTCCCGACCCCGACCTTATTATAAGAACGGGCGGCGAGATACGGCTGTCAAACTTCCTCACTTGGCAAAGCGTCTATTCAGAGCTGTATTTTTGCGACACGCTCTGGCCCGACTATACAGAAAGAGATTTAGACGCGGCGATTGCCGAGTTTCACGCACGCAGCCGCCGTTTCGGCGCGGAATGAGCCGAGAAAATACTTTTTTCCGTAAATGGAGCTTACTGTAATATGAAAACAAGGGTGCTAACCGGCGTTGTCGCGGTTCCGATACTTTTGCTGTCGTTTATTTTTTCACACACGATTTCATTTATCCTGATAACCGTGATAACAACAATTTCCTGCTATGAGTTCTGCTGTATCGCGACAAGCAGCGGCAAAAAGCGCTCAATGCTCGGTTCGGTGTCCGTTCTTCTTGTGTTTACCGTGTTCCCCTGCTTCTGGCTCGGCGCGCTGTCTATGTTCGGCAGCGGCGAGAACCATGAGATTTTGCTGTTTCTGCTTCCTTTTGTACCGGCGCTTGCATTCTGTATCCATGCGCTCATTGTGTTTGAGTCGCAGGGCACAATTTCGCCCGTCGCGTTTTTCGCAAAATTTTTCGCCTCAATTGTCGTTTTTCCCGGACTGTTCAGCCTGCAAATACTGAACATATTCTCGCCGCATTATCTGCTGCTGGCAACAATCATCGCCTTTGTAACAGACGCGGGAGCGTATTTTGCCGGAGTGCTTCTCGGAAAAGCGGAGTCGGACGCCGCGCCTGACAATATCTTTAAGAAGCACCCGTTCAAAAAAATCTCGCCTAAAAAAACAGTCATCGGCTGTATCGGCGGAATTATAATCGGCGGCGCGGCGGCGTTTGCCTTTGTTATGCTGTTTATGAAAGATGTATCTCCGCTCTGGGCGGTACTGACCTCCGTTATCGGCGCAATTGTTACGGAATTCGGCGATCTTGTGTTCTCAATGATTAAGCGTATGGTCGGAATTAAGGACTACGGCAACCTGCTGCCGGGACACGGCGGCGTGCTTGACAGGTTCGACAGTATGGTTTTTGTCGCGCCGTTTGTTCTGCTTGCCGCATCGCTGATAAAGTAATGTCCTTTTGTCTGCCAAAGCCGGTTATCGCCCTTGCGCCGATGGCGGGCGTATCAGACCTCGCGTTTCGGGAAATTTGCCGCGAATTCGGCGCGAATTTCGCCGTAACCGAAATGATTTCCGCAAAGGCGCTTATGTATCAGGACAAAAAAACAAGAACGCTCCTCGCGTCGTCACGCGGCGACGCGCCGCTTTTTATCCAGCTTTTCGGCTCAGACCCCGTCTGTATGGCAGAGGCGGCGGCTATACTCGCGTCCGACAAGACAATACACTGCGCGGGCTTGGACATTAATATGGGCTGTCCTATGCCGAAAATCGCAAACAGCGGAGACGGCTCCGCGCTGCTGTCAAAGCCCGGCCTTGCCGCACAGGTTGCGCAGTCCGTCGTACAGGCAGCCGAACCGTGCGGACTGCGCATATCCGTCAAGATAAGGCTTTGCAATGAGCGCGACCCGCTTACGACAGCGCAGCTTGCGTGCACCTTATCGGACACAGGCATAGCCTTTCTCACTGTACACGGCAGAACACGCCCGCAGATGTATTCCGGCTCATCGGACGCGGACGCAATCGCCGAGGTGCGGCAAGCCGTGCCGAAAACCATTCCAGTTATCGCAAACGGCGACGTGCGCACCGCGCAGGACGCGGCAGACCTGCTGCGGCAAACGGGGTGCGACGGCGTAATGGTCGGGCGCGGAGCATACGGCAATCCGTGGCTTTTCCGCGAGATTCACGCGCTTTTGTCGGGTGAAGCGCCGCCTGAAAAACCGACGCTTGCCGAAAAATGCGAGGTGTTTCTGCGTCAGCTGCACCGCGCGGGCGAGGTCAAGGGCGAAATGGTTGCCTGCCTTGAGGCGCGGCGGCATTTTTGCTGGTACCTAAAGGGTGAGCGGAATATGAAGCCCTTTCGCGAGCGGATTGTTATGATAAAAACAGCGGCGGAAGCGGCGGAAATCGCGCGTGAGATCGTGCTTTCGCAGGAAAACGCAGCGCTGTAGGCGCGTCAGGAGGCGCAAGAAAATGGAAAACAAAAAAGCAAGGTTTTCACCTGCCGCTAATATAATCTGGGCGCTGTTCATGTTAGCGTTTTCTGTGTTTATCGTATGGTTCGGAAAACGAATGACCAGCGGTAAGGAATTACTTATTGCCATTTGCTCCGTAGAATTCGCGGCTTGCGGTCTTATTGTCCTGCTTTGCTCTATTTCTTGGATAATAATTTCGAGAAAAGAAAAGCTAAACACACAAAGCGACCCGTGGTCTGATTCCGTTCGCAGTAAGAGGCTCAGGGTTGGGCTGTCGCTTATAATAACAATATCTAACGCAATACTAACCGCAACTCCGGCTATAATACGTTTAGTGCCCGGATTACCCGACAGAAAACCGTGGTTGTTTGAACAAATAATGTACCTGCTTACATATGGCGTGATTGTTGTGCGTTTATTTATGTCCCACAATAACTTGAAAAAGTCCATTTTGGCGCCGCCCGAAGCCGACGACTGACCCAAACCGCAAAAAAGCGGCGGACTGCTGTCCGCCGCTTTTCGTATGTGCTTTTGCTGTTCTCCGCCCGGATTAGTTTCCGGACTGATCCGCGAGAAAGTCCGCAATCATCGCTGCCATACGCAGGTCTGCTTCTGACGGGGCGTCGCCCGCGTCCGCAACGAGGATAACGCTGCCGAGAATATCTCCGCGCGAAATTACCGGGTGAACAGAACCGGCGATGTGCTTGCCGTACTCCGTTATCGGAATTTCCTTATCGTCCGCTGTCTTTGCATACTTTTTGCGCGAGTTGATAATGTCGCTGATTTCGTCGTTGACGAGCTTATCCAAAACCTCGCGCTTAACTCCGCTTGAACCGGCAACAATCGTGTCACGGTCAGAAACGATAATCTGGCGGCCTGAAATTTTGCTGAACGACTCACAAAGGTTGTCCGCCTGGGACGACCAGTTGCCGATCATCGAATATTTCTTGAAAATAACCTCGCCGTCGTGATCCGTAAAAATTTCCAGCGGGTCTCCTTCCCTGATTCTCATTGTGCGGCGAATTTCCTTAGGTATTACAACTCGCCCGAGTTCATCCATTCTTCTTACTATTCCTGTCGCTTTCATTGCTTTCTCCTTATAAAAATAAAAATCTGCTTCCGCGCCCTTGCGGTTTTTTTCTATAGTTAAGCCCCGTGCGCGTTATGCTTACACGGCAAGCTCCAATCCGCACAGGCTATGCGTCGCCTATACGGAAAATTATAGCTGTTTTAATCTAAAGCTCTTCGTTCTGTGCCGGAAATTCTGACTTGGCATACCGAATATAATAATTTTCGGCGTTTTCGGTTTCGATTGTTGAGCTTTCTCCGTGTCCCGGGTACACCGCTGTTTCCGGCGGCAGCGCCGACAGGCGAATCAGTGAGCTTAGCATATCCGGCATAGACCCGCCGAGGTCCGTTCTGCCGCAGGAGCCTGCAAACAGCGTGTCTCCCGAAAACAGGCATTCCGTGTCGCCGGAGCCGGGCACGCTGCACAGCAGCGAGACGCTTCCCGATGTGTGCCCCGGCGTTTGCAGTACCTCAAATCGCAGCTCTCCGACAGCGATAACGTCCCCCTCTTTATAGTACGAGACATTTTCACAGGCGCTGAGCTTTTTCGCGTCGCGCGAGTCCCCCGCCATTTCAAGTTCGCACACATAAACCATCGCACCGGTTTCCCGCGCAACCTCCGGCAAAGCCGTCACATGGTCAAAATGCGCGTGCGTTATGAATATCGCCTTGGGCAGAAGTCCCGCCCATTCAATATACTCAAGGATTACGGCAGATTCCGCTCCGGGGTCTATGATTGCGCACTGCTTGGTTGCGAGATCTGTCACAACATAGCAATTTGTCTGAAGCTGCCCGACCTCGAGCGTTTTTACCTGATAGGCTGTTGTCATCTGTTATTCCGTGGTTCTCCGTTTTGGTAATTCGTATGCCGCCGTGCCGCGCGTTTATTCAAACGCCGCAGCCGCTTCCTTCAGGCGCTCAATTATCGGGATTTTCTGCGGACAGACCGTCTCGCAGTGTCCGCAAGCAACGCACGCCGACGCCTTTGCGCCGAAGTTTGTCTCCCATGCGTAGCCGAATTTCGCCGCCATCTCGTCTCCGAAAATCAGCTTGCGGTTAAACGCGTCAAAAATATTCGGGATGACGACGTTCATTGGACAGCCGCCGCCCTCAACGCAGTACCGGCAGCCCGTACAGGGAATGCCCGGCAGCGCGTTCAGTGCCGCAATCGCGTTGTCCACCGCACCGCGCTCAGTCTCCGACAGCGGGACAAAGTCCTTCATCGTGCTGATATTGTCGTTCATCTGCTCAATCGTCGTCATCCCGGACAGAACCGTGATGATTCCGTCAAGGCTTGCCGCAAAGCGTATTGCCCATGACGAATACGACACGTTCGGGTTGGCCGCGTCAAGCGCCGCCTTGACTGTTTCGTGCGGGTCTGAGAGCATACCGCCCTTGACCGGCTCCATAATGACGACCGGCTTGCCGTGCTTTTTCCACGCGGTTTCCCAACATCTGCGGGACTGAACTCCGCCTGAATTCCAGTCGGCATAGTTAATCTGCAGCTGCACAAATTCCATTTCAGGGTGCTTTGTCAGCACCTCGTCTAAGAGTTCCGCCGTGTCGTGGAACGAAAAGCCCGCATGACGGATTTTGCCCGCGGCTTTCAGCTCCGCGATATACTCCCACATATGAAACTTGTCAAACGCGGCAGTGCGCACACTGCCGACATTGTGCAGCAGGTAAAAGTCAAAGTATCCGGCTCCCGTGCGCTCAAACGACGTGTCAAACATCGCGCGCGCCTCTGCCTCACTGCTTGCCCCGTGCCACGCCGGCAGCTTTGTCGCGAGCTTAAAGCTCTCGCGCGGGTAACGGTCGACCAGCGCTGCCTTGATTGCCCTTTCGGACTCTCCGCCGCTGTAGCCGTATGCCGTGTCGAAATAGGTAAAGCCTGCCGCCATAAAAGCGTCTACCATTTCGCAGGACTTGGCAATATCAATCTTTCCGTCCGGCTTGCCGGTATCTGTCGGCAGGCGCATAAGCCCGAAACCGAGCTTCTTGATGTCTGAACCGAGGTATGTGTTTGTTTCTTTCATTTTCGCACCGTTTGTTTTTAACCTATTTTATACCTATTGAAACAAATTGTCAACCGGTTGACAGGCCTGTTACGGTTAAATATTTGTAAATGAAAGGTAAACGTAATATTAACTTCCGTTTTTGCATTCAAAATGTACAAACTACCGTTCATTAGTGAATATTAGCTGCATTTTGTGCAGAGTGCGTCGGCGCAGTGGTTTTTGGGTAACCGGACGCCAGGTGTTTGCTTCGACTTTTTGATTTGCTTTACTTGGGGCAACCGTGGAGCTGCGGCGCGGGTTGCCACAGGAATTGGCAAAGCACGCCCGCACCGCGCCCTGCGCTGTCGCGTGCGGCAAGCAGTTGCGTGTCACGACGCGCAAAGCGCGGAGGTAGACGAGGGCACCCTACCGCGTCTGCGCCGTGCGAGTGCGGCGGTTTTAGGCGAGAGGCGAAGAGAACCAAAAGCAGGGACGATGAGGGCATCGTCCCCTACAGAGATGAAGCCCTGGGGCAACGGAGTACGAACCCGCACCGCACAGGTACGCCGTTTGCCGCAACACACCCGCCGCGTCGGGACACGCACCACATTGCCGCTACAGCGGGCGGCAGCAATCGTAGCAGAACCGTCCTTCTGGTAACCACCCCCTGCGCGGTTTGCGGTTACCCGCAAGCTTACCCGAGTCTTTAGCCCCGAACAGGCTTCGCCCCTGTGTGCGGCGGTGCGGAAGCGTTCGCCACGACCACCGCACCTGCAATTGGGTGGGTGCGCGCCCAATTGTGGCACAACCGTCGCCCGGCATAGAAAAAGTTTGCTTCTTTACAAAGAAGTCGCCCCTTTTTGGTTACTTTTTCCGGCGAAGCGGAAAAAGTAACCGCCCGCCGCGCAGGCGCGGGGCAGCGCGAAGCTGCCAAGTTTCGCCGCAATTACAAACACCGCAACCACGGCGCAAAGATGCAAACACCAAAGTCAAAGCAAATCAAAAAGGCGAAGCAACCACCGGGCAGCAGATTACCGCCCCTACGTCCACCAAAAACCCCGGCGGCAATCCGCCGCCCAATATCTGCCGCAAGTCGCATGCGGCTACCAAACGCAAGTCTTCCGCAAACACAACAATCAAATCCCGTCAAATGCTATTTCTGTACCGATTGATTCAAAAAGCGCACTCGTAAAAAGTCAAAAGAGCGTTTCTTTTTCTTGACAAGCCCCGCTCCGCGTGGTAAAATTAAGATTAAAATTAATCTCGCGGCGCAGATTGCCGCAAACAGTTTCAGGAGTTGTTTATGTCTGCACAACAAACAAAAAAACAGTCGGCGCTGCCGTCAATTATCGGATGTCTGGTAATACAGCTGTGCGTCGGCATTATTTACATATGGAGCATTCTCAGCAGCGGCATTAAAAACGGCGCAACCGCAAGCGGTATGTTCGGAATCACGAATGCCTTCCCCAGCCTGACCAGTCCAAAGCTTGTTGCGACGATTATGGTTCTGGCGTTTGTCGTCGGCAACTTTATCGGCGGCTTTATTAACGACAAGAAGGGACCGAAAATCACCTGCATAATCGGCGTGGTGCTCTTCTCACTCGGAATCGGCTCGTCCGGTCTCTTGACAGACGGCACGATTTTCCTGCTTCCCTTGACGTATTCCGCAATGGGCGGAATCGGCTCCGGCATTGCCTACGGCGCCTGCATTTCCTGCATACAAAAGTGGCTCCCGCACAAAAAGGGTCTCGCCTCGGGACTCGCGGCGTTCGCTTTCGGACTCTCGAGCCTTGTGTTCGGTCCTGTTTCGCGCTGGCTGATGGGCGTTTTCGCGACAAACAACGAGGTTAACTACACACCCGTGTTCTTAACGCTTGCGGGCGTGTTCTTCGTGCTCGGCATTGTCTCCTGCATTTTCGTCGCACTGCCGGGGGGAGAATATCTCGCCTCCCTGCCGCAGGCTTCGGCAAAGTCAAAGGTCGTCGCCACAAGGAAGAACTATACGCTCAAGGAAGCGGCAAAAACCGTTCCGTTTTGGGTGCTGTTCCTTTATATTGTGTTTATCAACGGCACCTGGAACCTCGCGCAGCCCTTCCTGCGGCAGTTCGGCATAGAGCGCGGACTTGCCGAGGGCATAGCGGTTCTCGTCGTGTCCCTTGCCGGAATACCGAACGCGCTGGGCAAGCTCCTGATGGCGGCTGTATCCGACAGGCTCGGCAGAATACCGACCTCGCTGTTTCTTTGCGGACTGACGCTTGTCGGAGCGCTATTCCTGACATTCATCGGCGGATACGGCTTTATGCTCTTCGTGTTCGTTATCGCTTTCGGCTACGGCGGTCCGTCGTCCATCAACGCCGCAATCTCAACCGACTTTTTCGGGCCGAAAAATTCCGGCACAAACTACGGCATTATTATGCTGGGACTCGGCATTTCGAGCGTTCTGTTCAACTTCATTAACGACAATCTGCTAAAGGCGTATGTAGACGCAAAAAACTATGCCCCGACGTTCATTATGGGCGCGGCGACGGCGATTCTCGCGGCGGCTTGTATGCTTATTATCAATGTGTATCTCAAGCGAATGAAGAAGGAAAACGCCGAGGCGGCGGAGTAGGTTAGAAGCAATACCGCTGTTGCACAAAACGCGAGGCAACACCACACTGTACCCCAAATTCGTGATTAGACTTGCTGTTACACAAACGTGGAGCGACCCAAAAAATGTCACAAAGACGTGATAAACAAAATTACTACCTCGATATTGCCGACACTGTGCTTGAGCGCTCGACGTGTCTGCGCCGTCATTACGGCGCGGTCATAATCTCGAACGACGAGATTATCTCAACAGGCTACAACGGCGCACCGCGCGGCAGACGCAACTGTATCGACCTCGGGTACTGCTTCCGCGAGGAAAACAACATCGCGGCAGGTCAGCGGTACGAGCTTTGCCGCGCCGTTCACGCGGAGGCAAACGCAATAATCTCAGCGGATCGCCGCAGTATGCTCGGCTCAACGCTGTATCTTTCGGGACGTGACGCGAAGTCGGGCGGAGTGATTGACTCCGAGTCCTGCTCAATGTGTAAACGTATGATCATCAACGCGGGCATTACCCGCGTAGTCTGTCGCCGCGCGGGCGACGAGTACTGCGTAACGGATGTGTCAGAGTGGCTTTCGCAAGACGATACGCTTGCCGTAAAGGCGTAAATATCAGCCGCATAAAATACTTGTGCGGCTTTTTATTATTTAGTCAGCATTATATACACGATAAAATTCCAGGCTTTGGAGTATAATAGTTATGATAATGAATTATGTTAAGCAGACAGTAACAGACGTTTCAGTCAAGGGCAAGCGCGTTTTGCTGCGCTGCGACTTTAACGTGCCGCTGGACAAGACGACAAACAGAATAACAGACGACAACCGCATCATCGCATCACTACCGACAATCAGGTATCTGCTTGAGCAGGGCGCGCGCGTTATTATCTGCTCACACCTTGGGCGCCCAAAGGGCAAAATCGTGCCTGAAATGTCGCTTCTGCCGTGTGCGCAAAGACTGTCCACCCTGCTTGACAAATACATACCTCTGGTGAATGACGTAACGGGCGAATATGCGCTGAAAATGAGCGAAAACCTGAAAGACGGCGGCGTTATGATGCTCGAAAACCTACGTTTTCATCCTGAGGAGGAGGCAAACGACCCGGAATTTGCGAAAAAGCTCTCCGCACTCGCCGATATTTATGTGTCAGACGCGTTCGGCGCGGCGCACCGTGCGCATGCCTCAACCGCAGGAGTTGCGCAGTATCTCCCGGCGTATGCTGGACTCCTGATTGACAAGGAGCTCTCCGCGATAGGCGACGCGATAAACAATCCGAAGCGTCCGTTCGTCGCGATTCTCGGCGGGAGCAAGATTTCCGACAAGCTTGGGGTTATCCGCAACCTGCTGAACAAGGCCGACAAAATCATCATCGGCGGCGGTATGGCCTACACCTTTATAAAGGCGCGCGGCGGGAGTGTCGGCAACAGCATTTGCGACGAGGAGAAGCTCGAGTATTGCAAGGAGGTGCTGGATCTTTCGCTTGAAAAGGGCGTTGAGATTCTTCTGCCGGAGGACAGCCGCATTGCGGCTGAGATCACCTCTCCCGAATACACCGTCGCGCCGTCCGGCAAAATCCCCGACGGGCTTGCGGGCTTTGATATAGGACCGACAGCCGAAACAATGATTTGCAAGGTCGTGTCGGAAGCGAAAACAATAATCTGGAACGGGCCTATGGGCGCGTTTGAGTACGCACCGTTTTCCGGCGGAACGCAGGCGGTCACGCACTGCGTGGCGGACAGCGGCGCAATAACGATAGTAGGCGGCGGCGACTCCGCTGCGGCAGTACGCAAATTCGGTCTGGAGCACAAGATGACGCACGTGTCAACGGGCGGCGGCGCAACGCTGGAGTTTATGGAGGGCAGGGTTCTGCCGGGGATTGCTTGCTTGCTGGATAAGTAGCGGCGGGGATACCGTTGTTTTTTGGGGCTGATGTTTGCCGCGTCGTTTTAGCTTTTATTTGGGTGCTTACAGCTGTGCGCCGGAGGGTGCGTTGTTTGTAATAGGGGCGAAGCTTGGCAGCTTCGCGAAGCTAAACGCCTACGCGGCGGGCGGTTCCTTTCTTGTCTTGGCAAGAAAGGAACCAAAGAAGCCGCTTTTGGGCTTAGGCGGGTCGCGTTGCGGCAAGTGTACGTATCCGTACGTCCGAACCCGGACAGAGCTGCCGAATGACGGGCTTCGCCCTATGTGCCAGAGTTAAGTGCAGGCGGGTGGCAACCAGAATTTGGCGAAGCCAACCCGCACCGCGCCCTGCGCTGTGTCGTGTGGCAATCAGTTGCGTGTCCCGACGCGCAAAGCGCGGAGGTAGACGAAGGCACCCGACGCACCCACATAGCAGGGTGCGGTGGCACGACGCAAACATCTGCGACAAACCAAACAAGGGACGTCGAGGACGCTGTCCCCTACGGAGATTGTTGTGGTAACGGGGCATTGCCTTGAACCGCAAAGTTGCACCCACCTCCACCACCGCACCCGCCCCGTCGGGAGACGCACCGTATTGCCGCACAATGCGCGTCAGCAATCGTAGCAGTCCATTCCTTCCGGTAACCACCCGTAGGCAGTTCGCGGTAAAATACAACCTTACCTAAGTCACCACCGCCGCGACAGGCGTTGACCCTGCGTGCGGCGGTGCGCAAGCGTTCGCCGCTATCACCGCAATACGTTGCGGGGAAAGGCACACTCTGCATTGCCACAACCGCAGTTCCCGTATAAAAAAAGATTGCTTCTTCTAAAGAAGTCGCCCCTTTTTGGTTACTTTTTCCGGCGAAGCGGAAAAAGTAACCGCCCGCCGCGCAGGCGCGCAGCAGCGCGAAGTTGCCAAGCTTCGCCCCAATTACAAACACCGCACCCTGCGCCGCAGGTCAATTCTTACACCCGAGTAAAAGCAGAACAGAGAGGCAAAGCAAACTCCGGGCGACCGGGACGGACGGTCGCCCCCACGGTGTTCCCCAAAAAAAATCCGCCCCGCAAGCCCCCGACCGCCCCAACGTCAAAAAACCCCCGACAAAAAAATCACACCCACGGCAAAAATTGCCGGCAACCTATCATTTCATCAAGCAGTAAGGAGGCTTCCATGAAAAAAACGTCCGACATAAACGAAACAATGTCTGAAATTGAGGAGAACCTCCCTTCGCGTGAGGTTTTGGAACAGGTTTTAGAGGGGCTTCTTGCGGCTTTCCGTGAAATGCCTCCTAAGTCGCCGATTTTCGACCCCGAAACGGGCGAGCAAAAGCTTAGCGAAGCATTTTGGTTTGCAAGCGAGGCGCACGGAGCGCAAAAGCGCAAGGACGGCTCGCCGTACATCACGCACCCGACCTCCGTTGCAAAGCTCGTTATAGAAATGCACCTTGACGAGGACGCAATCAGGGCGGCGCTCCTGCACGATGTCGTTGAGGACACGGCGATTGAGCTTGACACAATCCGCAAAATGTTCGGCGACAATGTCGCGGAAATTGTGGACGGGCTGACGAAAATCTCAAAGATTCACTTTTCCTCCGGCAAGCAGGCGCAGCACGAGTCCGTGCGCAAAATGCTTGTCGCGATGACAAAGGACATTCGCGTTATCATCATCAAAATTGCCGACCGCGTGCACAATATGCGCACGCTGCAGTTCCAGTCTCCTGCAAAGCAGCTTGAAAAGGCGCAGGAAACGCTGGATATTTATGCGCCGCTTGCGCACCGGCTCGGAATGCAGAAATTCAAGTGGGAGCTTGAGGACATTTCGATGCGGTATCTGCACCCAGAGCAGTACTCCGAGATTGAGCAGAGCATAAAGGAAAAAATCGCCGAAATTCCGGACTTTTTTAACACGGTTGAGGGACTGATTGAGGATTCTGTACAGGGCTTGCCGTTTGAGTGCCGCGTCAAGGGCAGGACAAAGCACGTCTACAGCATTTACCGCAAAATGCTCTCGCAGAACAAGCCTTTTTCCGAGATTCTGGATATTTTCGCGTTCCGCATAGTCATCTCCGGCACAGACCCCGAGTGCTTTACTATCCTCGGGCGAATCCACAACAGCTTCCGCCCCATTCCGGGCACCTTCAAGGACTATATTTCGTACCCGAAGCCGAACGGCTATCAGAGCCTGCACACAACGGTGCTGAAAAACGGCGTTCCGTTTGAGATACAAATACGCACAGAGGAGATGGACGCGGCGGCGGAGCAGGGAATCTCGGCGCACTGGAAGTATAAGGCGGGCGTTACAAAGTCGGGCGACGAGGCGGATTATGCTTGGGTTCGCCGGCTTGTCGAGAGCTTTGAGGAGGAGGACCCCGACGAGTCGATTGACACGCTGAAGATGGATATGTTCAGCGACCAGGTGCTTGTGCTGACGCCGCAGGGCGATGTGCGCATTATGCCCACAGGCGCAACGCCGATTGACTTTGCGTACGCGATTCACTCGAAAATCGGCAACAGTATGACGGGCGCCAAGGTCAACGGGGCGATTGTCTCCATACGCCACCCGCTGAAATCCGGCGACATTGTCGAGATTCTGCGCTCGAAAACGGAAAAAGGTCCCTCGCGCGACTGGCTGAACATCATCAAAACAAGTGAGGCGCGCAACAAAATCCGCCTGTGGTTCAAGCAGGAGCGGCGCGAGGAAAACATCACCCATGGCAAGGCGTCGTTCGAGTCCGAGCTGAAAAAAAGCGGTTTTTCGCTCCAGGAATTCACCGGGGCGGACGCGCTGCCGGAGCTGCTGAAAAAGCTCGGGTACCCGACTGCGGACGATTTTTTTGCCGCAATCGGCTATGGCGGAATTTCCTCGCAGCGGAGTCTTAACAAAATCCGTGAGGAACTGCTTGCCGCAAAAAAAGAGAGCCTGAAAGCGCAGCTCGGCGCGCACGGCGCGGATTTGCCGGAGCCTCCGGTACCGCCGAAACCGCGAAAAAACCGCTCGTCTATGGGCGTTATCATCGAGGGGCAGGACGACTGCCTTGTGAAGTTCGCGAAGTGCTGCTCTCCCCTGCCCGGAGACGAAATTATCGGGTTTACAACGCGCGGCTTCGGCGTTTCGATTCACCGCGCGGACTGCAAAAACTACATTAAATCCGCACAAAATGCGGAAAACAACGGCCGCTGGCTCTCTGCGGCGTGGGATATGGACAGCATAAAAAACGAGGGCTTCACCGCCGCGCTGAAGATTTTTTCTATGCGGAACGACGGCATTGTCAACGATATTACGTCGCTTTTGCGCTCGCTCAAGGTGCGCTATGTCTCGATCGCGGCCAAGGACACGCCCGACGGCGGCGCGTTCACGGAGATAACGGTTGCGGACATAAAGCCGGAAATGCTGGACACGCTCACGCGGAGAATCGGCGAGCTGGACGGGGTGTACCGGGTGGATCGGTAGCGTGGGTGTGTGCGGGGTTGTGCTGAGCGGGGGTGCGGGGGTACCTCCGCTTTTTTGTGTTATTTTACATATACGTATTGCATTTTTCTGCCGTAATGTGTATAATGAAGTGGAATAAACACGGATTTGGGGCGTGGGCACTATGACAGAAGAATATAAGTACGGACACCATAACAGCAAAATCACTCGTCGGCGTTATAAAAGACGGAACAAAGAGCCACAAGAAATTTTGCTATATTTTAGGTTCAGGAGCTTCACAAAGCTCTGGAATAGACACTGGCAAAGAACTTGCAAAACAGTGGTATAGCGAACTATTCAATGACAACATGTTTAGCAAGGAAAACGTAGCTGAGTGGCAACAAAAACTTGATATAATCAAAATTGATAAGAATAACCCCGACTATTCAGATATGTATGCTCTTCGATACTTTCTTGATGAAAGCAATGGTGTCGCTTTTTTGGAAGAGAAAATGTCTAAAAGCGAGCCAAACATCGGATACTATCATCTATCACACCGGATGAAAAAGCAACACAGTATTGTAATCACAACAAATTTCGATCATCTCGTGGAACAAACTGTAAGTATCTATCAGGGAACACTTTGCCGTGTTGTGTCAACCCCCGAACTTGCAAAGTACATAAATCCAGCATCGGATAAGCCGCAGATTTTGAAAGTTCACGGAGACTTATTGTTGTCTCCGAAAAGTCGAAAACATGACATTGCAGCACTTAACAGAGCGTGGAAATCTGTTTTGGATTTGATTTTTTCTACATACAATGTTATTGTTGTTGGTTATGATGGCGGCGACCCTGGCTTCATGAAGGCGCTTTGCGCTGCGTCCTATCAAAAACTCTACTGGTGTGTAATGGAAGGTTCAACACCATCAGATGAAGTCATTCGTTTACTCAATAAAAACGGCGGAACTTTTGTTACCATTGACAATTTTGATGGACTTATGATCCAACTTGGCCAGAGTTTTGAAGATCCGCGACCAGATTACCTAAAAGAAGAAGCTGAGAACCGAATTCGTAACTACAATAAAATAATTGATTCTTACAATAAGACTTTACCTCAAAGCGGTGATACCCGAGTAGCATTTAATGCGCGGAATTACATAGATCTCGGAAATTCCGACTTGCAAAAGAACAAGTATGACCAAGCTATTGTGAATTATTCTAAAGCAATAGAACTTGACCCACTCTATGCCGTTGCATACAATAATCGTGGACTGGCTTATCATAGTATTGGTTATACTGAACTTGCAATTAAAGATTTGTCAGAAGCCATCAAATTGAGTCCTGATAACCACAATTACTATAAGGCTCGCTCCCGCGCCTACACTGCCCTAAACAAACCCGGCCTTGCGGCTGCCGATATGGCAAAATACCGCGAATTAATCGCCAAAAAATCCTAACCCCCACAAAAAAGCCCCCGGCGGAGCATTCCTGCTCCGCCGGGGGCTTTGCCTATGCCTACATCAGCTCCTCCAGCTGCAGCGCCGGGTGTCCTTTCTCTGTCAAAAACGCCAGCACGTCCTCGCTTTCCGTTGCTATCGTCTCGTCGCAAATCATATCCGAGAAGTTCTCGATTCCGTACAGTTCCTTTGCCGTCTTGTTCAGCCGCTCGGCTACATCGTCCTTCAGCTCCTTCGGCATCCACACGATACGCGCGACGCCGCCCTCTGCGGAGGCGAATTTCTTCGACGCGATAAAGTGCCGCCCGTGACCCATAAAGCCCGGCGTCTGCACGCCGCCGCCCGTCATAGAAGCAAGCTCGCCGAACGTCATACCCGAGGGGGTGTTGCCCGAATACTCGCGGTTTACCACAATCACGCCCTTTGCCTCCGGCATAATGCCGCAAATGCACTCAAAGCAGCCGCAGGAGGTCATCGGGTTTTCAAGAATCGAGTACAGCGTAACCTCGTCCACCGCGCCGTGGGTCGCACCGGAAACCGCCGTGTTGACCGACGAATACACGCCCGTGCGCTCGTCCAGCAGTCCCTCTTTTACAATCGGCTGATTCGGACCTGTGGGCGTGAGCTGATACGTCGCCTTTGCGTCCAGCCACGAAACCGCGCCGCACAGTCCGAGACGCTCCGGCGTGACAACGCAGCAGTGCGACGGGGCGAACGACTGGCACAGAATGCAGGTGTAGAACGTGTCTACGCTCTCGTCTGTCATAGCGGCAAGGCGGTCGTCACGCGCGCGGTAGCGCGGCAGCGCCTCAACCTCGAGGATTTGCTTTGCCTGCGCCGGCTCCGTGATGAGCGTGACCTGACACTTGTCAACAACAGAATCGAACTCGTCCATAATCTCGTGGTAAATGACCTCAGCGAGGTCTTTCAGGCGCAGACCGGCGGCATATGACTCGCGGCTTATGCGAATGCGGAACTGGTTGCGCTGACCGGTGTGCATAACGCCGTCAACATAGTTGAGCCAGTGGTGAATCTTGCGCTCAATGACAGGCTCAAAGTCGGACTGCATTTTGCTGCCGCCAACCTCGACATATGTCGCGAGAGCAAGCTCAACGATCGGCTCGCCGTCTATATCGGGTCCGATAACGGTGATTTTGTGGTCCTCAAGCTCTTTTACGTCGCGCGAAACAACAAGCTCACAGCCGGGAATGCTTCCGGTATAGAACTCAGCCTGCGTGTCCGCTTTTTTGATGATTTCGCCCTCAAAGGCTGACGCAAAGCCGACGCAAATGTCAATCTCTTTTGCCTTGACCTTGATGTTGCGCAGCTCAAGCGAGGTCGCCGCAATCTGCGCATGGTCGGTGACCGAAACGAGTGCACCGGGTACTTGTAAATCGCCGATGTCGCTGTCCACAATTACGGGGAAGCCCAGCGCGATTGCGCCCGCACCCGCCGCGACGATAACCTCATTTAGCGCGCCGAACGCGTTGACAAATGCCGGAACGCGCTCTTTTGTATAGGCAAGCAGTCCGCCGAGGTCGCCGGGGGTTATGTTGCCGAAGATGAGCGCCGCGCGGATTGCGACTGTGACGACGTGCGTCACGGCAGTAACGTCGTGTCCCAGCGGGACGACACGGTAGTCAAGACCCATTTTTACATTTTCGGCAACAGCCTGGTCAATTACGCCGCCGATAAGGAACGTCAGCAGACCCTTTGTCTGGTAGTCCTTGATTATCGCCGCAACCTTAGCCGAATCCTCCGCCTGACCGAGCACAACCGCAACGCCGGGAATATCTCCCGTGACAAGCGGCACGCCGAGCGAGCGAATAATCGGGTCGGGCACAAAGCCTATGCCGCCCTCGTTCTCATATGGGTTGCCGCCTGGGGCATATTTCAGCGCCTCGATAATCTCCGCGCCAACAGCTGTTGCAAGACCGGCATTCAGCGCGTCGCCAAGCTCCGGCTGATTTGAAATCAGGCTCTTGAGCACGCCGACACAGGCCGTTAAATCACCGACGGTTTTGACCTTAACGCCTGTCGCCGCGTAAATCGTCGGCAGGAAATAGGCGGTGTCGGGAAAAGCGAGCTTCGAGTCCGCGCCGTACTTTTCAACGGCAGCCGAAACCGCACCCTCGGTAAGCCCGGCGACCGCGTTTGCGCCGCCATAGATCAAGTCAAACAATGTTGCCATAATGAGAACTCCTTTTCCGATTGAATCAAATGTAGTTTGTTATTTAGCAGGTAAAATATGCATCAACCCGATCCCCCTGCGGGGGATAGCTACATTCTATCACTCTGTTTGACAGAAGTCAAGGGGAAATTGGTACTATGCTAAGGTATTTTTTGTTGGCGGTGTTTGGCTAAAAGCGGAGTTCTTTGGCGGACGTTTTTTTGCTTTGCGGACTGGTTGTTGGGTCTGGATTTTTGTTTGAAAATATCTGGGCGGTAACCATATCGTGGCGCTCGCAGAGGCGGGTGCATACAGCTGTGCGCCGTGGTTGCAGCGTTTGTAATTGCGGCGAAGCTTCGCCGCCTCGCGCTGCTGAGCGCCTGCGCGGCGGGCGGTTCCTTTCTTGTCTTTGTTCGTGAGGGAGCCGGTGGGCGGTTTTGCGTTTTGGCGGGGCGGGTTGTTTGGCTTTGGTGCTTGCAGCTGTGCGCCGGGGTTGCGGTGTTTGTAATTGTGGCGAAGCTGCGCCTCGCGTCTCTGCTTTACGCCTGCGCGGCGGGCGGTTCCTTTCTTGTCTTGGCAAGAAAGGAACCAAAGAAGCCGCTTTTGGGCTTAGGCGGGTTGCAAAGCTGCAAGTGTACGTATCCGTACGTCCGAACCCTGACAGAACTGGCGACTGACGGGCTTGCGCCCTATGTGCGGTAGGTGTGTGTCGGCGGGTGGCAACCAGAATTTGGCGAAGCCAACCCGCACCGCGCCCTGCGCTGTTGCGGCGTAACCGTACCCGCGTGTCCCGACGCGCAAAGCGCGGAGGTAGACGGACGCACCCGACCGCACCCACATAGCAGGGTGCAGTAGTTTTCCGCAAAATGCGGCGGCAAACCAGACAAGGGACGTCGAGGACGCCGTCCCCTACGGAGATTGTTGTGGTAACGGGGCATTGCCTTGAACCGTAAGTTTGTACCTACCGTACAACAACATTCGCCCCGTCAGATGCCGCAACCAATTGCCGCACAACACGCGGCAGCAATCGTAGCAGTACCGTCCTTCCGGTTGGCACCCGTAGGCAGTTCGCGTCAAGTGACCGCTTACCCCAGTTACCCAACACCGCGACAGGCTTCGCCCCTGTGTGCGGCGCAGCGCAAGCGTTCGCGCACTCCACCGCAATACGTCGCGGGGAACAGCACACAACTATATTGCCGCACTGCAGTTCCCGTATAAAAAAAAGATTGCTTCTTCTAAAGAAGTCGCCCCTTTTTGGTTACTTTTTCCGGCGAAGCGGAAAAAGTAACCGCCCGCCGCGCAGGCGCTTTGCTGCGCTAAGCTGCCAAGCTTCGCCATAATTACAAACACCGCACGGCTGTACGCCCTCATCTACTCCACACCCCTCGCGACGCACAGCTGACCGCACAAAAACAAAGCGGGGCGGATAACATTATCCGCCCCGCAAACACTTTGCAAAAACCTACTCCTCGCTCCCCCGCGACTTAATCCTCCTGTCCATATCCCGCTTCGCGTCCCGCTCCGCTATACTTGCCCGCTTGTCGTACAGCTTTTTGCCCTGACACAGCGCAAGCTCAAGCTTCACCCTTGCGCCGAGCAGATACAGCTCCATCGGCACAACCGTCAAGCCGTCCTGCGCGCATTTTGCGGACAGGCGACTTATCTCGCGCTTGTGCAGCAAAAGCCGCTTTTGCCTGTCGGGGTCGCGATTGAATATGTTGCCCTTTTCGTAGGGCGACACGTGCAGTCCCTGCGCAAACGCCTCGCCGTCCCGAAATGTGCAGAACGAGTCCTTGAGGTTCGCGTTTCCCGCGCGGATTGACTTAACCTCCGTGCCGAAAAGCTCAAGTCCTGCCTCAAATTTTTCAAGTATGAAATAATCGTGATATGCCTTTCGGTTTGACGCGAGTACTTTTTTTGTTTTGTCTTTTTCAGGCATTTATGCTCTCATTTTGTGTCTGCTTAATCAGTTGTTTTCGCCCTTCAGAACAACGTCGTGCGCGCCGCCCTCAACTATGCTTGTCGCGGAGACGAGCGTCATTTTTGCGTTCTGCTGCAGCTCCGCAATCGTCAGCGCGCCGCAGTTGCACATTGTGGACTTCATCTTTCCGAGTGTGAGCGCCAGATTGTCCTTCATCGGACCGGCGTACGGCACGTATGAGTCCACGCCCTCCTCAAAGGAGAGCTTCGACGCGCCGCCGAGGTCATACCGCTGCCAGTTGCGCGCGCGCGCCGAGCCCTCGCCCCAGTATTCCTTCATATATCTGCCGTTCACCGCGACCCTGTTGGCGGGGGATTCGTCAAACCGCGCAAAATAGCGGCCGAGCATCAGAAAATCCGCGCCCATAGCAAGCGCCAGCGTGAAGTGATAGTCGTGCACCACTCCTCCGTCGGAGCAAATCGGCACATAGATTCCCGTCTCGCGGAAGTACTTTTCCCGCTCTTTTGCAACGTCGATAACAGCGGACGCCTGCCCGCGGCCGATTCCCTTTTGCTCACGCGTTATGCAGATAGAGCCGCCGCCTATGCCGACCTTGACAAAGTCTGCGCCGGACTCCGCCAAAAACCGAAAGCCCTCGCCGTCTACCACATTACCCGCGCCGACCTTTACGGTATCGCCGTATTCCGAGCGAATCCAGTCTAAAACGAGCTTTTGCCATTCGGTAAAGCCCTCCGAGCTGTCTATTACCAGCGCGTCGGCTCCGGCGGCAAGCAGCGCCGGGACGCGTTCCTTATAGTCCCGCGTGTTAATTCCCGCGCCGACTATGTACTTTTTCTCATTGTCGAGCAGCTCAAGCGGGTTTTTCTTGTGGAAATCATAATCCTTGCGGAAAACCATATTTATAAGTTCACCCGTCGGCGACAGAATCGGCAGCGCGTTTAGCTTGTGCTCCCAGATAATGTCGTTTGCCTCGGAAAGCGTTGTAGTGGACGGCGCTGTTATCAGCTTTTCAATCGGCGTCATAAAGGAGGCGACCTTTTCGTCCCCCGCCATACGCGAAACGCGGTAATCGCGGCTTGTAACAATGCCGAGCAGCTTGCCCGACGCTGTTCCGTCGTGCGTTACGGCGACTGTTGAGTGATCCGTTTTTTCCTTGAGCGCAAGCACGTCCGCCAGCGTGTTTTCAGGCGTTAGGTTGGAGTCCGACACGACAAAGCCGGATTTATACGACTTTGCCCGCGCGACCATCGCCGCCTCAGATTCAATCGACTGCGAGCCGTAGATGAACGCAATACCGCCCTCTTTTGCAAGCTCAACCGCCATATTATCGTCAGACACTGCCTGCATAACGGCGGAGGCAAGCGGAATATTCAGCGTGAGCGCCGGTTCCTCGCCTTTTTTGAACTTGACAAGCGGCGTGACAAGAGAAACATTGTCCGGACTGCAATCCGTCGAGGAGAATCCGGGTATCAGCAAAAATTCAGAGAAGGTGCGCGACGGCTCGGGGAAATAATAGGCCATATGTGTTTACTCCTTTGTAAAAACAGTGTGTGATAATTGTGTGTTGCCGCCGCCGCGGTCACAAACGGCGCATTGCCGCAAATTTATATGCGCAGCATCGTGTGTCAGCGCGCCATAACGGCTCGCTTAACCCACCACATATTCCGGCTCCTCAGACGGAGTCGGCGTCGGCTCAGGCGTCGGCGTTTCCTTCGGTCCCTCAGATACCTGAAGTCGTATTACTGTGCCTTTTTCGACCTCCTGCCCGACCTGCGTCGCAAAGATAACCTGATCCCGCGGTCTGTCGTCCGGGACATAAATTGTCTCAAATTGCAGGTCATAGCTTTGCAGCTGCAATATAGCCGCGGAAAGCTGCAGTCCGACAACGTCCGGTACCTTTACAAGTACAATAAGCGGTCCGTCCGAGTATTTTACGACGATTGTCATACCCTTAATAATCGCGTCGCCCGGCTTCGGTATTGTTTCAACGACAAAATCCTTAGATATATTGTCGTCCGGCACGGCGGAAAACTCGTATTTCAGGTTCAGGTCAAACCTGTCGAGAATATTCTTTGCCTCGTGATACTCGCGTCCCGTAAGCTCCGGCATAAGAACAGGCGGCGCAATGCCGGTCGAAACCGTCAGCGTCACGGGGATTCTCTGATCCGGAATCAGCGGCGCAAGCGCCTCAGCCAGAGGGGACTGACTGATTATCTCGCCCTCGGGCGCGGTTTCGCTGCTTTCGTATACTGCCGTAAAGACGTATTTCTGCAAAATGTCGTTATCCATCATAAGGTCGTTGTAAGCCATACCGACGAAGTTATCAACCGGCACACGCTCAACCTGCTTCGGATTAAGCAGCGGTCCGAGAACATTGACCCACATTATTACAAAGAGAATCACAAGCGGCACGCCCACGCCGACAATTGTAACAAGCGTGCTGATGTAAGACGCCTTTCGTCTGCCCTGACGCGCTTCTTTCTTTGTCGGTGCGGCGCGTTCGTCAAACACGCGCTCAATCGGGCTTTTCTTTTTGCGAACCGGCTCTCCCGGTATTTCCGGAGTGTCCTCCGGCGCTTCCTCAGCGGCGGTTCTGCGAATAATATCTGTATCGACGACGGCTGTTTTTCCGACGGGCTCTTCTGAAATCAGGCTGTATATGAACCGCTCGTTCGGGTTTATACGGAATTCCTCAAGGTCGTCAATCATCTTTTCAGCCGTGTGGTATCGGTTCACCGGGCTTTTCTGCATTGCGTGCGCCACAATGTCGCAAAAACCGAGAGGAATGTCCGGATTCAGCTCGTTCATCGGAATCGCCTCGCGGTTTATGTGCGCCAGCGCGATTGCAACAGGAGTTTCCGCCTCAAACGGCAGCACACCGGTGAGCATTTCGTAAATCACAACGCCGAAGGAGTATATATCGGTTCGCTTGTCCGTCGCGCTGCCCTTTGCCATTTCGGGAGAAATGTACTCAACCGAGCCGAAAGACGTGTTGGTGAGCGTTCTGCTTTTTGAGGTAAGCCGCGCGATTCCGAAATCGGCAACCTTTATCTGCCCGTTGTGCAGCACCATAATGTTCTGCGACTTAATGTCCCGGTGGATAATCCCGGCAGAGTGCGCAGCCTCAATCGCGCCCGCTATTTGCAGCGAAAAGTGCAGCGCCGCCTTCCACGGAAGGGCGCCCTTTTTGTTGATGTATGCCTTCAGCGTAACACCCTGAACAAGCTCCATAACGATGTAGTACACAGGACCATTGAGCTGAACGTCAAACACCGTCACGATATTCGGGTGCGTAATAGACGCAATCGCCTCGCACTCGTGCACAAAGCGGCGGCGGAACTCCTCCTTTTCAGAAAGGTCGTCGTTCAGGATTTTGACCGCGACGAACCTGTTCAGCTTATGGCAGCGCGCGCGGAATACCATAGACATTCCGCCTTTGCCGATGAGATTCAAAATCTCGTAGCGCCCGTCAAGCACGGTGCCGATGTATTTTTCTTCCATAAAGGTGTTACTCCTTTTCCTTTGAGTCCCAAAGAATTACGGACACATTGTCCTTTGCTATATTCAAAAGAGCGGTTCCGATAAGCTTCATAGCAAGCCGCTCCGGTTCATACTCAAAAAAGCTGACGGACGCCGGATTTTCCCGCCCCTGTTCGTGCCTTGTTAAAATATCGCGCATTTCCCTGTCTGAAACGGCATTATACAGTCCGTCTGAGCAGAGCATAATCATATCTCCGTACATCAGCGGCACAATGAAAATATCCGGCAAATACTCCGATTCTGCGGAAAGCGCCTTTGTGATGAGGTTTTTGTTCGGGTGAATCTCCGCCTCTTCTCGGGTTATCTGCCCGCTTCTCAGCATTTCTCCGACGACAGAATGGTCGTCCGTCACCTGCATAAGCTCACCTGCCCGGAGCAGGTATCCGCGCGAGTCGCCGATATTCGCAAAATATGCCGTATAGGGAAAGTCCGCGTCCGCGCTTGGTATGACGACTGCCGATACAAGCGTTGTGCCCATCTTCTCGCAGTCAAGGTGCCGCGACACAAACTCAACGATTGCCCCGCGCCCCTTTTCACAGGCGGACTCCAGCGCTCTTGGTATTCCCGCCGCCGTGCCGTCCTCCGCAAAAAACTGCTTAAGGCTATCCATAAACGCGTCTGCCGCGAGTGTCGATGCCTCCGCCCCGCCGATATAGCCGCCCATACCGTCGCATACGGCAAGAACTACCGCTTCGCCGAACTCCTCGCAGCGAACAGTATCCTCGTTATTTTTCCGGACGCTTCCCGCGTCTGTCTTAGCGATATATGACATATTTTGAGTTAACCCTTTATTGAGGCGGCGCGCAGCTGACCGCAGGCGGCGTCTATCCCGTCGCCAAGCTTGCGCCTGAACGTCACCTGAACGCCCGCCTTATCCAAAATACCGGCAAATTCACGCACATGTGCGTCAGACGGCGGCGCAAGGTGCGAATTTTCAACGCGGTTGAGCGAAATTATGTTTACAAAGCAGTTTTGTCCCCGGAGCTTTTTTGCGAGAAGTCTTGCCTGCTCCGGTGAGTCGTTAACGCCGTCGATCATCGCGTATTCATACGCGACGCGCCTGTTTGTCTTTGCAAAATACCTTTTTGCCGCCGCAACAACCTCGTCAACGCCGTAAGCGCTGTTCACGGGCATAAGACGCGAGCGAGTCTCATCGTCCGCCGAATGCAGTGACACCGCAAGGCAAAGCTGCAAGCCGCAATCGCCTAACCTGTCCATTTGCGGGACTAAGCCGGAGGTTGAAATGGTGATGTGCCGCATACCGATATTCAGCGACTTCGGGTGCGTTACAATCCGCACAAACGCCAGCACACTTTCGAAATTGTCCAGCGGCTCGCCTGTTCCCATCAGAACAATGTTTGAGATTCTTCCGCCGTACTCGCGCTGCGAATACAGCACCTGCGCGAGAATCTCGGCGGCGGAAAGGTTCCTGATAAGTCCTCCGGCGGCGGACGCGCAAAACGCGCAGCCCATACGGCAGCCCGCCTGGGTCGAAACGCAGACCGTCAGCCCGTGGTGATAGCTCATCACAACAGTCTCAACAGCCTGCCCGTCTGAAAAACGCCAGAGATACTTTGCCGTGCCGTCGGCACTGCGCTGCGATTTCGCAAGCTCCGGTACCGTCAGCGCGAACTCTGCCGCAAGCTTTTCGCGCAGAGCCTCCGATATATTTGTCATCGCGTCAAACGAGGAAATTCCCTCGCGCAGCCAGAGAAAAACCTGCTCCGCGCGGTATTTTTTCTCGCCCAGAGCTAAAAGCCGTTCTGTCAGCGCTTCCGGCGTAAGGCTCATTATTTCAGTTTTTTGTGTTGTATCCGTCAAGCTTCTTCCCGTAGAAAATTTGCGTAATAAAATCCGTCCTGCTCCGCGCCCGTCGGCACGGTTTTCTCCTGTATCAGCCGAAACGCGCTGTTCTGCGCCGAAAACTCCGCCGCAACATCCTCGTTTTCCTCGCGCACAAGTGTGCACGTTGAGTAAATAACCGTCCCGCCGGGCTTTACGTATTTTCCGGCGTTGTTCAGAATCTCAAGCTGAAGTGCCGGCAGCCCGGCAAGCTCTTCCCGCGTCTTAAACCGAATATCCGGCTTTTTCCGTATCACGCCGAAGCCTGAACACGGCACATCCGCAACAACAAGGTCAAATTGCCCCACAAACTCCTCGCGGTACACACGCGCGTCGTTTTCCGCCGCCGTAATGCACGTCAGCCCAAGGCGGTCTATGCCCTCCTGCAGACGCACGACCTTGCCCGGCAGGTCAAACGCGCGAATCTCCGCCTTGCCGCCGAGTGCCGCCGCAATTGCAAACGATTTTCCTCCCGGACTTGCGCACAGGTCGAGTATTTTCGGCTTCTCTTTCGCCGACAGCCGCTCAATGCCCGCAATCGCGGCTTCGTGCGCTGACTTATCCTGCACGTAGAACATTCCCCGGGCAAAGCTCTGCATTTTCGGCAAAGCGCCGACGCCCGAGAGCGTAAACCGTCCCTCGTCAGGGTACTGCGCAACCTCGCCGCCTGACTCGCAGTCCGCTGTCACGGCTGCCAGTGCTTCGTCATAGCCAAACCGCACTGTGTTCACATAGCAGCTGATTTCCGGCTCGGCGTTCCCCGCCGCAAGAATGGTTTCCGTCTGCTCCAAGCCAAAATACTTTATCCACGCTTCAACCAAAAAATCCGGGTGACTGTACTTTACCGCAAGGCGCTCAGCTTCCGTTTTTGCCGTAATCTCCGGAAATTTGTCCTGTGATGCCTTGCGCAGAACAGCGTTCACAAGTCCTTTTGCCCTCGGCGCTTTTTTTGCCGCAAACGAGACGCTCTCGTTTATAGCGGCATAGTCCGGCACAGAATCCATATGCTGAAGCTGAAACACGCCGAGCCGCAGTATATCGGCGACGAGTGGAGATAACCCGCCCTTTGCCGAAAGGGAAATCACATAGTCAAGGTACCTCAGGTTGCGTATTGCGCCCTCGGTGAGCGTTCTGGCAAACGCGCGCTCGCGCGAATCCGTCATTTCCGCGATTACGGCGCGGTAATCGCCGCCGTCCCGCGCGGTCTTTAGGGCACGCAGCGCCGTTTCGCGGGCAGAGCTTGCCTTTTTGCCGCCATTTGCTGCCTGCGCCATTATATCAGCCTATGTCCGCGCAGAAATTCAACTGCGGAAACGCGCTTTTTGCCCGGCTCCTGAACCTCTGTAATGTTCACAATGCCGGAGCCGCACTTGATGTAAATTCCGCTTTCTGGGTCAGCCGCAGGTGTTCCCACAGGCGCCGGAAAATCCGCGTCTACGGCGCTTGCGCGGTAAGCCTTCAGCTCAAAGCCCGCAATGGTGAAAACACCGCCGTAATCCGGCGACAGCCCGCGTATTTTCGCCGCAACCGCTTCGGCGGACTGTGAGAAATCCAGCTCGCGCTCCTGCTTTTGAATCGGCGGCGCATAGGTCGCAAGCCGTTCAATCTGCGGCTTTCTTTTAATAGCGGCAAAATTCTCTTCTATTTCATTGACCGTATCAAGCAAAAGCTGTGCACCGATTCCCGCCAGGCGCGAGTACAGCTCACCCGCCGTTTCGTCAACGCCGATAACGCAGTTTCTCGACATTATTATGTCCCCCGCGTCCAGCTTTTCGTCAAGAAACATACTTGTAACGCCGGTTACGCGCTTGCCGTCCATAACAGCGCGCTGCACGGGCGCCGCGCCGCGGTATTCCGGCAAAAGCGAGCCGTGTATGTTAATCGCGGTAAATTTCGGCGCGGAGAATATCTTTTTCGGCAAAAGCTTGCCGTAGGCGATGACGACCATCAAATCAGGCGCAAAATTCGGTCTGCTGAAATACACCTCAGATTCCGCGTTTTTCAGACTGTCCGGCTGAAACGGCGCAAGACCCGGCAAAAGCTCTGCCGCGCACTCCTTAACGGGAGATTGCCGCATTCGCATTCCGCGTCCGCCCTTTCTGTCCGGCTGCGTTACAACGGCCGTTATATCGTGCCCCGCCTCCACCAGTGCCGTCAGACCCGGCACGGCAAAATCCGCAGTTCCGAAAAATGCAATCTTCAAACGAATCAATCCTCCGCAGCCGTATCGTCTTCCTCGCTTCCGAAAACCTCTTCCCTTGTCAAAAACCGCTCGACTATATCAGTGAACAAAATGCCCTCCAAATGGTCGCACTCGTGGCAGATTGCCCGCGCAGTAAGTCCCGACACGGTTCTGGTTTGGCTGACCCCGAACCTATCCTGATATGTAACCGTAACAGTCTCCGGCCGCTTGACCATACCCCAAACCTCGGGTACCGAAAGGCAGCCCTCCCTGTCCTCCTGCTCGCCTGATTTCTCCGTAATCTCCAGGTTAATCAGCTCCAGAAGCTCATACTCCGGCTCCTCGTCGTAATCGGGTCTGCCGTCCTCGTTCAGCGCCTCGTCCGGATATGCCGCAATGAGCACCGCACGGCGCAAAACGCCGACCTGCGGCGCGGCAAGCCCGACGCCGTTAGACGCGTCCATCGTCTCGCGCATATCGTCCAGCAGCTCGTGCAGGCGCGGGTTGAATTCGGTAACAACGCGGCTTTTCTTGCGCAGTCCGGGCGCGCCGTCCTTCAAAATGTTTCGTAATGCCATACTAATATTATTCCTGAAATATGCGCTTTAGTCGCGCAAATGTATTGTTTAATCCGCTTCGGCAAACGCCCGCTTTTTTGCCGTCCGGTTTGCGGTCATTGCTCCCACGTCTTTTTACCGAAGCCATAGGCGGACATCACCGAATCTATCGCCGCACGGTCTTGTTCCGAAAACTCGCCCCATTGCAGTACCTCGCGCCCGCTGAATTCGCGAAGCTTTGCCAGCGTGGGAATGTCCTTTTGCCGAAGCGCCGCCCGCGCGGGCGGACTCAATTTTTCGAGCACCACGTCAATGGTCGTAAGCACAACCGGCTCTTGCGGCAAAAAGGCTTGGTCGAATTCCTCAACCTCCGCGTCCGTCAGCGTATCAAACACCTCCGACTCGTAAACCACGCCGGCAACGCCGTCCAGCGCGCCGTCATACAGCGGATATGCCATAAACGCGTCAAACGTTCCCATAGTCGTCGTCAGTCCAAAGTCTGCGGCGCGGCGAAATCCGACGCGCGGGTAGTAATCAGGTTCGCCTAATATTACAACGGCGCGGTATCCCAACTCCCGCGCGGCATTGAAGCTATGCAGTAGCAGCGCCTTGCCGACGCCGCGATTTTGAAGCTCCGGCAGTACGGCAAGCGGCCCGAAGGATATTATATCAGTCACGCCGCCGTCCGTGGCGGTAATCGTGCTCTTGGAGTAAATAATGTGTCCCGCAAGCTTCCCGTCCAGCTCCGCGACAAAATTCAGCTCGGGTATGAAATCCGGCGACTGCCGCAGCTTATGCGTCAGTAAATGCTCACCCACGCGCTCGCTCTGGTATCGGAACGCCTCACGGTCGATATTCTCAACCGCGTGCCGCTCCTCGGCGCGCTCTGCCCGGACTGTTATATTGCTTTGCGGCATATTTTCCTCCGGTGGTCAGTCGTTCGGCGAAAGGTCGGCGTAAAGCGTTATGCTTCGGCTCTCCGGCATTGCGTAGAACCGCGTAAATGCCGCGCGCACCGCCTTTTGCAGGTGCTTTTCGTCCTCGGGACTCGCGGTCAGCGCCGTTATCCTGAATATGTAATTCTTGTTGACCCGCGCAACCGCGTGCGGCACGGGTCCGAGCACTTGAGCCCTGTTCCCACAAAGCTCGGTTAGGATATTGCACACAAAGTGCGCTCCGCGCAGGGCAATAATCTCGTCCTGTCCGATAACCGAAACGCCTGTAATCCGCGTCGCGGGCGGCTGATTGGCGGCTAAGCGCCTTTCAATCTCGTAATCATAAAATCCGTCGTAATCCTGCCGCGAGGCTAAGGCTATTACCTTGTTTTCCGGCGTGAAGGTCTGGATAACGGCGCGTCCCGGCTTTTCGCCGCGCCCTGAGCGCCCGATAACCTGAGTTATCTGCGAAAAGGTTCGCTCGTTTGCCCTGTAATCGCCGGAATACAGCGACAAATCGGGAGACAGCACGCCGACCAGCGTCACATTCGGAAAGTCCAGCCCTTTTGCAACCATCTGCGTTCCGATAAGAATCGGAATCTTTTCGTCCCGAAAGCGATTCAGCAGCTTTTCGTGGCTCTGCCCTGCATTCAACGCGTCCCTGTCCATTCGCATAACCGCCGCCTCAGAAAACATTTCCCGCAGCTCCGATTCGAATTTCTGCGTTCCTGCTCCGAAAAATCGCACCTGCGCGCCGCATTCCGGGCAATACTCCGGCTTTTTCTCGGAATACCCGCAATAGTGGCAGTACAGCCTGTCTTTGTCGTTGTGGTAATTCAGGTTTACACTGCAATTCCGGCAGATAAACGTATGCCCGCACTTTGTGCAGGCGACAATCGGGTGCGTTCCGCGCCGGTTTACAAACAGAATCGACTGCTCGCCGCGCTCGATGTTTGCCGCAAGCTCCTGCCGCAGAATGTTTCCGATAAACGCCGGCCCGTCCTTTGCCGTGTCCGACTTCATATCGGCGACAATGACCTCCGGCAACCGCATTTCGTTATACCGCGTCGGCAGCCTCACAAGCTTTATCTTGCCCGTCTTAGCGCGGTACATTGTCTCAATACCCGGCGTTGCGCTGCCGAACAGCACAAGCGCGCGGTGCCTTGCGGCAATCCAAAGCGCAACCTCCGCCGCAGCGTATCTCGGCTGCATTTCGGCTTTATATGTAGTCTCCTGCTCCTCGTCAATTACGATAAGCCCGATGTCGCGCAGCGGCGCGAAAATCGCCGAGCGCGTGCCGACCGCGATTTTCACCTTGCCATCGCGGATACGCGTCCATTCGTCGAACCGCTCGCGCGGCGTTAATCCCGAATGTATCACCGCGACATCGTCTCCGAAGCGGGCGACGAAAATCCCGACAAGCTGCGGCGTTAGCGCAATTTCAGGTACAAGCACTATCGCGCCGCGCCCCTGCTCCAGCGTCTGCTCAATGAGCTTTATGTAAACGGCGGTTTTTCCGCTGCCCGTCACGCCGTAAAGAAGCGCCGTCTCGGCTTTTTCGCTTTTCAGGAGAGGCGACAGCTCAGAATAGGCTTCGTACTGCCCGCTGTTCAGGACAATCGCGTTCTCGTCCTGCGGGAGGCTGTATTTCGGTCTTGCCGAAACCTTTACCTCTGAAATCTCAACCAGTCCCTTGACTAAAAGGCTGTGAACTGATGCTCCGGAGGTTCCCGTTCTGGAGGTAAGCGTTTTTTGCTCCAGCTCCGGAAATTCTGATAGCAGACTAAGAAGCGCCGACTGTCTCGGCGATTTTTTGGACAGCCGCTTTGCTAAGTCCGCCGCTTCTTCCGGTGATACGGTCAGCCGAACGACCTTAACGGTCTTTTCGGCAACGGCATTTTTCTCCTCGCGAAAGCGCATTCCTGCCGGCAGCGCCGCAAGGTAAGAGTCCGATACCGTTGAGTAAAACCGCTTTGCCATCCATACGGCGAGGGACACAAACTCGTCCGGCAGAGGCGGAACACCATCGTCCATCGCGGACAAAACAGGCTTTATCTTGTTTATCGCGATTTTGTCCGGCGGCGTATCCTTAACTGAAAGTACAATCCCCTCGGAGTTTTTGTTTCCCGCTCCAAAGGGCACGACAACGCGGCTTCCGCGAGTCACCTTGCCGCAAAGCTCCGGCGGGACACGGTAAGTAAAAGGCGCGTCTATATGAAACACCGCCTTTGAAACCGCGACCTGCGCGAAGAATGTTTGCGGCAAAAGCTCCGGCATTAGTCGGAATACAGCTCCGCTGTCGCGCGGATCTTTCCGTCCGCAATCTCACGCGCCGCAATTGACACGGGCTTTCCCGTAAGCGGCTCTCCGCGGCGCAGCGACGCGTCTGACAGCTCGCGTGCTCGGCGGGCGATTACATTAACGAGCAAATAGCGGCTGTCAACATTCTTCAAAAGCTCCGGTAACGATGGTTCTAATAACATAAAGTCTCCTTAATTAATCCTTCAAAATATTGTCCAGAATCGCGGCCGCAATATTTGCCGCGATATGGGGCTTGCCTTGGATGTTCGTTATGATAAAATCATATTCGGACATTTCCTTCAGCTCTTCCTTTGCAATTTTCAGCCGCGCGTCTATCTCGGCGCGTTCCTCCGCCGTTTGGGCGCGTCCCAGCAGGTGCTCGCGCAAATGCTCGTAGCTCTCTGTTTTGATGAACAGCGAGCACGCGACGGGATACAGCGTGCGGATTGTCCGCGCGCCGTTTACCTCAATCTCGAGCAGAACGGTTTTTCCAGCACGCAGCGCGTTTTCAATCGGCGTGCGCGGCGTTCCGTAATACTCGCCGTTGTAGGTGTTGTACTCCAGAAACTCATTTTCGTTCATCTTCTGCTCAAACTGCTCGCGCGAGATGAAATAATAGTCCTGTCCGTCAACCTCGCCGCTTCTCGGCGGTCTTGTCGTGGCTGACACCGAGTAGTGCAGCTCCGGGTGGCACTCCAGTATTTTCTGGATAATGCCGCGCTTTCCCGCGCCCGACGGAGCGGAAATTATGAGAATTTTCCCGGTAAAACCGCCGTTTCCTGATTGCTTTGCCAGTGTCTTGTCCGCGACTGCCGCGCCGGTCTGCGCCGCGCTTGTTTCTTTTGTATTATAGCTAATATCCATAGTGTAAATAGTATTCCCCGATACCGTGATAAACAACAGCTTTTCTCTTGTGCGAAACGCGCCTTACAGCGGCTCGTCCTTTGGAATCGCGGCTCTTGCCGCTATTGTATCCGTCGATATGCCCGACAAAATGACGTGTCCCGTGTCCATTATTATAACGGAGCGCGTTCTCCTGCCAAAGGTCGCGTCTATCGACAGCCCCTTGTCCTTTGCAATGCCGATAATACGCCTGACCGGCGCGGAATCATATGTCAGCAGCGCGACAATCCTGTCTGAAGAGACCATACTGTTAAATCCGATGTTTAGAAGCTTCATCTTTTTCTCGATTTATATTTTGTAAGCGCAATTAGCCGCAAGCTTCCGCATCGTCAGCAGTTGCAGCAGGCATTCAAGCACGACAGCGCCGCGCAGAAGGTGCAGCAATTCGAGTCGCAGTCAGACGAGCGCGGTGTGTTTTGATACGTCCCGGTGCCGTAGGGGTCATAGTTCGCACCCGCGCGGCAGTAGTTCAGCGCCGAGCGGTATTCTGAGTTGCCCGGCTCCATACGCACGGCGCTCTCATAATAGTTTATCGCCTCATTATGCCAGCCTCGGCGGAAATACACCGTGCCCATGAGGTAGTACCACTCCGCGTTTTTGGTGCGGGACTGCGCCAGAAGCTGCTCCGCATAGTTCAGGTCGCCGGAGTTTATCGCCGTTCTGACTGCCGCGAACTGCCCGCCGTAGCTGCTTGCCGAAAAATCGCCGAAGCCGCTGCCACCGGAAGCGCCGCCTTTTGTCAGCTCGTCATACGCCGCGTTAATTTCCTTGGTGCGCGCCTCGGCAAGCTCCCGTGCAGTGTCGTCCTGAAAGTTGTCCGGGTGGTATTTTTTCATAAGGTTTCGGTAGGCGGTCTTGATCTGTTCGTCAGACGCGCCCGAGGAAACTCCGAGAATTGAATAAGGGTCTTTCATATTACTATAATTATATAGTATTTCAGTCGAGTTGTCAAGCGCTGCCGGGGCACTTTGACGGCGAGCTGAGTTTTTGCTGTTGCAATGGGTTCAGGTCGCCGTCAAAGTGGTTTTGTAAGGTAAAAAGTCGGGGGAAATGAATTCCCCCGACTTTTTTGTTTGGATTCATTCGCCTTTCGGTGAATTTTGGTGCGGCGTAGTCACTTCCCTTGCGCTAATTTATGTAGCCGTACAATATTGTCACTACTTCGGCTCTTGTTGCGGTGTTTTGCGGGCCGAATGTGCCGTCCGGGTATCCGCCGACAACCTTATTTGCTGCACTCCACTTTACGGCAGGTATTGCCCAGTCACTTATGTCGGCTTTGTCGTAGAACGTCAGCGCCACACCGGAATAGTCCTTATTGTCGCCTTTCAGCTTTGCGTATTTGTACAGGAACGCAACTGCTTGCTCTCTTGTTACGCTTCCGCCGGGGGCGAATTCGCCGCCCCCAACGCCGGAGGTTATGCCGGATTCCACCGCCCACGACACCGCCTTGACGTACCAGTCGTCTGACTTTACGTCGGTGAATGCCGTGGTCGGTGTGACTGCCGGCTTTCCAGCAAGGCTGTACAGGACTTGCACAAACTCCGCGCGCGTCATTGTGTTGTTCGGGCGGAATGTGGAGTCAGGGTAGCCCGTGACGACTCGATTGTCCGCCGCCCACTCGACGTATTTGGCGTACCAGTCTGTGGTAAAAACATCCTTAAAGTCCCCAATTGGAGGCGAACCTGTTTTTTGTGGAGAAAACTTGAACCCACCCAAAAAAGCGCCTTCAAATTCATAGATTTCTCCGGTTTCTTCGTCCTCAAAAAAATCCTTACTAGCAGTATACACATCAGCAGTCAGCCCTGACGGAATTCCCGTTACATCAGAAAGCTTCAAATAGTTCCAAGAGCAGTCCAAATCCTCCAACTTTGAGTTATTAGATATATCAAGTGCAGTCAGCCGATTGACACTGCAATCCAAATATGTCATCGCCGTACACCCGGATACATTCAAAGTATTTAGCGAGTTGCTTTGGCAATACAAACGCTTTAGCGCCACAAGTCCCGATGCGTTCAGCGCCGTCAATTTATTAATCTCACAACTTAAATATTCCAGTGATGCGCAGCCTAAAACGTTTAACGTTGTCAGGTTGTTAAAGTAGCATTCCAAAGATTTCAAAACTGTGTTTTGGGTCATGTCCAACATTAATATTTTGTTGTACGCACATCGTAAATCCTCTAACGCTGTGTTTTTGGATACGTCTAACACCGTCAAACTATTTGACTCACAATTCAAATCTGTCAGTGCCACATTTTTCGACACATCCAGAGTCGTCAAATTGTTTGACTCACAATTCAAATCTGTCAGTGCTACATTCTTCGACACATCCAGAGTTGTCAAATTATTATTTTCGCACCATAATGTTTTCAGGTTTATGTTTTTGGATACATCTATCACACTCAAATTATCACTTGGACACACCAGAGACCTTAATGCAGTATTTTGTGACACATCCAATCCGGTAAGTTTTGGGCAGTTAAAAAGGATTAAGTACTCCAGCGCCGCACATCCAGCCGTGTTTAAAGAGGTTAACGACTGATTGTGTTCGCCGTATAGGTCTTTTAATGCAGTACAGGCTGACACATCAAGAGACGTAACAGTGCTATTATACGATATTCGCACACTAACAACATTTTCTCCACCAAGCTTTGACGGAATCGCAACATTTGGACTTGAGCCAGTGTAAAACTTAACATAAGCACCAGCACCGTACCCAGCTTCATTTTCAGTACCATTGTAAATGGAATACACAAACCCCTCCGGCGAAGTCACTGATTCCGCCGCACTCGCTGCACCCGGCAGCACCGCCGCAAGCCCCACGCACATCATCGCAGATAGCAGAGTCGCCAATACACGTTTCCTAATTATTTCTGTTTTTTTGCTAAAAAGCTTCATTGTTAAAACCTCTAAAAATTGGATTTTTGATAATTAATTATAACATAGTTTCAAGAGTTTGTCATTTGGCTGTTTACGCAGTAAACAGCCGTATTTCTAAGAAATACGCGTTTTTTCGCCGATTTACTCCCGAATGCTCGTTCGCCAAGTCAGAATTTGCAAAAATGAGGTAACCCGCGGCGCGCAGCGCGTCTTGACTTCCGGCGTCAAATTTGATACACTCTATAAGAAAAAAACACCGCCGACACACCAAGGAGCAGCTTAATGAACCGAGTTTTTGCCAAAGACACAAAAGAGCACGACGGCCTGGAGATTACACTTTCGGGCTTTGTGCTGGAGATACGCAACCTCAAGAAAATGCAATTTCTTGTTATCCGCGACATTACGGGAGACATTCAGGTCACCGTTTTTAAGTCCGACGAGACTAAGGCGCTCAATGAGCTTGTCGAGAGCCTTACGCCGCAGTCCTCCGTCACGGTGCGTGGAACTGTACACGCGGACGATTTTGTAAAGCTCGGCGGAGTTGAGATTTTAGCGGCTGAAATCACTGTCGAAAACCCCGCCGCGTCCCCCCTGCCGATTGATATGACCGGAATCACGGAGAGCGGGCGTGACCTGCGCCTTGACTGGCGCTTTCTGGATTTACGTGACCGTAAGCGCCAACTTATATTCAAGGTGCAGACAACGGCGGAGCTTGCTATGCGCGAGTTTTGGGTCGCGCGCGGGTTTACCGAGCTGCATTCGCCGAAGCTTGTGCCGAACCCGTCGGAGTCCGGCGCGGAGCTTTTTGAACTGGACTATTTCGGCGGCAAGGCATACCTCGCGCAGTCGCCGCAGACCTACAAGCAGATGGCGATTGCCGCAGGATTTGAGCGCGTGTTCGAAATCGGGCCTGTTTTCCGCGCGAACAAGTCCTCGACAAACCGGCACGACACGGAGTTCACAAGTGTGGACTGCGAGTTTGCGTGGATTGACTCTGTGGAGGACGTTATGGCGCTCGAGGAGGAGTGGATTGCGCATTTTATCGGCAAAATCCGCGAAAAACACGGAGCTGAGATTCTTGAGCTGTACGACCGCGAGGTCGTGGTTCCCTCCCTGCCCTTTCCGCGCATAAATATGACGCAGGCAAAGGAAATAATCAAGTCGCTCGATTACGAGGTTCCGCCGGAGACAAAGGGCGACCTTGACCCGACGGCGGAGCGCCTGCTCGGCAAGTACATCGCTGAAAAATACGGGCACCAGTTCGTATTCGTCACGGAATTCCCTACCTCAATACGCCCGTTTTACCATATGTACGCCCCCGGCGGCGAGTCCACTCTGAGCTACGACCTGCTCTGGAACGGGCTTGAGGTGACGACCGGGGCACAGCGCGAGCACCGCTTCCCCGTCGTCGTGCGTCAGGCAATCGAAAAGGGGCTTATTCCGGCGGATGCGGTTCGGGCTGACGGCAGCGTGGACGAGGAGAAAATCCCCGCGGGGCTTGCGTCCTACCTCGCGTGCTTTAACTACGGCTGCCCGCCGCACGGCGGCTTCGGCTTCGGCCTGTCGCGTATGCTGATGAACATACTCGGCTACGAAAATGTCCGAGAGGTGACGTACATTTACAGGGGAATGGACAGACTCGCGCCGTAAGGGCGCGGGTGAGTTGACATAAAGCAAGCCGCCCGCCGGGAGACCCGGCGGTCGGCTTTTGTGCGTGTGATGTGTTGTGGCGCGGGTTACCCCAACTGCGTTACCGGCACCCATTGGGCGGTGCAGAAAGCTTTGACCTGCTCCCATGACCAGAAATCGGGTACGTAAGACCGAAAAACGTATCCCTGTTCCTCCCAAATGACCCATAATCGCTGAGTCTCGTCATTTGTATAGACGAGATATTCGCCCCTCCATTCATACAATTCAGGGGTTCCTGAAGTGCGCTGATACCATTGCAAATCTCCTGTTTTTTCTATGGGAATCCATTCAAATGTTTTCTCGAAATCAGCGTAATCGATGTCGTTATACCTAATTTCTTCTACATCCCACTCAAACAAAACATAGCTTCCATCCACCACTGTAACTCTCAGAAAAGGATCATTCTCATTCATTTGCGCTGGCTTAAAGTATCCGCACGATTCAGTAAGTTCTTCTATTCCTTTGAATCTCCCCGAAATAAATGCTTGGTTTAATTCTTCCTCGCTCGTGAATATACTATAAACCTTTTTGCCGGCCGATAATAACGGCGTTTCACTTTCAGTTGAATTTTCTGTGATCGTCGTTTTTGGCGTTTCTGTGTCGGTTTCTCGCGTCGCTTTAGTCTTGTCACAAGAACCTAATACTGACAAACAAAACAGGGTCGCTATTACTATAATTAGTGTTTTTTTCATCGTCATTCTCCTTAAGCTGGTTTCTGTGCCCGTTTGGAAGCAATCACGCTCCGGCAATTAGTGCACCATAGGTCTAAACGGTTAAAATCGCCGTCGTTATCAAAATTATTTGTATACGATACAACGCATTTCTGTCCCGATGTGCATTGCTCATCCGGCACTCCCCAAATATGGCTCATCTCATGCTGCATTGTTCGCTTTATTTGAACTGTTGTAAGCCCATAGTTGTTTGTTGTGGACAACCACCGGTCATTAATGTTTGCATAATTTGCCGTCGCTCCGGTCACCACCCCAATCGTTCCGTTGGAATACTGATATACGCACGGATTGAACCCATGTAGCAGCATAGTAATATTCGTGCTGCCCTTTCCCAATTGGTACGCACCGTAATAATTAATTCCAACATCATTATGATGGGTATGGATTGCCGCCCAGGCAGCCCAGGCAACATGAGAATTGCCACATCCGTATGTATCGCAACGTACGCTACGTGCGTGTCCGGAACCGTCTACCGGAAGTCCTGTTGGATACCAATATGCTGTGCGTGTGAGCACAATGTTCCACGTTTTCTTAAATGCTTTTGCAGCATCCACTAAATATGCATCAGCCACAGTTTGCTGCAACGTAGGTGTCGCTACAGTTGAATATTGCGCCGTAAATGCTGTATCCATCCCCAATCGCACGCTCACGGAATTTACAGGAAAGAACCCGGATGCTCTATCCATCACCGCCTTAATCATCACCGCCATTTGCGCTCGGTACACATTTATAAACGGTCCGAAAACATTGGTGTCAGTACCGTTCATTATACCGTATGCCTTGCACCAAAGTATGGCGGCTCTTTGATCATCATTAACACCGGTGCCGTTACCAATGTCATTATACGGGTTCACAACACTCGGCACGGTGCTGGTCGTCCAATTCATCACCTTCGCGAATTTAAAGAGTGCTTCCGCCATTTTGACACGCGTCATATAAGTACCCTGCGAAAAAACCGTGCTGCTGTTCTGTATACCCAAGCCCTTGTTTTTTGCCCACAGGGCAGGCGTTGCATAATAAGGGCTTCCGGAAATGTCACTGTACTGTGTTCCTCCGCCGGATCCGGGCTTGCCTGCCATTGCGTAGAGAATCGTGACAATCTCCGCGCGTGTCATATCGTTTCCGGGCAAAAACATCCCGGCGGTGTTCCCGACCATATATCCGTTGTCAGATACCCAGCCAACAGCATTAAACGCCCAGTGGGTTGACGCCACATCCGGGTAAGTAAGTGCCATTGCCGTGACGCTAATCCCCGCAAAGCAGCACACGGCGATCACCCCGGCGAGTATCGCCCGCAGTCTGCCTGTTCGGTGCTTGCCCCGGCGACCTGCCGGGCGTTCGGAAGTTGCGGCGGCTGACGTGTAAGTCTCTATGCCAGCCTGTTTCCTTGGTTCAAAAAACCATTTCATGCGCATTTCCTCCTGTTTTATTCGGGGAAACACAAACAGGCCCCTTTCAGAGCCCTTGTGAGCCCTTGTGAGCCCTTGTGAGCCCTTGTGAGCCCTTGTGAGCCCTTGTGAGCCCTTGTGAGCCCTTGTGAGCCCTTGTGAGCCCTTGTGAGGTAATTGTAACACACATCCACATATTTGTCAAGTACTATTTAATTA
>JAISLF010000098.1 GCA_031260605.1 Oscillospiraceae bacterium
TATTTGTCAAGTACTATTTAATTATATTCAAAATATTTGTGCAATATTATATATATGTAGATTGAAATTGTTGTTTTATGTAACGTATCACAAAAAACACTCTGTCTGCAAATCCCGCCATTCCGCGCCCTTGCACTCCCCCATACTACTAATACGTTTCAACTCCGCGTTTTGACTGAATGCCGCCGAAACTATTTTTGTACGCAGAAAATCCGTGTATTTCGCTAAAATTCACAGCAATTACAAATTCTCGTTCACATTTGTAAAATCGCTTGCTTTTTTTGAATTTTTGTGATAATATTATAATAAACTATTATAAAAGCAAGCTGAATTATATTAACACTATGGATCAACATACATTAGACAAGTGCAAAAAATATCAAAACCACTTTTCCGAGCTTCTCGGTGTCGGCTGCAAGGTCATTGACATCGCGTCTGACGGAAAGGGTACGCTTATGCCGCAGGACGAGGCGGATAACTTCTGCCGTCACTGTCTTATCGACTCGCGGGATGAGCTTGCGTCGCATATGTACGGCTGCTGCGAGGCGCACAGGTGGAACGGCAAGTACATCTACTACTGTCCGCTCGGGCTTACCTTTATCGCCGCCTCGATTGCAAATACAGGTATGCTGACAGGCGGGCTTGTATTGGGTCCGCTTGTTATGAACGACGTTGCGGATGTGCTGTACGACCTGCCGGTTAAGGAAATGGCGTGGGCTGTTTCACAGGTCGGCGTGTTCTCAACGCGTCAGGTGCGGCATATAAGTGAAATACTTTCCGCCGTCGCGTCGCAGATTTCGGATTCGCTGGAGAAAAAACCGCAGAAAGTCTCTGATTATCAGGAAGAGATTTTCAAAAAAATCAACATCTATTCGGAAAACAGCGCCTCCGCGCCCGACGAAGGCGCAAACCGCATTTTGGCGTTTGAAAAAGACCTGCGGCTTACGGTTATCGCGGGCGAAAAGGCAAAGGCGCTTGCAATGCTGAACGATATGCTCGCGCAGATTTATGTGTACTCCAAATCGGATATTCTGACAATTAAGGCGCGGCTTTTAGAGCTGCTTGTCGTCCTGTCACGCGCAAGCATTGAGGCGGGGGCGGACACGCGGGACAGCTTCCAGATGAACGAGCATTTCATAGCGCAGATTGAGCAGCAGAACGACGTTGACCAGCTTGCGGTTTTCATCTCGGACATTGCGCGCAGCTTTATCGTGCAGGTGTTCGACTTAGCGCAGGTCAAGCACTCAGACGTTGTGTTTAAGATAACAAACCACATCAAGCAAAACTGCGCCACAAAGCTGACGCTTGACTCGCTTGCCAAAAAGGTGTACCTGTCCAAATCATATCTGTCCTCCGTTTTCAAGCAGGAAACCGGTATGAGTCTGACGAGTTATATTACAAAGGTGCGAATTGAAAAAAGCAAACGGCTGCTGCTTGAGGAGAACCTGAGCCTGTCGCTTATAGCAACACAGTGCGGCTTTAACGACCAGAGCTATTTTACAAAAACCTTCAAAAAGGTAGTCGGTGTCAGCCCTAAGAAGTTTAAGAAAACGTACTTTAAGTAAGCGCACACGCCGCGCATAAACCCGGCTATTACCGCCGCAGCAAACGGACAAACAATAAACTCAGGACAACACCGCGCAGTAATTTATATTGTGCGGTGCTGTTTCGCCGAGAGGTTTTTATGACATTATCAGCGTATTTGCACAAAATAAAAACAGAATACGAAACCGCCGCCGTAATCGGACTCGGCGTGTCGAACACGCCGCTTGCGCGGTGTCTTTGTCAGTCCGGCGTTCGCGTAACCGTCTACGACAAGAAAACTGTCGCACAGCTCGGGACAGACGCGCAGGAGCTGTCCGCGCTTGGTGCGGAATTCGTCACGGGGGACGATTACCTCGCGGAAACGCTGCGCGGCAAAATCGTGTACCGCGCGCCTGGGATTATGCCCGCGCGGCTTGCGCCGATACTCGCGCCGGACGCTGTTTTATCCTCTGAAATCGAGGCTTTTTTTGAGGTCTGCCCCGCAAAAATCATCGGCGTAACAGGCTCTGACGGCAAGACTACTACAACCTCGCTGATCGCGGAGCTTCTGAAAAACGCGGGTCGCCGCGTGCACGTCGGCGGCAATATCGGCACTCCCCTGTTCCCTGTTGCGGACGAAATTTCGCCTGAAGATTTCGTTGTGCTTGAGCTGTCGTCCTTTCAGCTGATTTCAATGACAGCCTCACCCGAAATTGCGGTTATAACAAACATCTCGCCGAACCACCTGGATATTCACGCGGACTACGGCGAATATGTCGAGTCCAAAAAGAACATCTTCCGGTATCAGTCCCCCGGCGGCAGACTTGTGATTAACGCCTCGTGCGGCGAAAGTCTGCTTGCGGCAAAAAACGCGCCCGGTGATACGGTTTACTACAGCCAGGAAGAACCGCTCACGGACGGCTTTTGCGTGCGGCAAATCGGCGGCGCGGAGTATATCGTAAAAGCCGCGGACGGCACTGCCGAGCCAATACTTGCGGTCTCCGATATTGCCCTGCGCGGGCGGCACAACGTCTGGAACTACACGGCGGCAATCGCGGCGGTGCACGACCTTATTACGCCGAAAATTGCGGCAAAAACCGCGCGCGAGTTTCGCGGCGTAGAGCATAGACTTGAGCTTGTGCGCGAATACGCGGGCGTGCGGTACTACAACGACAGCATTGCGTCCTCGCCCTCGCGCACGATTGCGGGGCTGAAGTCCTTTGACCAAAGAGTTATATTGATCGCCGGCGGCAAGGACAAGGGAATTCCGCTTGATCCGCTTGCGCCGGAGCTGTGCCGAAGCGTCAAGACGCTGATTCTGACAGGACCGACGGCTGAAATGATTGCCGATGCCGTCGCGAAATACGACAGCGCCGAAAAGCCGGAGATTTCGATAATCTCCGACTTTGCCGCCGCTGTTCTTGCGGCAAAAAACAGCGCCGTGCCGGGCGATATTGTTCTGCTCAGCCCTGCCTGCACGTCGTTTTACAAATACGCCGACGGTTCCGACGCTCAGTTCCGCAACTTTGAGGAGCGCGGCAAGTACTTCAAGGAGCTTGTAAATGGCTTTTGACACAAGAAAAACAACAACCCTGCTAACAGAGCTTTCGGAAATTGACGCACCCTCCGGTTTCGAGGAACCAATGGCGCGTTACCTTGCGGGAAAGCTACGCGGCGCGGGCTTTGCGGTCAGCACTGACGCAATGGGCAACGTCCTCGGGCAGCGCATAAGCGGCAAACCCAACGCCGCACGGCTGCTGATTGACGCTCATATGGACGAGATTGGGCTGATTATTACGGGCAAAGCCGACAGGGACGGCTTTCTGCGCTTTGCGGCAATCGGGAGCGTTGATCCCGCCCTTTTGCCGGGACGGCGCGTGAAGCTGCTGACCGAGCCGCCCGTTTTCGGCGTAATACCGATCCTGCCGCCTCACGTCAAGAAAGAAAAGAACAGCGTGTCGATGAACGAGCTGTCAATCGACACGGGCGGGCTGCCGTTTTCCGAAGATTTTCTCGGCGCGCCGGCGGTTTTGTGCGCGGAGTCTGGTCTCTTGGGCGACGGCGCGTTTTTCGGCAAGGCGCTGGACAACAGGCTGTCTGTCGCGGCAATCCTCACCGCGATTGACGAGCTGAAGGAAACGCTTCCCGCAAACGACATTACAGTTACTTTCTCCGTGCAGGAGGAGCTTGGACTGCGCGGCGCGCACCCGGCTTCCACCGCCGCACCCTGCGATTACGCGATAATCGCGGACGCGGATTTCGCAGAGCAGCCTGGACTTTCGTCCGACAGAACGCGGAAATTCGGCGGCGGCGTGACGATTGCGAGAGGTCCGAATATGAATCGCGGCTTTACGGACACGCTTGTTTCTCTGGCGGACAGCGCGGAGATACCGTACCAGATTTCAGTCGAGCCGGGGCGCAGCGGCACAAACGCCGAGGTGCTTCAGCTGTCCGGCGGCGGAGTAAGAACCGCGCTGCTCGGCACGGCGGTTAAGAATATGCATTCGCCTGTTGAAACCGCCGAGCTCGGCGACGCGCTTGCGCTGTCACAGCTGATTTTTGCCGCAATGACGACGGATTTGGAAAAGCCCGCCGAAATCACCTTTGGAGACTGATATGCCGTTTGATTTTGCACTTTTAGAAACGCTCTGCGCTGTTGACGGTGTGTCCTCGCGTGAGGACGCCGTTCGCGCCGTGCTCGCGGAGCTTGCCGAAAAACACGGACTGGAGCACCAAACAGACGCAATCGGCAACCTGTACGTCAAAAAGCCCGGCAAAAATCCGGGTACACACCGCCGCCTGATGGTCTGCGCGCATATGGACGAGGTCGGCGTTATCGTCACGGGCTATGAGCGCGGATACCTGAAAATCGCGCCCTGCGGCGGAGTAGACTCAGCCGCCGTTTTCGGTCGCACACTGCGGTTTGAGGGCGGAGTTACAGGGCTTGTAACTGTGCCGCCGCCGCACCTGTCTAAGAGCGACAAAACGCCTGAAATTACGGCAATGTACGTCGATATTGGCGCGGAGGATGAGGACGCAGCCAAAGCCCGCGTCCCGCTCGGCACTGTCGGCACCTTCGCACAGGAGGCGTTCTCCTTCGGTGACGGACTGTACTGTGCAAAGGCGATTGACGACAGGTTCGGCTGTGCGCAAATCGTCGGAATGTTCGGCGAGGAGTTCGACGGCGACATTTATTTTGTATTCACGGTACAGGAGGAGCTTGGCACGCGCGGAGCGCTCGTCGCGGCGAACGTAGTCAAGCCCGACGCGGCGCTTATTCTCGAGTCAACGACGGCCGTTGACTACGCCGGGGTTACTGACGCGGACATCGTTTGCCGGGTCGGCGCGGGACCGGTTGTGCCGTTTATGGACGGCAGCGTTGTGCCTGACAAGGCGCTTCGCCGTGAGATTTACAGTCTTGCCGAAAAGCTCGGCATTGCGGTGCAGACAAAGGAAAAGGTCGCGGGCGGGACTGACGCGGGAGCAATCCAGCGTTCGGGCAGCGGCGCACGGGTCGCCGTAATCAGCCTTGCAACGCGCAATCTGCATTCCGACTCCTGCGTTGCAAGCAAAGCCGATATGGCGGCTTGCTACCGGCTGTCTCTTGAGTTTTGCAAGAGTATTTCATCAGGAGAAATAGAGATTTGATCAGCACAAACGACATTGCGGCGATTGCAGAGGCAGAAGCGGCATTAGCGGATATTTTCGCCGAAATTGACAGAACCGCGACCGTGAACACAAAAAAAATACTCGACGCGTTTGCCGAAAACCGTGTTTCGGACACCTGCTTTGCCGGAACGACGGGCTACGGCTACAACGACCGCGGGCGCGAGACGCTTGAGGCGGTTTACTGCGATATTTTCGGCACGGAAGCGGCGCTTGTGCGCACGAATTTCGTCAACGGCACCCACGCGATAACCTGCGCGGTGTACGGCTGCTGCGAGCGGCGCGGCACGATTCTTTCCGTGACCGGGCGGCCGTATGACACGTTTGCGACGGCGCTCGGCATATCAGGAAACGCGCCCGGCAGCTTTCGCGAGGAGGGATATTCCTACCGCGAGGTTGCGCTGCTGCCGGACGGAACGCCCGATTACGGCGCGATTTCGGCGGCGGTGCGCGAGCTGACGGCGACGGGCGAGCTTTCCTGCGTCATACTCCAGCGGTCGCGCGGATATGCGCAAAGACCGGCGCTGTCGGTCGAAACAATCGGCAAAATTGTGGAGTCCATCCGTGCAGAAAACGCGGAGGTCGCCGTTTTTTGCGATAACTGCTACGGCGAGCTTGTCGAGGAAACAGAACCGACACAGGTCGGGGTGGACATCGTTGCGGGTTCGCTGATCAAGAACATCGGCGGCGGAATTTCGCCCTGCGGCGGGTACATCGTGGGCCGCGCCGCGCTTGTCGAGCGCGCCGCCGCGCGGCTATCCTCCCCGGGTATCGGCGGCGAATGCGGCGCGACGCTCGGCGTAAACCGCGAGCTGTTTCAGGGGCTGTTTCTCGCGCCGCACACAACGGCGCAGGCGCTGAAAACTGCCGTTTTCGCCGCGTATGTGTTCGAAAAAGCGGGATTTTCGGTCAGCCCCGCGTGGCACGAGCGCAGATATGACATAGTGCAGACAATAACGCTCGGCGCGCCGGAGCTTGTGGAAAAATTTTGCCTCGGCATTCAAAAAAGCTCGCCTGTGGACGCGTTTGTCTCGCCAAAGCCGTGGGCAATGCCGGGCTACGAGTGTGACGTGATTATGGCGGCGGGCGCGTTCATTCAGGGCGCATCAATTGAGCTGTCGGCGGATTCGCCGATGACGCCGCCGTACACGGTGTTCATGCAGGGCGGGCTGACGTATGAATCCGGGAAGCTCGCGGCGCTTGCGGCCATTCGGGAAATGCGGGGGTAGGTGATGGTTTTGGGGCGGGATTCTGGAATCCTGCTCCTTTTTTTCTTTTCTCGGGGCTTTGCTTTTGTAGGGGACGCTGCCCGCAGCGTCCCCTTGTGGCGGTTGCCGCCGGTTTTTTTGTCGGGCGTAGGGGCGACAATATGCCGCCCGGGGGCTTTGCGAATTCTCCACGGCGCACACCGTAGGGGCGACCGTCCCCGGTCGCCCGGGGTTTTGATTTTGCTTTTTTCAGAGCTTCGTACTTCTGTATGGGACGCTGCCCTCAGCGTCCCTTGTCGCGGTTGCCTCCGGTTTTTTTGGCGGACATAGGGGCGGCGATTGCTGCGCCAGCCGTTTTGTTCTATTTTCGGAGACGAACCGTAGAGCTGCGGCGCAGGGTGCGTTGTTTGTAATTGGGGCGAAGCTTAACAGCTTCGCGCAGCTGAGCGCCTGCGCGGCGGGCGGTTACTTTTTCCGCTTCGCCGGAAAAAGTAACCAAAAAGGGGCGACTTCTTTAGAAGAAGCAATCTTCTTTTATACGGGAACTGCCGTGGTGACAATGTTGAGTGTGCCTTTCCCCGCGACGTATTGCGGTGGTTGAGGCGAATGCTTGCGCTGCGCCGCACGCAGGGGCGAAGCCTGTCGCGGGGTTGGTGACTCGGGTAAGGCTTAATGTTACCGCGAACTGCCTACGGGTGCCAACCGGAAGGATGGTGCTGCTACGATTGCTGCCGCGCATTGTGCAGCAATTGGGTGCGTGTCCCGGCGTGGTGAGGTTGTGGTTACGGCAGGTGCAAACTTACGATTCAAGGCATTGCCCCGTTACCGCAACAATCTCCGTAGGGGACGGCGTCCTCGACGTCCCTTGTTTGGTTTGCCGCAAACGCTTTGCGTCAGACTACTGCCCCCGTACGGCGTGGGTGCGTCGGGTGCCCCTCGTCTACCTCCGCGCTTTGCGCGTCGGGACACGCGGGGCATTGCCCACCGCAACAGCGCATGGCGCGGTGCGGGTGGGCTTCGCCAAATTCTGGTTGGCACCCACCGATACCTACTTGTCTGCACATAGGGGCCTAACGCCCCGTCATTCGGCAGCTCTGTCCGAATTCGGACGCACGGACACCTACACTTGCAGCAACGAAACCCGCCTAAACCCAAAAGCGGCTTCTTTGGTTCCTTTCTTGCCAAGACAAGAAAGGAACCGCCCGCCGCATAGGCGTAAAGCAGAGTTGCGAGGCAAAGCTTCGCCCCAATTACAAACATAGCACCCTGCGGCAAACGGCAGCAAGCACCTGCCGCCACACCGCGCCCTCCGGCGCAAAGCTGAACGCACACATAGAAAAAGCGAGCATTTGGTCAACCGCCCCTTTTCCATCAAAACTTCTCCTCAACGCAGCAAGCCCCAACACAAAAAAAGGAAGCCCAAAGGGCTTCCTTTTTTACTGCTGTTAAAACACCCGGCTCACCGCCGAAGCTTATTTCCCGGGGCCGCCGGCAGGCGGCGGTGTCGGGTCGGCAATTGAGCGGTAGTTCGAGAAGAACCTCTCCTCTGCCAGTCCGCCGATTTCGTCAATCCCCCAGGGCGTCTGGTCGTTGAAATCGGGCTTCATAATCAGGTTGCTTGAGAACATTGTCGGGTCGGGAACCATACCCACCATATTTCCGATGACAATAAATGTCGTTCCGCTGACCTTTTCTGACTTTTCGGACGCAAGCCACGTTACAAACGGCGCGACATTCTCCGGCGGCGTGTTGCTCTCGTACGAGAACATCTCCGTACCCGGCGCTGACATACTCTTACCCTCACTCTCCGCACTCTGACGCAGAACCTCAATCTCATACGCCGCGCGTGTTCTCGCAGCGGGGCAGAATGTGTTCGCGCGGATTCCGTACGTCCACAGCTCCTTTGCAATACCGCGCGTCAAACCGACAACGCCGGCGTTGCTTGCGCAATACTCCGCGTGCTTGATAACGTCGCCCATAAACGCGGGCGACGAGGCATTCAGAATGCGACCGTAGCCCTGCTTTTTCATATACGGCACGGCGTGCTTGATGATGAAGAAATATCCCTTTGGCTTAACGTCAAAGATTTTATCCCACAGCTCTTCCGTAATATCCTCAATATCCGCAACACCGAAACGTCCCGCAACATTGCACACAATATCAATGCGCCCGTATGTGTTGACTGCCGTCTCAACAAGTTTTTTTGCTTCCTCTTCCTTTGTAATGTCAGCAAAGCAAGCCGTCGCCTCTCCGCCGAGTGAACGGATTTTTTCAGCGGTCGTCTCCGCGTCTCCGTTTTCCTCCGCATGTTTTTCAAGGAACCATTTCTTTTGCTCGTCAGTCAGCTTTGCGTAAGCCTCGTCGCTTACCATTGACTTTGCAAGCGACCCTTTTTTCGTGTTGTTCGTGACAACCTTCGCGCCTTCCTGCGCGAATCTGATTGCGATTGCGCGTCCGATTCCCTGGCCTGAGCCGGCAACGATGGCAACGCGTCCTTCTAAAATGCCCATTGGGGTGTACCTCTTTGGAGTTTTTTTTATTATAACAGACGGGGAGAGGAAATGCAACATTTTTTTGCGGCGGCGGGGAGGAGATTTCTGTTTGCCTAAAGCTTAATCTTTTTGGCGGACGTTTTTTTACTTTAAGGACTGCTGGTTGGTTCTACTTATAGCTTGTTCACCATAGGCGCTGGTGGCAGCGCAAACGTGCCGCTACGCGCGGCGGCGGTTACTTTTTTCCGCTTCGCCGGAAAAAAGTAACCAAAAAAGGGGCGACTTCTTTGTAAAGAAGCAAACACCTTTTTATACGGGAACTGCGGTGGTGGGTGTAAGGCTTATTCTTTTCCCCGCGACGTATCGCGGTGGGCGCGGCGAACGCTTCCGCACCGCCGCACGCAGGGGCGAAGCCTGTCGCGGCGTTGGATGACTCGTGTTAGGCTGCAAGTTGCCGCGAACTGCCGTCGGGTGCCAACCGGAAGGTAATAGCTGCTACGATTGCTGACGCGTGTTGTGCGGCAATTGGGTGCGTGTCCCGACGTATCAGGTTTGTTATGGCGGTATGTGCTTTCTGTCGGTTCAAGGCAATGCCCCGTTACCACAACATCTCCGTAGGGGGCGGCGTCCTCGACGTCCCTTGTTTGGGTTTGCCGCCGCATTATGCGTCAGACAACTGCAACCTGCTATGTAGGTGCGTCAGGTGCCCTCGTCTACTTCCGCGCTTTGCGCGTCGTGACACGCAGCGTATTGCCCACCGCAACGGCGCGGGGCACACATTCGCCTTACGTAAAACCACGCTGGAGACCACCGCGGAACGCGGTGGTCAGTCCGCCCACCTCGCGGCAACAGGGCACGCACCTACTTGCCGCACAACACAGCGCAGGCGCGGTGCGGCAAACCACAGTCAAGTCCGGTTGGCACCCGTAGGCAACTTGCGGTAACCTGCCGTCTTACCCGAATCGCCAACGCCGCGACAGGCTTCGCCCCTGCGTGCGGCGTAGCGCAAGCGTTTGCGCACTCCACCGCAATACGTCGCGGGGAAAAGAATAAGCCTTACGCTCACCACCGCAGTTCCCGTATAAAAAAAGATTGCTTCTTCTAAAGAAGTCGCCCCTTTTTTGGTTACTTTTTTCCGGCGAAGCGGAAAAAAGTAACCGCCGCCGCGCGTAGCGGCACGCCTGCGCCACCACCGGCGCC
>JAISLF010000100.1 GCA_031260605.1 Oscillospiraceae bacterium
TATCTCTCCGCAGTTCCCGTATAAAAAAAGATTGCTTCTTTACAAAGAAGTCGCCCCTTTTTTGGTTACTTTTTTCCGGCGAAGCGGAAAAAAGTAACCGCCGCCACGCGCAGTGGCACCTCTGCGCTGCCACCAGCGCCCCTGGTGAACAAGCAAAAGCAGAACCAACCAGAACCCCTTAGAGTAAAAGTGCTTGCAAAACGAAAACACCTATGCTATAATGTTTTTACTATATCATATAGAATGGAGTTTTATTTATGGGTGGTCTTTCCGGCGGCGCTATTGCCGCAATAATTATTGCTGTTATTATAATCATCGCCGCGCTTGCGAATATCCGCGTTGTTCCGCAGAGCTTTGCCGTTATCATTGAGCGGCTCGGCAAATACGCGCACACCTGGAATTCCGGCTTGCACATTAAGCTGCCGATTCTCGACAGAATCGTCAAGCGTGTGTCGCTCAAGGAGCAGGTTGTGGATTTCCCGCCGCAGCCCGTTATCACAAAGGATAACGTCACAATGCAGATTGACACTGTTCTGTACTTCCAGATTGTCGATCCGCGCCTATACACCTACGGCGTTGAGTACCCGATGCCCGCTATCGAGAATCTGACTGCGACAACGCTTCGTAACATCGTCGGCGACCTTGAGCTTGACCAAACGCTCACCTCGCGCGACAAAATCAACGAAGAAATGCGCATAATCCTTGATGTGGCGACAGATCCGTGGGGAATCAAGGTCAACCGCGTCGAGCTTAAGAGTATTATACCGCCGCGTGAGATTCAGGACGCGATGGAAAAGCAAATGAAGGCGGAGCGTGAGCGCCGTGAATCCATTCTGCGTGCAGAGGGTGAAAAGCGCTCGGCAGTTCTCGTCGCCGAGGGACACAAGGAGTCCGTTATACTTGAGGCAGAAGCGCAAAAGCGCTCTGCAATCCTCGCGGCGGAGGCCGTGAAGGAAGCGCGCGTTCGCGAGGCGGAGGGTGAAGCCGAAGCTATCGTTCAGGTGCAAAAGGCAATTGCAGACGGTATAAAGCTGATTAACGAAGCGCAGCCGTCCAATCAGGCGATCCTGCTCAAGAGCTTTGAGGCGCTTGAAAAGGTTGCCGACGGCAAGGCGACAAAGATCATTGTTCCGACGGAGCTTCAGGGTCTTGCCGGAATGTCCTCCGTCGTAAAAGGCCTGTTCGACAAGGAATAATCCGTGCGTGTAATTTCAGGCAGTCTGCGCGGCAGAAAGCTGCTTGCGCCGCAAGGGTTCGACATTCGGCCGACGACCGATAAGGTCAAGGAATCGGCGTTTAACATAATACAGTTTCAGGTTCCCGGCGCTCGCGTACTCGATTTGTTCGCGGGCTCCGGGCAGCTTGGCGTTGAGGCCGTGTCGCGCGGGGCGGAGTTCGTAACCTTTGTTGAGAAGGACGAAGCGTCGCTTAAAATTCTGTACAAAAATACGGAGATTTTGCCGGACGGCTCGTTTGAAATCGTGAAGTCAGACGCGCTGTATTTTTTGAAGAACCTGCCCGAGTCGCGTCGGTTCGACATTGTATTTGCAGACCCGCCGTATGACACAAGCCTGCTTGACCGTGTGGCGGACGACCTATCCAAACGGGATTTTGTCGCTCCGGGCGGCACTGTAGTATGTGAGTCGCGGGCGGATAAGGCTTTGCCGGAGCTTGAGGGCTTTGCAAAGCGCGAATTTCGCTACGGCGTGATAAAGCTCACCGTCTACAAAAAAAGCAGCTGAAAACACTCCGCAAAAGTCCGGGTTTATCGGCATTTTAGGCGGTTTAGGCTCAGCTGCGGTGCAAAAAACATTCTTAAATTCAGGCAAACAACTGCTTTCTTTAGTAATGGCGGCGCTTTTGCCGAAAAAATACTCGGCGGCAAGCTCAGCAAAAAGCCGACCTCAGGAATACTCAATGACAGCAATTTATCCCGGCAGCTTTGACCCGATAACGCTCGGACACCTCAATATAATCCGCCGCGCAAGCAAGATTTTTGACAGGCTGTATGTGTGCGTTTTAGTAAACTCCGACAAGAACACACTATTCACGCGCAACGAACGCGTTGAGCTAATCACGCGCTGCGTCTCCCGTTTCGGAAATGTCGTCGTCGAAATGTCGGACGATTTGGGCGTTAGCTACGCGCGGGAAAAAAACGCGTCTGTTATAATAAAGGGGCTGCGCGCGGTTTCTGATTTCGACCGTGAGTTTCAGATTGCGCTCGCAAACAAGAAAATTGACGACGGCATTGAAACGCTGTTTATGGCGGCAGGTGAAAAATACACGTATCTAAGCTCGACGGTAGTTAAGGAAATGGCAAACTACGGGGCGGATATAACAGAATTTGTGCCTGTTGAGATTCTTGAAGATGTTTTAGCAAAGGTTCGGCAGAATAAAGCCGGGCAGAACGCGTAAAAGGGTAAGGGGAGAGAAGTATTATGGCTTCAAATGACGGAGTTTTCAGTATAATAGAGGAGCTTGTACGTCTGCTTGAGGATTCGCGCAAGTCGAACCGCGAGAAGATAAAGGACGTCAGTGTTCTCGGAAGCGTCACTGCGCTGCAGCGCGGCGACTACAGGCTTGTGAACATAGCAGAGGCGCTGACGCTTCTTGACAGGCTCAAAATGGAGCTTCCACCCGCGCTTGAGGACGCAGAGCGCATTAAGGCGGGCAAGCGTGAGTACCTGGAAAAGGCACATCGCGAGGCGGCGGACCTTATCTCAAACGCGAAGCTTCAGCGCCAGCAGCTTGTTGACGAAACTACCGTTATGGAGGAAGCAAAGCGCAAGGCGCGCCTGATTGAAGTCACGTCGCAAAAGCAGGCGAGCGAGCTTCTGAAAAAGTCTACGGACTATATTCTGACGTTGATGGGCGACGCGGAAACTGTGCTTGTCGCGTCGGTTGCAAAGCTTAACGGAACGCAGGTTAAGTACAAGAAAAAGCTTGAGGCAATGAAAGAGGCCGAGGAGCTTAACTCAACAACGCCGATGGACGACTAATACTCAGGCAAAACCGGGGTATTAGATACGGTCAGCAGAATACCAATTATGAACCACAAATAAACGCGGTGAACACGAATACGGCGGTGTAAACCGGATTCGTTCCGGCTCAGGTTTGTGGTTCTTTATTTTATACTAAGGAAAAAATCCTATGAGTGAAGTAAAAATTATTTCGGAAACAGCGGAAGAAAACGAGCTTGTCATTGTTCTCGACTTCGGCGGGCAATATAAGGAGCTGATTGCCCGCGCCGTGCGAAATCTTGGCGTGAAGTCCCTGATTTTGCCCGGCAATACGCCGCTGGAAAAGATAAAAACCCTCGCGCCTGTCGGGATTATACTGACAGGCGGCCCTGATAGCGTGTATCGCAAGGACGCGCCGAGGTGCGACAAATCTGTGTTCGAGCTTGGCATTCCGGTTCTCGGTATATGCTACGGCTGCCAGCTGCTGGCGTATATCTCTGGCGGCGTTGTTGCCCCCGGTGAGCACAGCGAGTATGGCAGAACGCAGACGCGCGTTGACCCAACCTCAGAGCTGTTTTTCGGACTTGAGCCGGAGCAGATTGCGCTGATGAGCCATACCGACGAGGTAAAGACTCTGCCTGACGGCTTCCGCAATACCGCAAGTACGTCAGCCTGCCGCAACGCGGCGTTTGAGTCGGCAGAGCGAAAGCTGTACGCCGTACAGTTTCACCCGGAGGTGGAAAACACGCCAAACGGTACCGCCATAATGAAGAACTTTTTATACCGTGTCTGCGGAGCCACGGGCGACTACACAATCTCAGGCTACCGCGAGGCGATGATTGACGCAATTCGCTCACAGGCTCCGGAGGGAGACGTGCTGCTTGCGCTCTCCGGCGGAGTGGACTCCTCCGTGTGCGCCGCGCTGCTCGGCGAGGCGCTGCCGGGGCGTGTACACTGCGTGTTTGTTGACCACGGGCTTATGCGGCAGGACGAGGGCGACGAGGTCGAGGCGGTGTTTTCAAAGCGAGAGGTGCATTTTATCCGCGTAAACGCACAGGAGCGGTTCTACGGTAAGCTCGCGGGAGTTTCTGACCCGGAGCAAAAGCGCAAAATAATAGGCGAGGAGTTTATCCGTGTTTTCGAGGAGCAGGCGCGGCGCTTAACCGGCGTGCGGTATCTCGCACAGGGCACAATTTACCCCGATGTCGTCGAGTCCGGCGGCGTGAATTCCGCAGTCATCAAGAGTCACCACAATGTCGGCGGACTGCCGGCGGATATGGAGTTCGACGCGGTGATTGAACCGCTGCGCGGTCTGTTTAAGGACGAGGTTCGCGCTCTTGGGCGCGAGCTTGGCATTCCTGAAAGTCTTGTTTCGCGGCAGCCGTTCCCGGGACCGGGACTCGCCGTGCGCATTATCGGCGCGATAACTGCCGAAAAAGTGGCGCTTTTGCAAAAGGCGGACGCGATATTCCGCGAAGAAGTCGCCGCCCTGCCGCAGAACGAACGCCCGGACCAGTATTTTGCGGTGCTGACAGACACAAAGTCAGTCGGCGTAACGGGCGATTTTCGCTCGCACGGGTACACAGTCGCCCTGCGTGCCGTCAAGACGACGGACTTTATGACGGCGCAGGCGCACGAGCTGCCGTTTGCCCTGCTGACAAAGAGCGCGGAGCGAATTGTAAACACAGTCCCCGAGGTGTCGCGCGTGGTGTATGATGTGACGGGCAAGCCCCCGGCGACGGTTGAGTGGGAGTAGGGGAGTGAAGCTATTGCCCGTCCTAAAACGCCGCCTTGTCCAAGGTCGTCCGTTTCTGCTGCTTTTCGCGCTCGTATTCCTGCGCTTTTTATACTACGGGTTTCGCTATTTCCCGCAGATAGACGATTACATTCAGTACAGCAGCTACAACCTGTTACCGACCGCCAATTGGCTCAAGGACACAATTACGCGGTCTCTGAACACGACGCGGCCGTTAGCGTCTTTTTTGGACAGAACACTGTGGTCGAGCTTTCTCGGCGCGATGATTGTGCCCGTTGCTGCAATATCCGCAATGTATGCCGCCGCCGCGCTTATGCTAAGGTCGGTTTTTTCGCGCAGATTCAGCGTAAGCTGGCTATTTCTGATTTTGATCGCCATACTTCCGGTTACGTTCGAGGGGACATATTGGATGTCTGCCTCAACGCGTATTGTTACAGGTCTGTTTTTTGTGGCAATGTCGCTTAAATTCTTTGAAAAATGGACGTTTTCCGGTCATTGGTATTATCTTGCGCTGTTTCTGACTGCACAGCTTATCGGTGCAAATTTATATGAGCAGGTTCTTGTGTTTTCGGTAATGGCGACGCTGATATTGGCGGTTTTGTATGTAAAGGAGCAAAAACGCGCCTATGCCGGACTTGCTTGTGTTCCGATTGCCGCGGCTGCGTATTGGCTGACCAAGGCGCTGTCAAGAAGTGCACTGCTTCAAACGCGAAGCGAAACTATATTTCCGACAGATTCGGGATATTTCACGTCTTTTATGCCGGAGGTGCTTCAGCAGCTGAAAAGTGTGTTTTTGGGCGGCAGCTTCTATACATTAGTCAAGGGCTTCGTGCGCGGAGCCGTAATTTTGGTAACCTCACCGAATTTTATTTACATAATCGCGCTGCTTGCCGCAATTACGCTGCTGTTTTTGTTTTTAAGGAAACCGTCTGAAAAAGATGACGAAAATCTACCGGGCAAGAGAAAATTCGTGCTGCAAATAATAATCGGCGCAATCTTGGCAGCAGCGCCGCTCGCCCCGTTTTTTATCCTTACGCAAACCTTCATTTCGCTGCGTGCAATTATTACGTCTTTGCCGGGAATTGCGCTGATTGCGGATGCAGTGTTCGGGCTGTGTCTATCAAAAGCCGCGGCGCGCAGAACAATTTCAGCCGCAATTGTGTCGGCGTTCGCGCTTGTTTTTTGCATTGCATCAGTCAGCGAGCTGCACGATTATATGCTGACGACAAAGTACGATTCGGAAATAGTAACGCTTTTGGCTGAAACGGTTGCGGCTAATGACCATACTTCAGGCGAAAGCGTGGGAATACTGAATGTCTCGCAGATTTATTTGACGGAACAAAATTATTTCTATCACGAGCATATTCACGGCGTTACAGAAAGCAGCTGGGCGCTGACCGGTGCGCTTAACTACTTCGGCAACAAATACAGGCTTCGCGTTGTGCCTCTGCCGACAGGGATAATGTATGAGCCTTGGGCAAAAGCGACGAGTCAATTGAGCAATTTCAGAGTATTGTATATGCTGCTGAAAAACGAAGACAATGAGTTTGTTATGGTGCCGGTTACCGCCGTTTCGGACGCAAACGGCAGGACAAAGCTAATTCACAGAGATACGCAGCAGCTACTTGCCATCTCGTGGGAAGAGGACAATTACGGATACCTGGAGCTTGCGGAGTAGGCGGGAGTAGGTTTAACAGAGGAAAACCCCGCTTGTCTGAACTCAGTGTTCAGACAAGCGGGGTTTTTATTGTGCGGAGCCTACCATTCATTCACTGCAAAAAGGAGCGCGTTAATCATTTGCGTATGCAGCCTTGAGGAAAGCTCTTCATATTTTTCATCCAGTCCTTTTTCGTGTGCCTTCCAAGGGGGACTGTCGTTCCAGGAACCCATCCCGCCGAAAACATACGACTGTTGTGCCGCCAAAAACAGCTTCAGGTTTTCGGCGGGTAAATTAAGCCGGGGAAGCGAAACTTCTGATTCGAATTCAATACCGCGCAAGGCTTGTCCTGCCTTATGAAACTTATCTGCAAAAGACGGGTACCCGATTTCTCCTGCAAACGTCTCTATTTCCGCTAACACTTGTTGCAATTCCACGGTCGGATTCTCATATTCCGGCTTTTGGCGCGGCGGGTTTACCCATATATGTTCTTCATAAAGGACGTGCCAGACGGTAAGCCCGCTGATAAAGCGCCATTTTGGGGTAAAAAATGTTACCTCACCGGTTGAATAGTAACAGACAATCAAAATATGCGTCATTCCCGAAGCACCAAGCAAATTTCTGTTCTCTACGCTGTTTAGTGTTAGGAATTTTATATCCTGCAATCCTTTTTTCAAGCATTCCTTATACCAGGTGCTGACGCCGAGTACTTTTTTGCGGGCTTTGCGAAAAAGACCTTTAGGCAGAAAACAAAACTCAATCTGAGTTTCATCCTTGACCGGTATATAAACAATATCTGCGTTATCAAGTAACGCCTTTTTTGCCGAAGCAACAATGTTGCAGGCATTATATATTTCGCCGTTCATAGAATAACCCTCTTTCGCTTTTGTTACAGTCAGTATATCACATAATTGAGAGATTGCAACACCCCTCCTGTATTTGCGTTTCCACACCGCACCATATAATACCACTTGACAATAACGGTCGTGCAACATATAATGACAATAAATATCTTATATGTTTACTATGCATTTTCTCTCGGAGGCCTAATATGTCCCGCTACGGTTTACTCATTGACCTTGACCGCTGTACAAACTGCTACAGCTGCGTCGTCGCGTGCAAGCAGTATTTCAACACACGCGAGGGCGTTGACTACAATCAGGGGCGCACAATTGAGTGGGGAGAGGGCAAAAACGTCCACGTCAAGTACCTGTCAACCCAATGTATGCACTGCGACGACGCGCCATGCCACGAGGTTTGCCCGACGGGCGCGACGACAAAATCGCCGCAGGGTCCTGTTCTGACAAATGACGATAAGTGTATCGGCTGCGGCGCTTGCGTCAAGGTATGCAAGTACAATCAGCGGTTTCTCACCGAGACCGAGCCTGGCAAATTCAAGGCCGAAAAGTGTACGCTGTGCCAGGACAGGCTTGAGAACGGCGAGGAGCCGATTTGCGTCGCGCTTTGCCCGGGGCATTGCCGTATTTTCGGCGATTTGGACGACCCCGAAAGCGAGATTAACTACTATATTAAGCTCTACGGCGCTGTTCGCGTCAAGAACACAAGCACATATTATGTAATCCCGGAGGGAATGCCGATTCCGGAGGTTGAAAGCGGACTTTGGCAGCTTGAGCCGCTCGGCAAAAAGCTCACGCCGGAGGATCCGGAGTTTCGCGCGACGACAGACGGACTCATTGCCGCGCAGGACATTTTGCGTATGAACACAAGCGAGCCGCCGGAGGAGACGGGCGGCGAGTACAAGTACAGCCACTGCGTTATGTGCAACCACGTGCCGCGCTGCGGCATTAAGGCGCTTGTTAAGGACGGCAAGATTCTGCGCCTTGAGCGGCGCGAGCAGTACGGAAACGAGACGCTTTGCCCGATGGGCGCGGCAAGCGTGCAGGATATTTATTCGCCGGATCGCGTGCTGTACCCAATGCGGCGCACAAACCCGAAGGGCGAGCGCAGTCAGTGGAAGCGAATCACTTGGGAGGAGGCGTACGCTGAAATTGCCGAGAAATTCAGCGCGATAAAAGAAAAGTACGGCGCGGAAAAGGTGCTGTTTATGACGGGAGACCCGAAGGAGCCGCGCGCAATAATGCAGCGCCTTGCCTACACGTTCGGCAGTCCGAATTTCGGCACGGAGTCCAGCACCTGCTCGACTGCCACGACGATCGCTTGCAAGCTGATTTACGGCATAAACTGCCGCTCCACTGCCGCCGGAGGTATGGGCGCTACGCCTGACGCAACCGACACCTCCGTTGCGATAATCTGGGGCAACAATCCGGGCAACTCCGCAGCGTGGAGCTATGACAAGATGAAGACCACCAAGGAATTCAGCTCCGTCAAATATATCGTCATCGACCCGCGCGTAACAAGCACGGTGGAGAATTTCGCCGACGTGCATATTCAGCTCCGTCCCGGAACGGACGGCGCGATTGCTCTGTTTTTTGCCGACCGGATAATCAAAAGCGGCAATTACGACAAGGAATTTGTCGCAAACTGGGCGCACGGCTTTGAGGAGTACAAAAATCTCTGCGCCGAGTACACGCTTGAGAAAACCGCGAGAATTACGGACGTTCCTGAAGAGACACTTGCGGCGGCGGCAAAGCTTTTGACCGAGCGCACAAAGCCGATAACGGTAAAATCCTCCTCGGCGCAGCCGCACCACACAAACGGAACAGACAATTTCCGCGCGATGATGCTTCTCGTTCCGCTGACAGGCAGCCTTGACATTGAGGGCGGGCATTTAATCCCGACAGATATGCTTGATGTTGACCTGTCCGGCTCGTCGTTCAAGTTCGCAAAGCTCGATTTGTATCCCGAGATACGCCATAAGCGCGTTGATACGCCGTACCACAAAATGTGGGACATTGTGGATATAGACGGCAATATTCAGATTAACAGCCTGCCGGAATACGTACAAACCGGGGCGATTCGCGCCTGCCTTATGCTCGGCGGAAACGCGATGATGTGGGGGCAATCCCACGAATACCAGCAAGCCTTTGCCGATATGGACTTTGTTGCGGCGGTAGACTTCCGCGACAATCCGTGGACTCACGACTATGTCGATATGCTGCTTCCCGCCGCGATGAGCTACGAGCGCGCGGCTCCGCTGACTTTTGCCGGACGGCGCATTTTCCTGCGCGAGCCGGTAGTCCCGCCGCAGGGCGAGGCGCGCAGCGACTATCGAATTTGCTGCGACATCGGCTGTGCGCTTGGATATTCGGACGTGTTCTTCGGCGGCGGTGAAAAGGCCGAGGAGGAGTGTATTCGCGAGGTTTTGCGCACTCTCGGCGGCTCAAAAGAGGTGACGCTTGAGGAGCTTCGCGCCGCCGTGCCTGACGGAATTTCGATTCCGATAAAGGGCGGGCCGAAGTACAAAAAATGGGAGCTTGGACTTCTCCGCAGTGACGGAAAACCCGGATTTGACACGCCCAGCGGAAAGGTTGAGTTTATGTCTGAGGTGCTGCGTGAAAACGGGCTCGACCCGCTGCCGCGCTACCGCGAGCCGGTCTACAGTCCGCTCTCGACACCGGAGGTAGCGGAAAAATTCCCGCTTGTTATGTGCTGCGGCTCACGCGTGCCGTTTTACTCGAACGCAAAGGAGCGCGAGCTGCCGTGGCTGCGGCGCTTTCTTCCGGAGCCGACGGTGCGGCTGAACACAGAGGACGCGGCGGCGCGCGGACTGAAAAGCGGCGACTATGTGCGTGTGACAGCGCCGGTTAATGAAACCGGAATTGTGGTTAAGCTCGACACAAGCGAGACGATAAAGCCAGGAATGATTGACATTCTGCACGGCTGGGAATCGGCAAACGCAAACGAGCTGATAACGCGCGATTTTGACCCAATTTCCGGGTTTGTGCCGTTCAGAGAGGGGCTGTGCGAGGTTACCGCTGTGCGGGACTGATTAGGTTTAAGCAAACCCGCCGGGGAATTTCCTTCCCCGGCGGGTTTTTGTTTTGTGCGGTAAGCTGTGCGGCGGAGGTTTCGGTGGGTGCGGGTGCGTGCAGCTGTTTGCCGCAGGGTACTATGTTTGTAATTGGGGCGAAGCTTGGCAGCTTCGCGCTGCTAAGCGCCTGCGCGGCGGGCGGTTACTTTTTCCGCTTCGCCGGAAAAAGTAACCAAAAAGGGGCGACTTCTTTAGAAGAAGCAATCTTTTTTC
>JAISLF010000084.1 GCA_031260605.1 Oscillospiraceae bacterium
AGTCGCCCCTTTTTGGTTACTTTTTCCGGCGAAGCGGAAAAAGTAACCGCCCGCCGCGCAGGCGCTTAGCAGTGCGACGCTGCCAAGCTTCGCCGCAATTACAAACACCGCAACCCGCGCCGCAGGTCTACGGTTACACCCGAATAAAAGCAAAACAAAGCAGCGAAGCAACCCCCGGGCGGCAGACCGCCGCCCCTACACCCGCCAAAAGTCCCGGCGATAACCGCAGTAAGGGACGCTGAGGGCATCGTCCCCTACAAAAGAAAGCGCTAAATACAGAAAAACCGCCAAACACCGCCATTGCCGCCGCAGACAAAAGAAAGCAACCTCGCCAGCGGGCGCAAGGTGCGGCGAACAGGCGGGGCACGCCCACCTGTAATATTACATTTCGCCCTTCCCCGCCCTGTCCCCCGCAGATACTACCTGAAACCCGCAGGAGCTTTCCTGCGGCATTTCAGGTGATTCTATGATAAATACCGCAAAAATAAGAAAATATATCGTTCTCGCGCTTGTGCTCGCAGTAACGCTGAGCTTTGGCGCAGAGACCGCACGCGCCTTTGAGAGCCTTACGTACCTGTACGGCGGCACAACCGCAACTTACCTAAAGCGTATGGACAAAACAGGCGACTGCATAAATATTGTCAGCCCCGACTATTACGAAACAACCGTGACGGACGGCGTGGGCGGCATAAAATACACAAAGCTGCCCGACCCGCTGCTCATTTCCGCAATGCACGCAAAGGACATTCCCGTCACGCCGTTTGTGTCAAACCACTGGAACAGCGACCAGGCGCGCGCAATGCTGAAATACCGCACGATGTCGGCAAAATGGCTTGCCGCGTCGGTTGCGGAATACGACCTCGACGGGCTGGACATTGACATTCAGAATATCAACGAGGCAGACCGCTCGAATTTCGTTGAATTTATCCGCATTTTGCGCGAAAATCTGCCTGCGGACAAGACGCTCACTGTCTGCGTCGCACCGAATCCGTATAACACAAATGTCGGCTGGCAGGGCGGGTACGACTATGCGGCACTGTCGCAATACTGCGACCATATTTTTATGATGACCTACGATGAATCCTATGACGGAGGATCTCCCGGGCCTGTTTCGGGCTACAAATTCATTGAGGACAGCATAAAATACGGTCTGAAATACGTCCCGAAAAACAAGCTGATGATGGGAATTCCCTTTTACGGCCGTTACTGGACGGACGGCATAAAAGGCGCGGCGTGGACGATAAACGACATTGAGTGGCTGGTGGAGCAGACGAACGCCAAAACGTGGTACGATGATAAAAACGAGTGCGCCAGAGCGACGATCGTCGTCGGCGCGAAGGACAACATTACCTCCTGGGGCGGCAAGAAAATCGCCGCCGGAACGTATGACGTGTGGTATGAAAACGCGCGTTCATATGAGAAAAAGCTGAAGCTTCTGCAAAAACACGAGCTAAAGGGCGTTGGCAGCTGGGCTTTGGGTCAGGAGCCGTCCTGGGTGTGGTCGCAATACGCCGGCTGGATTCTCGGAATGCCGTTTACGGACATTGCGGGCATATGGTCGCAGAGCTATATCATTTCGCTGGCAGAGGACGGCATAATCTCCGGCTTCCCGGACAACACCTTCCGCCCCGAAAACACAATGACGCGCGCCGAGGCGGCGGTAATCCTGTGCCGCCTCGCCGGAATCACTCCGGACGCGTCGAACGCGGTTTTCGCCGATATGAAAGGCCACTGGGCGCAGGGCTTTGTTGAATCGGCGCGAAAATTCGGACTTGTCGGCGGCGCTACACCGACGCAGTTTCAGCCGGACAGACCGATAACGCGCGAGGAATTCGCGGTTCTTGCCTCAAGCTATATCAACATTGACGAGAGCTTTGATATGAACGAAACGCCGTTTTCCGATGTGTCAAGGGAGTACAACGACTGGTCAATCGCGGCAATAATGAAGCTGTATGAAAACGACGTTATAACGGGCTTCCCCGACGGCACATTCGGCCCGAAAAGGACTCTGACGCGCGGCGAAGCGGCAACAATGGCGTCACACATCAGGGAGCTTCCCGCGAGGATTGTGGGCGGAGTTGAGATTGCGAAGAAAAACCGGGTGAAGATGGGTCCGCGTTAGGCGGACGCCCGGGCACAAGCGGCGTCGGGTTCGCCGCCTGCAGTGTACGGGTGCGGGCAGCCGCTCCTGATAAGCGCAGGTCTCTTCTCAGCCTTGACTAACCGAACGGTTTATGCTATAATCAAGCCACTTAAAAATGCGCCCGCGCATTTGAGCCTTTCAGGCGCTTTAATTATATCATTTAACCTATTTTCAGGAGTAATACTAATGAGGAAACACATAAAAACCGCTGTCGCGGCGCTCCTTGCGCTGTCGCTGTCGCTCAGCGTTGCCGCATGCTCACCCACAGGCAAAATAGCCGAAGGCACATGGGAGGGCGACACATTTACAAACACGTGGTCGCAGATTAAGCTGACGCTGCCGGAAAACACCAGAAAGCTCTCCGAAACCGAGATCAGCGGACTGCTCGGCGCAGGAGAGGACGTTCTTATTAACGACGGCATTGCGAACGAAACGGCTTTGAACACCACAAAGGCGCGTACTGTTTACGACTTTTTCCTTTATGTAAACGGCGGCACCGCAAGCATATTCCTCGCTTACGAAAACCTCACAATCTGGGGCAAGAGCCTGACTATTGCGGACTATCTGAAGCAGCTGCAGGATCAGGTATCGCAGGTTGCGGAGCTTGGTTATGTGTTTCTCGGTGAGGAAACAGCCACAGTCGCGGGCGAGAACTACACCGTGCACAAATACAGCGTGGCAGATCAGTTCTATCAGCGCTACTATGTGCGCAAGCTCGACGGCGCGTTTGCAACAATAGTAACCACCTACCCTGTTGAAAGTGAATCGGACATACTAAACTTTATCGACTCAATAGAAAAGCCGTAAAAATTCGCCGCAAGGCGAACAAATAAAAAATCCGGCGGAGTGCACTTCCGCCGGATTTTGTCTTTCCGCCCCCCACGCCGCACCAATTTTCGCCGCAAGGCGAAAGAATCCAATAACAAAAAAACAGGGGAATTCATTTCCCCTGTTTTTTTACCTTATATCCCACTTTAACGCGGACTTTCGGTTCGCCGCAGGTGAACCGAAAGTCCGCGTTAAAGTGCTTTTATAGTGGGTTATTCGCTATGAATTCCATCTCGTCGTCAAGCGTTGAGCCGAGCCAGTATTTTTCCGGCGGCGTTTCCTGCCCTGCAGCCTTTGCGGCAATCGCTGCCTTTATCTTATCCGGTGTTGCGGGCAGACTGTATACTCTTGCTCCGCAGGCGGCTGTAATCCCGTTGATAACCGCCATATGGTTCACGCACTGGAACACCTCGGAGCAGCCGGCAGAGCCATGCGGTCCCCAGTTGCGCGGCGTCTCGTCAAATATCAGGTTGAAGTCGTCCGGTACCATATCAATCGTCGGAATTCCGCACCCTGCCATATTCCCGTGCTTGTTCTGCGCGTCGTAATCCTCAGACAGCGCAAATCCGATTGAGTGCGACAGTCCGCCGTAGCCCTGACCCTCAACTGCGAGCCGGTTCCCGATTGTTCCGACATCGAACGCGCAGGTGTACCGCAGAACCTGCGCTTTACCTGTGTTCGCGTCCACCTCGACAAGCGCCACGTTCGCGCTGTACATATACTCGGCGTTCTTTTCGCCGTGACCGTTGTTCGGGTCGGGTCCGGGCGGGAGTCCGCGTCCCATCTGGTCGTAGTGTCCGATGTATTTTGTCGGGATTTCCTCGGCTGCCATCTCGTCATAGGTGCGGAAAGTGCCGTCCGGCTTGCGCATTGCGTCCATAAGCTTGGCTGCCGCGTCAAGCGTCGCATTGCCAGCCATATAGTGCGAGCGCGAAGCTGCGGCAAGTCCCGTGTCGGGGCACTCCTTGGAGTCGTTCATCACAAGGCGCACCTGCTCTGCCTTGATTCCCAGCGGCGCAAGCGCCTTTACCGTATGAGTGAGCGTGCCGATGTCTCCGCCCTGACCGACATCCTCCCACGTGTTGTAGTGCGTAATCGTTCCGTCCGGATTAAGCTCAAGAGCAACCTCCGCCTGGTCGATAAACCCGATTGTGCACAAAAATCCGCCCATAGCAACGCCGACGCCGACATTCCGTCCGGCAGCCTTTGCCTCCTCCGCCTCTTTCTTGTACGCCTCATAATAAGGGCGCAGCTTTTCCATCAGACGCGGGAACGCTGTGTAATCATACGGCTCAACGCTGTTGATTGTCGTGTCGCCCGGCTTCATCAGGTTGTGCACGCGGAACTCAAACGGATCCATACCGACCTTTTCCGCCAGCATATCCATAAGCGCTTCCGTCGTCGTATAAATCTGCGGCGCGCCGAAGCCCCGGTATGCCGTGTTAAACGCGTGGTTGGACGAGCCGCCGCGCGCAAGCGCCTTAATATTCGGCACATTATAGCCGTGAAACGCAACGCTGATTAGGTTGTTAAAGATGTTGCCCGCAACAACCGCGTAAGCGCCGTGGTCAAGCGCGATGTCGTACTCAACGGCGACAATTTTGCCGTCCTTATCCGCCGCAACGCGTCCGTTTGAGAAAGTCGCGCTGCGCTTACCTGTCGTGTGGTTGAACTCGGCGTAGGACAGCGTCAGTGTAACGGGTCTTTCGAGGTTTTGCAGAGCCGTCATAACAACAGCCGCGACGTTCGGACTTGTCGAATAGCCGAACGACCCGCCCGAGGGATTCATAATAAAGCGCATATTGTCTTTATCGACGCCGCAGCCCATAACAACATCGTTGCGCGTCTCGTCAATGCTCTGGAACTTGCCCAGCAGCGTGTACATCCCGTCTTCCCCGATATAGCCCTGAACAACGTCAGGCTCAATCGGCAAATGCGGCTCGTGCTGCGAGTGGAACGAGCCCTCGACGACATACGGCGCGGAGTCAAACAGCTCCTCCGTGTCCCCGCCCTTTAGCAGAGGCGCGAACATATACGAGTTCGGCAGCGTCTCGTGCAGCTGAACCGCGTTCGGCGCGACAGCCTCGGGGAAAGTCATATAGCTCGGCAGAATCTCAAGATTCTGCTTGACAAGCTTAGCCGCCGCCCGCGCAATCTCCTCCGTTTCCGCCGCGACACAGGCGACAACATCTCCGCGCCTGTTAATAATCTTGCCTGCGATAACCGGGAATTCGGTAATGCCGTGCCCCTTCTGGCGCGGCGCGTGAGCCGGGGACGCTACGTTGTTCGCGCCCTTAACGTCCTTTGCGGTAAACACGCTTATAACGCCGGGAAGCTTTTCCGCCTCGCTCGTGTCTATGCTGATGATTCGCGCGTGCGGAACCTCAGACAGAACAAGCGCAAGGTGCACCGTTCCGGGCGGCATTTTCAGCTTAATATCGTCGCCGTAGTCAGCAAGGCCACACACCTTTGCAAGAGCAGCCGGACGCGGACGGCGCGAGCCGTAAATGTCCTTTTCCTCTTCGTATTTATAGGTGATGTCCTCCATGGTCTTTTCGCCGCGCATAACCTCAGCCGCCGCCATAACAGCGTCTACCAGCGGCTTGTAGCCCGTGCAGCGGCAGATATTGCGGTGCACGCGGAACCACTCGCGAACCTCCTCACGCGTCGGCGAGAGGTTTTCCTTGAGCAGCTGGTATGACGACACGATGAACGCCGGAGTGCAAAAACCGCACTGTACGCCGCCATAGGTTATCCAGGCAAGCTGCAGCGGGTGCAGATTGTTTGGTGTGCCGATACCCTCGATTGTCGTGATTTCGTCGAAATCCTTCAGTGTTTTCATCTTGCGGTTGCACGTTCTGATAACCTCGTTGTTCAAGATGATACTGCAAGCCCCGCAAACGCCCGTTCCGCAGCCGACCTTAACGCCCGTCAGTCCGTATCTACGAAGCGTTCCTGCAATTGTGTCGGTCTCCGGTTCAAAAACGATTGCCCTTTCTACACCGTTTAGAATCAGGTGTATTCTTTCAAGTTTTCTACCCATAATTCACTCCTATTCGTAATTTGTGAATAATCAATCCTTGCCCATTATCCTTAATGATTACTAAGCATTATAGCACTGCCGTTTCCCAATGTCAAAGTATTTTCTTGCGATTATTTTGTGTAATTTACTGAATTTTTATAATTTTCGTCGCCGGGCGGGCGGAAATTCGTAGTCTGCGAGGTGATGTTTCGGGAGAACGGAGCAACGGCGGACGAAAAATTCGGCGGCGGACGCGGTGTTTTTCGTCGCGGGGGTGCTGACGGTGCTTTTTGCCGGTGTAGGGGTGGCAACCTGCCGCCCGGGGGTTGCTTTTGCCGCTTTGTTTTGCTTTTACTTGGATGCCTGCGTGAGACCTGTGGCGCAGGGGGGTGTTTTTGGCGGGATTTATCTTTTTTCAGGGCTTCGTCTCTGTAGGGGACGCTGCCCCAGCGTCCCTTGTCGCGGTTGCCACCGGGACTTTCGGCGGACGTAGGGGCGGCAATCTGCCGCCCGGGGGTTGCTTCGCCTTGTTGTTTTGCTTTTATTCGGGTGCAACCGTTGACCTGCGGCGCAGGGTGCGGTGTTTGAAATTGCGGCGAAGCTTCGCCTCGCCGCGCTGCAGAGCGCCTGCGCGGCGGGCGGTTACTTTTTCCGCTTCGCCGGAAAAAGTAACCAAAAAGGGGCGACTTCTTTAGAAGAAGCAATCTTGTTTCTATACGGGAACTGCGGTGGCGGCAATGCAGAGTGTGCCTTTCCCCGCGACGTATTGCGGTGGAGTGCGCGAGCGCTTCAGCCCCGCCGCACACAGGGGCACAGCCTATCGCGTGGTGGGTGGCTTGGGCAAGGCTGCAACTCACCGCGAACTGCCGTCGGGTGCCAACCAGACTTGGCGAAGCACGCCCGCACCGCGCCTGCGCTGTGTCGTGCGGCAAGTAAGTGCGTCACCTGTTGCCGCAAGTTGCGGCGGACTGACCACCGCATTCCGCGGTGGTCTCCACGACGCTTTGGTGCAAGGCGAGTGTGTGCCATACACTGTTGTAGCCACCCAACCCGCGTGTCACGACGCGCAAAGCGCGGAGGTAGACGAGGGCACCCGTCGCACCTACATAGCAGGGTGCAGTTGTTTGACACACACGTCTGCGGCAAACCAAACTAGGGACGTCTAGGACGCCGTCCCCTACGGAGATTGTTGTGGTAACGGAGCATTGCCTTGAACCATAAGTTTGCACCCGCTGTAACCACAACAGCCGCCGCGTCGGGACACGCACCGCATTGCCGCACAACGTGCGTCAGCAATCGTAGTAGCACCATCCTTCCGGTTACCACCCCCGCCGCACCTCGCGGCAGGTAACAGCCACACCTAAGTCTTTAGCCCCGCACCCGGCTTCGCCCCTGCGTGCGGCGCAGCATAGGCGTTCGGACGCTACTCCGCACCTGTCGCGGGGTGGGGACGCATCTACTTGCAGCACAACCCCGCCCGGCATAAAAACAAGATTGCTTCTTCTAAAGAAGTCGCCCCTTTTTTGGTTACTTTTTTCCGGCGAAGCGGAAAAAAGTAACCGCCGCCACGCGCAGTGGCACGCCTGCGCTGCCACCAGCGC
>JAISLF010000046.1 GCA_031260605.1 Oscillospiraceae bacterium
GCGCAGCTAAGCGCCTACGCGGCGGGCGGTTACTTTTTCCGCTTCGCCGGAAAAAGTAACCAAAAAGGGGCGACTTCTTTAGAAGAAGCAATCTTTTTTCTATACGGGAACTGCCGTGGTGGACGTAGGGTTGTGCCTTTCCCCACTACGTATTGCGGTGGTAGCGGCGAACGCTTCCTCTGCGCCGCACGCAGGGGCGAAGCCTGTCGCGAGGTTGTATACTCGGGTAAGGCTGCAACTTGCCGCGAACTGCCTGCGGGTGCCGACCAGACTTGACTGTGGTTAGCCGCACCGCGCCTGCGCTGTGTTGTGCGGCAAGTAGGTGCGTCCCGTATGCCGCAGATTGCGGCGGACTGGACACCGCGTTCCGCTGTGTCCTCCAGCGCGTTTTTGCGTAAGGCGAGTGTGTGTCCTGCATTGTTGCGGTAGCCTCACACCCGCGTGTCACGACGCGCAAAGCGCGGAGAAAGACGTACGCACCCAGCCGCACCCACATAGCAGGGTGCAGTTGTCTGACACATAATGCGGCGGCAAACACAACAAGGGACGTCGAGGACGTCGTCCCCTACGGTGATTGTTGTGGTAACGGGGCATTGCCTTGAATCGTAAGTCTGCACCCACCGCCACAACAACCCCGCCCCGCCGGGACACGCACCATATTGCCGCACAGTGTGCGGCAGCAATCGTAGCAGCAATTACCTTCCGGTAACCACCCCTGCCGCACCTCGCGGCAAGAGACCGCCTTACCTAAGTCTTTAGCCCCGCACAGGCTTCGCCCCTGCGTGCGGCGGTGCGCAAGCGTTCGGGCGCTGCTCCGCACCTGTCGCGGGGTGGGGACGCACCTACTTGCAGCATAACCCCGCCCGGCATAAAAACAAGATTGCTTCTTCTAAAGAAGTCGCCCTTTTTTGGTTACTTTTTTCCGGCGAAGCGGAAAAAAGTAACCGCCGCCGCGCGTAGCGGCACGTTTGCGCTGCCACCAGCGCCCCGGTGAACAAGCATTAAGCAGACCCAACCACCAGTCCTAACACTAAAGAAACCGTCCGCTGACAAACCAGCTCCTAAGGCAGACAAAAATCCAGAACCAACCACCGGTCCTTAAAGAAAACCCCCGTCCGCCAAAACGCTTGAGTTTTGGCGGACGGAAATCTCCACCGCAAAGTCCCAGTCCTTTAATCGAAAAAAAGCCCCCACCGGTTGACAATCCACCTCTTTTGTGGTAATATTATCTTGGTTGCATATAATGGCAATTAATTTTTACTTCAAGGTAAGGCAAATGTTCAAGAAAAATCGCGGTAACGGCTCCGCAAGCTCCGCGGTAATCACGACCGTATGCATATTCTTTTTAATACTGTTCTCGATTATGGTTGTTGCGATAAAACCGCCGCTTGTCCACCAGCGTGTCACCGTCGCGTGCGGCGACCCTATGCCTAATTTCGCTACCACCTTTATTCCGGCAAAAATCGTTGATACCGCCGTCAATACGGCGACTCCGGGAACCTATACAGTCACACTTTCAGCAGCTTTTATGACGTACAAGTCTACACTTGTGGTTGAGGACAAAAACGGTCCGCAGCTGACAATGAAAAAGACGGTTATTATTATAAAGGGCGGCTCTGTTTCCCCTGCCGATTTTGTCGAGAGCGTGTATGACGAGTCGGAAACCGGCGCACCGGAGTTTGCCGAAGTTCCGGATACGTCTGTTGCGCAAACCTCTGTCGTCACAATAAAAGTGACTGACTCCGCCGGAAATGTCGGTGAGGGACAAAGCTCACTTATGGTTTTGGACGGAAAAACCGAGCTGACGCTTCAGGCAGGCGCACAGGAAGAGCTGACAGTAGTGGACTTCATCACCAGAGGGTACACGGGCGCGCAGATCATCGGGCTTCCCGAGGAGGCGCTCTACACTCCGGGAACGTATCCGCTTGTAATCGAATTCCCGGCGGCAGTAGCCGTTCCGGCAGACACCGGCGACGAGTCCGAAACTGATGATTTTGACGACGGCGAGCTTCCGGCGGCATCGGCTGAAATAACACAGATTCCGGTCACGCTTATTGTAATCGACACGTTGCCGCCTGAAATTTTGGGCGTTAAGGATCTTACGGTAAAGGTTAAGGGAACGCTGAACCTCATAGGGCATATTTCCTCAACGGACAACACAAAAAAAGAGTTCCCCGTTGCGTATACCGGCGAAATTGACTATGAAAAGCCCGGAAAATACACTATTACTTATTCCTGTGTAGATGATTCCGGAAACAGAGCGGAAGCGGAAGCGATTGTTACCGTAACACGTTAGCGGCATTGTCCAAGACTTGCGTAAATATATGGGGACGCCGCTCTGTCGGCGTCCCCTTTTCAGCAGATTTTCGCCGAACGTACACACGCGGCGGGTTAATATTAAAAATCTTTATACCGGATTTTGCCCGTAATTGCAGTTTAACCTGAGAAAAAATATCGCCGACTGAAAAAAATATCCGTCATTTTGCACACTTAAAACGTATACATATACAGGAGTCCTTTTTATGGACATCGAAAAAACGTATGAAAGGCATTTTGGAGCGGTGTACAGACTTTGCCTTATGCATACAAAAAACGTCGCGGACGCGGAGGACGCGGCGCAGGACGTTTTTTACAAATTAATGCGCCGGGACAGGGAGTTTGACAGTGCGGAGCACGAAATAGCGTGGCTCATCCGCGTTGCGTCAACAACCTCACTCGACCTGCTGCGGAGAAAGTACCGCACAGACACCGAGCTTCCCGAACATATGCCTGCGCACAAAGGAACAGACCATTCCGGTCTTTCGGACGTTGCCGGTGCTGTTCTGGCACTGCCGGATAAGCTGAAAACCGCCGTTTATCTGCACTATTACGAAGGGTATTCGTCAGCAGAAATCGCTCAGATTACAGGATTCCCGCATTCGACGATTCGCGGCAGGCTCAGCGATGCGAGGCTCCGGCTCAAGGAAATATTAGGCGAGGATTTTTTGAATGAATAACGAAAATAATAAAAACTCCGCCCGTCTTAAGGCGGCAATAGATGAATTCTCTCCGAGCGAAGAGCAAAAGGAGAGAATAAAAGCGCGTCTGGACGCTATGAACAGCGAACAGCCCGCGAAGAAAAAGCCTGTTATAAGGTCTATGCGGTTTGTTTACGCGGCTGCCGCCTGCGCCGCCTGCGTCCTGTGCGCCGTAGCTCTGACGACGCTGTTTTCGGGGCACGCTAAGGAAGTCCGTGACTTTGCGGAAAGCGCATATGACGGTAAACCGGAGTATCAGGTAGACGGAAACGCCGAATCTTATTCGTACAGCTCCGTGCCGCAGGCAACCCCTGCGCCGTCACCAGAGTCGGCGCTGGAATCAGCGTGGGCGTCCGACTCCGGCTATTCGGACGAGGAGTATAACGGGGCTGCCCCTTTTTTACCCCTGGACGATTATTATTCTGCGGCTCAAAAGCTTAACTTTTTCGGGAAAATACAGCCGCAGGAGCGCGTGCAGATAACAATACCCGCGCCCTCGCCTGATGATTTTGCCGGCGACCAGCTGATAATGCAGGAGCTTTGCCGCGACGACAGGTTTGTTTACATTATAATGCGGTACGCGGCGGACAACACAATCCTGACCTTTGCGGACGGCACGCAATTAACCGTCAGAAACGCGGTTGAGCAGGGGCTTATTTCAGGAGAGGAGCTTGTGCTCAATGATGTGACTTCGGTTTTGGTCTCGGAGCTAAGGCAGTGACGGAGTCCGCGCGAACACTCGGTTTAACAGCCTGACGGGAGAACGGGGTTCTCTTGTCAGGCTTATTTGTCGCCTCTTTTAATGCCATTTTATCTCATTTTCGCCAATGTCGGGGGGGCTTGACAACCTGCGCGGCGTGTGCAATAATGTCCTTAAAGCTTGCTTTTTACGCGCGCAAAGCCACAAACCCGCATACCGCCGACCGCGCATATTAACACCGAGAGGTAACCCGCTCTGAGACCCTCGCTTTCAATCAAAACACTGCTCCGTTCGCCGATAAAAACCGCGCTCACGTTCATACTGCTTGCGGTTGTGACGTTCGCGTTGTTTTCGCAGACGGCGGAATACGCGATTTCTGCGCGGGAAACGGCAAAAGCCGCCGCGCAGTACAGCGGAACCGGCACGGCGGAGGTATTGCCCGTGCCCGACCAATATGTAGGCAGTGCAAACTATATTGACACAGACCCGCGCGTTGTAGCGGCATATCCCGAAACTGAACAGCATGGGTTTCGATACCTGCCGCTCACGCAGGCGCAGCTTGACGAAATTTCCGCCCTGCCATATATCTCGTCAACCGACACCCGATATATGACGGCGGGCTTTTCTGCAGACTACACGCGTCCCGATGACGGCGGGTATTTCTATAACTACACGGCGCGCGTTATTGTTGAGGGAACGCTTGAAGAGGTTAAAATCGGCGGCGACCCCGCAATTATCGGAACTACGGCAGACGGCGAAATGTTCAATTACAATCTGCTGACCCTGAACGACTGCAAAATCATCGCAGAGGGCGGCGGAGGCTCCTGGCGAGACAGCTACGAGACAATCAAAATATCCTCAGACCCCCGGCGGAACATCGAATACCGCGAGGGCGTTGGCGGCGGACTTGAGCGGCGCACCGCAACCTACACCTCCGACTATATCTATGACACCGAGTATGTCGAGGGGCTGATTTGCGGGCAGCGGTATGTGTTTGTCGCGCGGTATGAGCCGCTCTACTCTGCACCCGGCGACGATGAGCGGCAAAAATACCCGCTTATACTAAGCGACCACCTGTCGGCAGGCTGGTGCAAATCCATCTGGAACGTAGACGGCGCACCTGATTATCTTTCGGACGTGAAATTTGCGCCGCTGCGCGAGCTTGCGGAGATAACAAGCTCCGACAAGCATACGTTCGACGTGGTGTATACCGGGGATATGAGCACAATTTCGCGTTTCGCGGACGGCAAAGCTGTAATAACCGACGGACGCGCCCTGACCCCGGAGGACAGCGCCTCAGGCGAAGCCGTCTGCGTAATCAGCCGAGAGGAAGCGGAAGCAAGTGGGCTTGCGGTCGGCAGTACGATAACGCTGACGCTGGGCACGGAGCTGTTTGAGCAGTATAAGGGACTTGGCGCACTCGCCGGGTATCGTGCACGGTATTTTCCCGGCGGCACAGAGGTTGCGCTGACCATTATCGGAATCTACGCCGATACAGACGGCGCAATTTCGCAGGTAAAGTCGCCGAACTTCAGCTATTCTCTCAGCACAATTTTTGTTCCGGCGTCGCTTCTTTCTGTTGACGCGCAGGCACTTTCAGAACACGAGTTCTCCCCTGCCGAATTCAGTTTCAAGGTAGATAACGCCTATGACATTCCCGCATTTTTAGCGGAAGCCGCGCCGAAATTTGAGGAAATGGGCTTAACGCTGATATTTTCAGACGGCGGCTGGTCCGGAATAATGGAAGCATTCCTGACCGCAAAAAAGCTCTCGCTAATCCGCATTGCAATTCTCGGTGCGGCAACCGCCGCCGCAACCGGATTTGTCGTATTTTTGTTCATCGCGCAGAAGAAAAAGGAATACGCTGTTATGCGCGCCCTGGGCACCGCCCGCCGTCAGTCCGCAAAAGCGCTTCTGCTTCCGCTGTCTGTGCTGCTGGTTGCGTCCGTGCTCATTGGAAGCGGCGCGGCGTGGATTTACACGGTAAAAACCGTTGCCCGGAGCAGCGCGGTATCCGCACTCGGAGGCGCTGTCAGCACCTCAGTTCCTGCGCCTGCTGTGCTTGGGTGCATTTTCGGCGAGCTTCTGCTTGCGTTTATTATTGCGCTGATACTGCTGCAAAATCTCGGCGCACGCTCGCCGCTTGCGCTGCTTCAGGGCGGCGCCGGCAGACGCGCAAGAAATAAAAAAGTCAAAAAATCCGCAAATATATTTTCAACCGCACCGCCTGAAACTATACGGGTCGGCGGTATCTCCGCGCTTGTCGCCTTTGCGCCTACGCAAAAGCACGGCTCTTTTGGGTTTTCTCTGCGGTATATCGTCCGTCACGCGCGACGAAGCCCGGGAAAGTCCGTGCTTGCAGGACTGCTCGCGGCGCTGCTTCTCGCAACAGTCGGACAGGTCGCGTTGATGAAGCAAACCTATACTGACCTGTGCAAGGCAACCGTCGTCAAGGCAAGCTTTGTCGGCGGAATTCAGCTATCTGCCGTTCCGCAGCTGAAAGGTCTCGGCTACGTCACTGACCCGTATTACGAGGCTCAGGCTCAGGTAGGGCTGAATTTCAGTTCATCAAAGGTCGTCATAACAAATGATATTGCGCGGTACACAGACGAGGACGCCGTCATTACATACGCCGACGGCTATGACGAGACCTGTATGGATACACTCGGAAATATCCTTATTTTCGGTCAGATGGCTCTGCAAATACACGGGCTTTCGCCGGGCGACACGGTCGAGGTAATTACGCCTCCGGAATTTATACCGAACATACAGGATTTCATCGCCTCCTTCAAAGCAGAAAATCCGGAGGAAACTCTTTCTGACCTTGACACGCTGGTAAAATACCGCGATTACATTACGCAAAATACGGGAACGAAAATCTACACGTTCACCGTTGCGGGCGTTGTAACCACGCCGTCAGGCAAATACGATACGTCTGTGTTCGCGCCGGGTTCAAATGAGCAGTACGGCGCGCTCGGCAAGACGGCGGTTCGGCTTTCCGTTGCGGAATTTACGCTTGCGGACTTTACTCTCGCAAATGAGCTTCTGGAGTACGGCGAGAATATGGCAAAATGGGGCGGCGGCAGCTCGCCGGTTGATTTCTATATGGATATGAGCAAGCTTGAGGGTCTGCTAAAAACGCTGCGTCTGCTTGAGGCGCTGTACCCGATAGTCATCGCAGCAGCGGCGGCAATCGGCGGCTTCTTGTGTGCGCTTGTGATATTCCAGTCGGCAAAAAGCGCGTCAATAATGCGGATTCAGGGCACAACAAAGCGAAAAACCCGCCTGATATTGTCATTTGAACAGGTGCTTCTCGCAGTAATCGGGCTTATACTCGGCATTGCGGGACTGCTGGTGTATAACGGCGCGGCGCTCTCGGCAGTCCTCCCGCAGCTTGCGCTTTTCGCCGCGCTGTACTTTGCCGTTATCGTAATTGCCGCTGCCGTCAGTTCTGTTATAATAACCCGCCGCAGCGTGCTTGAGCTTCTGCAAACAAAGGAATAGGAGATACCCGATATGTCAACACTATTAATCGAAAACGTCACTTATAAATACCGCAATTCAACTACGGCGGCGGTTAAGTCCGCAAGCTGTGCGTTTGAGCCGGGGCGGCTTTACGCAATCATCGGTCCCAGCGGCTCAGGAAAGTCCACGCTGCTGTCTATGCTTGCGGGGCTTGATCTGCCGTCAGAGGGCAAGGTGCAGTACGGCGGCAAAAGCCTTGCGGATATGGATCTCGACCGATACCGCCGCGAGGATATTTCGATGATATTCCAGGCATTTCAGCTCTTTCCGCTGCTGACGGTGCTTGAGAACGTCTGTTATCCGATGGAGCTTACCGGCATAAGTCCAAAGGACGCAAGGCCGCGCGCGCAGGAGCTTTTGCTGCGCGTCGGCATTACGCAGGAGCAGATGAAGCGTTTTCCGTCGCACCTGTCCGGCGGAGAGCAGCAGCGCGTTGCAATTGCAAGAAGCCTTGCCTCCGGCGCGAAAACCTTTCTTGCAGACGAGCCGACAGGTAATTTAGACGTTGCAAACACCGATAATATAATGGAAATTCTGCGCAGTCTCGCCCGCGAGGGCTACTGTGTAATCGTCGTAACGCACGACGCTGAGGTAGCGGCGGCAGCGGATTCGGTGTATCGGATGACAGACGGCGTGCTGACCGCTGAGTAACTGTCCCGGCGCACCCGCACATTTTTCCGCTTGACAATCCGGCGGCAAAGTGCTATAATAACGCAGTTGCGTCCTGTAGGGGCATAGTGAAATGGTATCACTACGGTCTCCAAAACCGTCTTTGAGGGTTCGAATCCTTCTGCCCCTGCCAAAACATAAGAATTTAATACTGATTTCGGCAAAAAGCAAGCGTGCAGGTGGGCGTTTGCTGTTATGTTTTCATAGTGAAAACAGCGTTACGGAGGGCTAGCGAAGTGGTCATAACGCGGCGGTCTTGAAAACCGTTTGAGAGCAATCTCACGAGGGTTCGAATCCCCCGCCCTCCGCCAGACTTTGCCTGTCGGCAAAGAGTTAAGAGATAAGAGTGAAAAGAGAAGAGAAAATGTGTGGCTGCGCCACGATTATAAAAGGCAAATTTGTACTTTCCACTCTTCACTTTTCGTTTTTCACTTTTCACTAAAAAGGGGCACTATTTTGCAGGAGTCGGTTTTAGCAGAAAAGTCACTTGAATTCGCTACTCAAATTGTGCTTATTTTTCAGAGCTATGGCAAACAGCACAAAGACACAACTATAATGAAACAGTTGTTACGTTCAGGCACAAGTATTGGTGCCAATATTAATGAAGCCGTTTTCGGCAACAGCAAAGCAGATTTTATCGCTAAACTCCATATCGCATTAAAAGAATGCAGCGGAAGTATTTATTGGTTGAAAATATTAAAAAACACACAGTTGATTGACAATGCCCAAGGTCTTATAAAGCTGGCTGAAGAAATAAAAGCGATGTTAATTTCGTCACTTAACACAGCCAAAAAGTGATGACATCTTTTTCGGAGCACCTCCGCCAAAATGTGAGTAAAAGCGGCACTTCCGAACAAATCCTGTCACCGCGAGTCCCGCAGCAATGGAAAACAACGCCCTGCATTTGCTTGCCCGGCTTGACGAAAAAAATGCAGGAGACCCTGCTGAAATACTGTCTTCGGTAAATATACGCAACTTTTTCGTCGTATAACCGAATAATCGCTACCTCTGACCTTCCACCGCGCTGCTTTCCGCGGGATAAACATAAATCAAAATTACCGCCGAAAAGGTTTACGCCCGATTTACGCGCAAAAAACAAACCCGCACTGTACGCCTGACCGGTTTTGCCGTCAGCAAAGTTTGCGGATTTTACGGCTGTTGCATATTTTATCGCTTTTTTTGATATAATCAAATTTGAGCGCAGCAGACCTCACTTGCATTTTCCGGCGCTCTGCGCCGTACTATATAAACAGATATACTCTTTTGCACAGGCGTCAATTGTGACGCGCGCAAAGCATCATACAAAAAACAATGGACAAAAACAACAACTATAATTCACAAGATAAAAGCGGCGGACAGCGCCCCGCAAATTCGCGCTCTTCAACGCGCAGCTCGGAATTTTCCACGGAAAATGCCGACTCGTTTGACGTGCGCTATGATTTTGACGGACATTACCGCTCGCAAATAGACCCGGACGCTCCGGTTAAGCGCTTCCGCCGCCGCGGCACAGGCGTGTTTTCCGGCATTATCGCCGCACTCTTTGCGCTTCTTGCAGGCGGCGTTCTGGCTTGCTTTTTGTGGCTTGCCGCAACCGATGTTCTCGCCTTCGGCAGGACAAACCGCACTGAGGAAATCACGATTTCCAAGGGCTTCACGCTTGAACAGGTTGCGGACAATTTGTATGACCACGACCTTATAAAATACAAAAAGCTGTTTCTGTGGTACGCCGGATTTTCAAAAGCGCAAGAGAAAATCGTCCCCGGAACCTATGAGCTGAACGCTATTTTTGATTACCGCGCGATTGTCTCCGGTATGTCGGCGCGCGGCGGAAAGCGCGTTGAGGTTGAGGTAGTTATTCCCGAGGGCTTTACACTGCTGAAAATATTTACGCGGCTTGAGGAAAACGGCGTTTGCTCTGCAAGTGAGCTTTGGGACGCAGCGGCAAATATCGAGTTCGACTATGCGTTTTTAGACGGGATTCCCGCTGCGGGAAACAAGCTCCGGCTTGAAGGCTTTTTGTTCCCGGACAAATACAAGTTCTATAAAAACGACAATCCTGAGCGTGTCATCAAAAAGTTCCTGAGCAACTTCAGCGTACGGTTTGACGAGTCGTATCAAAACCTGCTCACAGCCTCCGGGCTAACGCTGCGTGAAGCGATAATTGTCGCCTCTATGGTAGAGTCTGAGGCAGGTGTGGATGTTGACCGCCCGCTCATTGCGTCCGTTATATTCAACCGCCTGAACAGCAAGGACTTAAAGCGCCTGCAAATCGACGCTACGATTTTCTATGCAATTGCAGATTCAGATCAGGAGTTTTCAACGCAGCTGGACAATCCGTATAATACGTATCAAAACGAGGGACTTCCCCCCGGTCCGATTTCCAACCCCGGACTAAAGTCAATAAAGGCTGCGCTTGCCCCCGCGCAGACGAAGTTTTTCTACTATGCCCTGTCAATTGAGGGCCGCCACGAATTCTTCAAAACCTATGACGAACATCAGAAGTTCGTAAATTCGGATATGTTTCAGAAAATAGGTTAGGTATCTGCATTGATATATTTAGACAATGCGGCGACGACGAAGCCGTGCGCTGAGGCAGTGGAACGCGCAGCGTTTATGATGAAAGCGCAATGGGCTAATCCGTCGTCAAGTCACGCTTTTGGTGTGCGGTGCAAGGAAGAAATCGAAAACGCGCGCCGCGTTACCGCAAACGCCCTTGGGGCCGCACCTGAAGAGGTATATTTCACCTCCGGCGGAACCGAATCGGACAATATGGCTCTGTTCGGCGGGGCTTTCGCCGGAAACGAAAAACAAATCGTGACGACGTCCGTCGAGCATGCGGCGGTGGCAAAAACCGTTAGAAACCTGCGCCGGGAACACGGATATTCTGTTGATTATGTTCCGCTGAGCGGCGGCGAGCTTGACTTGGATTACCTTGAACGCGCGGTAACGGAGAAAACTGCGGTTGTCAGCATTATGCTTGTGCAAAACGAGGTCGGAACCGTTTTTCCGCTTGCGGAAATAAGCCGGATTGTAAAGCGCCGTAACCCTAACGCGCTTGTACATTGCGACGCGGTTCAGGGTTTTGGAAAAATACCGTTTACAGTAGACGGACTCGGCGTTGATTTACTAAGCGTCAGCGCACATAAGGTTCACGGCATTGCAGGCTGCGGTGCGCTCTATGTCCGAAACGGAGTGAATATATTCGCGCGGCAGTTCGGCGGAGGTCAGGAGCGCGGCTTGCGTTCTGGCACGGAAAGCGCGCCGCTCATCGCCGCGTTTTCAGAAGCAATACGGACGGTGTTTGCGAATTTTGAAGCGGACGCCGAAAAAATGACGCAGCTGCGTGACTATGCAATGCTGCGGCTGAAAGCGTGCTTCCTCGACGCGCGGTTAAACACGAATGAGCGCTGTGCGCCGCATATTGTAAGCTTTACGCTTCCCGGAATAAACGCCGGGGACGCGGTTCAGGCTCTCGGCAAACGCGGAATATGCGTTTCAAACGGGTCGGCGTGTAAATCAAACAGCAGAGGAACGGAAAAGCGAAAACAGGCGCTTGAATATTACGGTCTTACGGACGAAGAGGTTCGTAAAACGCTGCGCCTGAGCTTCTGTCCGGAGAACACGGCAGAGGAAATTGATTCCGCGATTTCGGCTCTCGGAGAAATCGTCCAAGCGTAACCGCGCAATTATTATACAGAGCAAAACCCGGCTCGCGCGCCGGTTTTTAGCGGAAAATACAATCCGCAAAATATAAGGGTTTGTTGCGCAGTCCGCGACAGCATTCCCCCAAAAGCTAAAAATACATAAAACAATTAAGGAGTACACGTTTTTACGGCCGGTTTTCTTTTTTGCACGAAAAACACGCGCAAAAAGCTATGTGCTGAAGTTCAGCCCTGCCCGTAAAAATACAACATTATGAGTGAAAAAGTAAAAATCATACCTCTCGGCGGACTCGGCGAGATTGGAAAGAACGCCACTGTCTACGAATCCGGCGAGGATATTATCCTTGTGGACGCGGGACTCGGCTTCCCTGACGACGAAATGTACGGCGTTGACCTTGTCATCCCGGACTACACATATCTTGTACAGAACAAACACAAAATACGCGGCATTTTCCTGACGCATGGGCATGAGGACCATATCGGTTCGCTTGCATACCTGCTTCGCGACGTGGACGCGCCAGTTTACGCGGCGCCGCTCACAATCGGGCTTGTTTCGCTAAAGCTTGCGGAGCATAAGCTGCTGCAAAAGTCCGAGCTTATTAAGATGAGCGCGGGCGAAAAGGTTAAGCTCGGGTGCTTCACCATTGAGATGATACGCGTGAACCACTCGATTCCGGACGCGGTGTCCCTCGCGATAAAAACCCCCGCCGGCATTGTAATTCACACAGGAGACTTCAAGGTGGACACAACGCCGATTTCAGGCGATATGATTGACCTTGCGCGTTTTGGTGAGCTTGGAAACCGTGGAATCGCGCTACTCGCGATGGACTCAACGAACGTCGAAAAGGCGGGCTATTCCTCCTCGGAGCGTCTCGTCGGTCAGCGGCTGGACGATTTGTTCCGCGGCTGCGAGAACCGCATTCTCGTTACAACCTTCGCCTCAAACGTACACAGAATTCAGCAGGTCTTGAACTGCGCAAAGAAATACGGCCGCCGCGTCGCCGTAACAGGGCGCAGTATGGAAAACATCATCAAGGTCTCGCAGGAGCTTGGGTATATAGACTGCCCGGACAGCCTGCTCATCAGCATTGACCTGATTAAGACGCTCCCTGCGGAGAAAATCGTAATTATCACCACAGGCTCACAGGGCGAGCCGATGAGCGCACTGCACAGAATCGCGTTTTCCTCACACCGCAAGGTTGAGATCCAAAACGGCGACCGCGTTATTATCTCCGCCTCTGCCGTCCCGGGCAATGAGCGCTCTGTCACGCGCGTTATCGACGAGCTGTTTCGGCGCGGCGCGGAGGTTATCTATGACAAGACCTCCGGTCTGCACGTCTCGGGACACGCCTGCTCAGAGGAGCTGAAAATGATGATGGCGCTCACCAAACCGAAGTTCTTTATGCCGCTGCACGGCGAGGCGCGTCACCTGCGAATTCACGCGAAAATCGCGCAGAATATGGGCATTGCGCAGAAAAACATAATCGTCGCGGAAATAGGAAGCGTCATTGAAATGACCTCCAAGGGCATAAAGCGCACAGGCACCGTTCAGTCAGGCAGAATCCTTGTTGACGGCACAGGCGCGGGAGACGTCGGCTCTGTCGTTATGCGCGACCGCAAGCACCTTGCGCAGGACGGAATGATTGTCGTTATCGTAAACCTCTCGTCAGAGGACGGGGAAATGCTCTCCGAGCCGGAAATCATAACACGCGGCTTTGTTTACGTCAAGGAGTCCGAGGAGCTTTTGCGCGAAATGCGCGACGAGATTCTCGACGTGCTGTCTGACACGGACAAAAGCTCTCATACCGACGCGGCGGCTCTGCGCGGTGCGATAAAGTCCGCGCTGTCGCAGTTCCTGTACAAGAAAACAAAGAAAAACCCGATGATTATGACGGTTGTGAACGAGCTGTAGAATCGTACCGCAAATGCTGTTGGGTATATGCGCGTCATTGTGCGCCACAGATTACTATGTTTGTAATTGCGATGAAGCTCTGCCTCTTCGCGCTGCTTAGCGCCTACGCGGCGGGCGGTTACTTTTTTGCTGCGGCAAGAAAGTAACCAAAGAAGCCGCTTTAAGGGCCTGCTCTCGTTTGCCGGCTTTGTAACGCAAACGTTTCTCCCCTCACATTTGGGAAAGTCCCTCCAATTAGGATGAGCAATAATCCACGGTCGGCTATCGCCGACGGGTGCCAACCGGATTTGACTGTGGTTTGCCGCACCGCGCCCGCGCTGTTGCGGCGCAACCGATAGCTGCAGGATACTGTGCTATTACAAGCTCACACCAACTGCACTGCAGTTGCTTACCCGCAAAATTTCATAAACAAAAACGCCCCTTGCGGAAACAACTTCCGCAAGGGGCGTTTTATATTAAGTTGCGTCAGCGCAGTGTGTGTTTACTGCCACGTCTGCCAGATCTCAGGGTGAAACCCGACCGTCGCCTGTCTGCCGTTTCGCACAATCGGCGTATTCAGCAGCCGCGTATCCTCCAACAGCCGTTCAAGCTTGTCCTCGTCATACGCAAGGTATTGCAGCGTTTTGGCATCCGGCGCTTTTTCGTTAATCAGCGCGGGCAGTCCGACGACGGAGATAACCGAGGTCAGCTCGCCGCGAGAAATACCGTACTTGATTATGTCGATTGACTGAAAGCGGATACCGCGCTCCTTGAAGTAACGCTCCGCCTTTTTCGTGTCAAAGCACTTGGATTTTCCGAAAATCTGAAGGTTCAATTTCCGTTCGCGGGAAAAACTTGCCCGCCGTCTCCTGCCCGTTATTATTGTCGAGTGCGCGCCGCACTTCGCCGCGTCTTACAGCTCACAGAAGCCTGTCAGAATTCTCAGCCCCGTTTCGCCGCTTTTTTCCGGGTGGAACTGGCAGCCGAGGACGTTCTCGCGTCCCGCCGCCGCAGTCAGCTGTGCGCCGCTGTAGTCTGTTGACGCGAGCAGCACGGAGTCGCACTGCTGCGCCGAAAATGAGTGCACAAAATAAACGTCCGCCCCGTCAGGAATGTGCCGGAATAGTGCGGATTCCCGCCCCGCCTCCGTAAACACAAGGCTGTTCCAGCCCATATGCGGCACCTTTGCGCCCTGTGGCAGAAGCGGCTTTATCGGCGCGACGACTCCGGGTAAAAGCCCAAGTCCGTCAGTCTCGCCGTACTCATAGCTTTTGTCGAACAGCAGCTGCATTCCAAGGCAAATGCCGAGAAGCGGCTTGCCTTTTTTCACCTCGGCAAGGACAACATCAAACAGCCCTGTTTCGCGCAGCTTCCTCGCCGCGTCGGGAAAGGCGCCGACGCCCGGCAGAATAATCCGCGCGGAATCCGCAATTTTTCGGGCGTCGCCCGTGACAAGGCCGGTGTGACCGACCCTGTCAAGGCTGGACTGCAACGAAAACACGTTGCCTACCCCGTAATCAATTATAGCGGTTGTGTTTTTTTGCAAGGAATGTTTCTCCAAACAAGGTTCTGCGTAATCGTCCCGGCATATTCCTATTACCGCGCTGCACCGGGCGAAGCTAAAGCTCTTTACTGTGCTTTTTTAGCACTCAAATGTCTTTGCCGCCTCAAAGTCGCCTTGAACCTCGGCGGACGGCTTTGCCGTTACAAGCGAGACCACCACGATAACAATGCAACTGACCAGGAACGCCGGAAGCAACTCGTAAATGCCCCAAACACCGCCATTCGGCTTAATCAGGAACTTCCAGACAAATACCATAATTCCGCCGGCAAGCGTACCGGCTACGGCTCCGATATGCGTCAGGCGCTTCCAGAACAGGCTGAACAGAACCAGAGGTCCGAACGCCGCGCCGAAGCCCGCCCACGCAAAGGATACGATTTTGAAAATATTTGAGTCCTTGTTCCACGCAATGACAACGCCGAAAACCGCAACAAGCATCAGCGCAATGCGGGACACTAACATAATATTTTTGTCCGTCGCGTCCTTTTTTATAACGCCCTTGAAGATGTCCTTAGCAAGAGCTGAGGACGCAATCAGCAGGTAAGAGTCCGAGCTTGACATAACGGCGGCGAGAATTCCCGCCATCATAACGCCCGCAACAAGCGGGTGGAACAGCGTTGAGGCGATTGTAATAAAAACGCCCTCTGCTCCGCCGGAGGTCAAAAGCTCGGAATTAGTGGCAAAGCCTGCACGGCCGACGATACCGATAACAACAGCCGCCGCAAGTGAGATCGTGCACCAGACGGTTGCGATAATTCTTGAGCGGCGCAGCTCGCTGAGCTTGCGGATTGCAAAGAATCGCAGCAGAACCTGCGGCATGCCAAAGTAGCCGAGTCCCCAGGACATTGTGGACACAATTGTGAGCAGCCCGTATTTTCCCGCCTCTCCGAACAGCGGCTTGCCGCTTTCTATAAGCTGAATACCGTCGCCGCCTGTCGCCGGACTCGCTATCCCGAAAAAGTCCATAAATCCGGGAATGTTCTTGAGATTGTCGCGAATTGCGCCAACGCCGCCGGCGTGCCAGATTCCAATTGCAAGCACCGCAACCAGCGCCACGATCATAATAATACCCTGAATGAAATCTGAGACGCTTTCGGCCAGAAATCCACCGAGAAGCGTGTAGAATATAACGATAACGGCGCCGAGAAGCATCATCGGAATATACGGCGCGTTAAACAGCTGCGCAAAAAGCTTACCGGCTGTGGCAAAGCAGCTTCCGACATACACCGCAAAGAAAACGAGGATAAACAGCGACGCAATGATAAGAAGCGGGCGCAGCTTACCCTTTTCGCGGAAGCGGTTTGAGAAGAATTCCGGCAGGGTGATCGACTTTGTGTAGGTCGAGTACCGGCGCAAGCGCTTGGATACAAGCAGCCAGTTCAGGTAGGTTCCGATAAGCAGTCCGATTGCCGTCCAGAACGCGTCCGCAATTCCGCACCAGTAGGCGACGCCCGGCAAGCCCATAAGCAGCCAGCCTGACATATCAGAGGCTTCAGCCGACATAGCCGCAACCCACGGTCCGAGCGAACGCCCGCCGAGGAAGAAGTTGTCGGAGTTTTCATTTGCGCGCTTTGCGAAAACGATACCGACCACGATAACGATGAGCAGATAAAGCCCCATTGCAATCGCGGTTTGAGTGATTGACGACGTTGATGTTGACATTAGTGTTTTTCTCCTAAAAATGTGTTCCTAAAATATACTCGCGGCGTTCTCTCATACGCCGTTTGTTGACTAAACAAATTATGACCTGTAGTCTCCGTTGATTTTTACGTAGTCATAGGTTAAATCACAGCCCCAGCATTCTGCGGAGGCAGAACCCCTTCCTGCCGTGATTTCAATCACAATATCGTGCTCAGACAAAACTTCCTTGGCAAGCGTCTCGTCAAAATCAAGCCCGCACCCGTTCCGGCAGACGGAGATTCTTCCCGCGTCGGACAAAAAGTCAACGGAAACCTCTGCTACGTTGAACTTGACTCCCGCATACCCCATAGCGCAAAGAATTCTGCCCCAGTTTGCGTCGCGTCCGAAAACCGCCGCCTTTAGCAGGGACGACGAAATCACGGACTTTGCCAAAGCAACCGCGTCCTCCTCGGTTTTAGCTCCGGAGACTCGGCAAGTAATCAGGTGCGTCGCGCCCTCCCCGTCAGACGCAAGGTCGATTGCAAGGCGGCGGCAAAGCGCCGTGAGCGCACCCTCAAACGCGAAATATTCAGGCGAACCCTCCGCAAGCTCGGCGTTTTCGGCAAGCCCATTGGCAAGAACAAGGCACGTGTCGTTAGTTGAGGTGTCTCCGTCAACGGAAATGCGGTTAAAGGAGTAGTCCGCCGCATGGTGCAGCGCACTCACGAGAGCGGAATGCGAAATTGCGGCGTCTGTTGTGATAAACGAGAGCATTGTGCCCATATTCGGGTGAATCATACCGGAGCCTTTCGCGATTCCCCCGATACGCACCGCCGCGCCGCCGATATTCAGCTCCACGGCGTACTCTTTTTTCACGGTGTCCGTCGTCATAATCGCGGCGGACGCGCCGTCAGACCCCTCCGCGCTGCGCGACAGCAGCTTTGCCAGCGCCGGAACGCCGCGCTCTATCGCCTCAATATTCAGCTTCTGCCCGATAACACCGGTGGACGCAACAGCAACGGACGTTTCCGGCAGTCCAAGCGCAACAGCGGCCGCGCGTCCCTCGCGCGCGGCGGCGGCATATCCGCCCTCGGCGCAGACATTCGCTATACCGGAGTTGACAATAACCGCCTGAAGCTCTCCGTTTTCAAGCCGCTTTTTCGTCAGCAGCACCGCGTCCGACACCACCTCATTTTTTGTGAACACACCCGCCGCGCGGCAGGGCACGGAGGACGCAATAATCGCAACGTCCTTTTTGTCGGGATTTTTTGTTTTAACTCCGCAGTGCAGTCCCCCTGCGAAAAAACCGAGCGGGGCGCAAACTCCGTCCGCAATAAATTTTATTTCTGTATCCGGCATAAATTTAACCTGTATATTTGTTTGCGGCAAAAGCCGCGTATTTGTTGTAATGTTGATTTTTCAGTGAATTCCCGCTGTCCGGCAGTTCTTTTATGAAACAGAAGAAAGCATTAGCGTGAGGTTTTTCTCCGCCGCACCTGACGCGCCCTTGCCGAGATTGTCAAACAGCGCGGTGACCGTTACGCGCTCCTCATTTCCGGCGATGACAAGCTCAATATCGTCCCGCCCCGCAAGGCGCGTGGCGTATAGCTTCTCGTCCGCTGCTGCAACCCGCACGGCAACGCCTGTCTGTCCGGCATAATACTGCGCGTACAGCTCCGCAAGCGTCTCCGGCGTATATCGTCGCAGCAGCTGGCGGCCGTGCAGACCGATATTCACCGCCATTCCCTTATAAAAGTCATCCACAATCGGGAGAAACACGGGCGCCGCCCTCAGCCCGGAATATTTGGTCATCTCAGGCAGGTGCTTGTGCTCCTGACTCAGCCCGTACACAGCCGGCGCGAACAGCGGATCCGTTTTTTCGTGCTCATACTCGGCAATCATCTTCTTGCCGCCGCCCGAATATCCCGTGAGCGAGGTGCACGTCAAAAGCGCATCCCGGCTTATCGCCTCAAAAAACACAAGCGGGTGAACCGCCATAATAAACCCTGTCGCGTGGCAACCGGGATTTGCAACAAACCGCGACACACGGATTAAGTCCGCAAAGCGGTACAGCTCCGGGTCAAGCGCCTCGTCCAGCGGCGTTGCGATAAGCTCCGGCAGGCCGTACTGCCAGCCGTCAGCCGTTCTGTGCGCGGTTGAAGCGTCCAGAACCCTCGTGCGGCGGTTGTCCGCATCGAGCAGCGCAACTGCCTCACGCGCGGCGGCGTCCGGCAGGGCAAGAATAACAACGTCCGCGTCGTTAATAAGCTTTTTGCGTGCGCCCGCGTCCTTTCGCAGCGCAGGCTCAATCGTCAGCAGCTCAATCGCGTCGTTGTGCCAGAGCCTATTGTGTATGTCAAGGCCGGTGGTTCCCTCCTGCCCGTCAATAAAAACCTTTGGTTTGCTCAAAGTCTAATCCCTAAGGCAGTTTTCGGCTGCCCACATTACATATTTTGTACACTTATCCTCGCGTTCTGAGCTGTTTTCGCGTATCGCGCGCCCCTCATCGGAGGTCAGGTCGTGCCCCAGCAGGTCACGGCACCGCAGTGCGCCGAATTTTTCGCGAAACGCCGCAAGAAACGCTTCAGTTTTGGCGTGTGCGCGCTCCTTGGCGGCAGTATTCTGCGCGTCCGAATAATCCGCCTGCATACCGATTGCCAGAACTCCGCCTAACGCCGCGCCGCAAAGCTCGCCGCAGGTGCATCCGCCGCCAAGTCCTCCGGCAATAGCAAGAGCCGTCTCCTGCTCAAGACCAAGCTCCTCGGCAACAGAACCGAGGACGGACTGCGCACAATTAAAGCCGTTATCAAAAAGATATTTCGCCGTTTCAGAGTAGGACACTGCGTTTTGCTCCGTGGATAAAGGATTTTTGTTTAGTATTGCATAATTTCTTGGAAAAGTCAAGAGGGGGGGGTGCCACGGGCGGCTGCGGTGTTTTGGCGGACGGTGGTTAGGTTTTAGGACTTCTGGTTATTGCTGCTTAATGCTTGTTCACCAGGGGCGCTGGTGTGTGCGCAGAGGTGCCGCTACGCGCGGCGGCGGTTACTTTTTTCCGCTTCGCCGGAAAAAAGTAACCAAAAAAGGGGCGACTTCTTTAGAAGAAGCAATCTT
>JAISLF010000048.1 GCA_031260605.1 Oscillospiraceae bacterium
AAGATTGCTTCTTCTAAAGAAGTCGCCCCTTTTTGGTTACTTTTTCCGGCGAAGCGGAAAAAGTAACCGCCCGCCGCGCAGGCGCTCTGCAACGCGGTGAGGCGAAGCTTCGCCGCAATTACAAACACTGCAACCTGCGCCGCAGGTAACACGCTTGCACCAGAATAAAAGCAGAACCTAAACGGCGAATCCAAAAGACAGCGGGCGACCGGGACGGTCGCCCCTACGGTGTTCCCCGCGAAAAATCCGCCCCGCGACGGCGGGCGGCAGGTTGCCGCCCCTACACCCGCCAAAAATCCGGCGGCAACCGCAACAAGGGACGATGAGGGCATCGTCCCCTACAAACGCAAAGCCCTGAAAAAAGTAAAGTCCCACCAAACACAGCACCCAAGTAAAAGCAAACCCCAAACAGCTAATCCCCAAAACCCCGGGCGACCGAGGACGGTCGCCCCTACGGTGTGTTCCCGCGAAAATTCCGCCCCCCGCGACGGTTGGCGGCAGGCTGCCGCCCCTACACCCGACAAAAAATCTGGTGGCATCCGCAGCAAGGGACATCGGGGACGCCGTCCCCGACAGAAGCGAAACCCTGACAAAGCCCCTCCCGCAGGGCTTTGCCGCAAACAAATCTCCCAAAGAGTCATTTTCCAAGCTCCGAGTTCATAAGATTTATCGATACAAGTGTTTTTATCGGGAGCTACTTTATGAACGCAGAGCTGAAGAACTCTATAAAATTATGCGGGACGGTTTGCGCCGCGCCTGCTGCAAATAATAATCCCGGGTTTGGCGGTCTTATCTCGTTCCCACTCGAAATTTCGCGTCTTTCCGGCACGGTTGACAGGCTGAATGTCCACGTCCCGGAGTCGCTTACTGCCGGTCTGTGTCTTGAGGCAGGCGAACGCGTGAGAATTTCAGGTGAGATACGCTCGCAAAACGAGCCGGGGACGAACGGGCGCTCACGCCTTATTATATTCGTGTTTGCGGACGGAATTGAATTTGCAGGCGCCGATGTGCGCGACGAAAACGAGGTTGAGCTTATCGGCGTTATCTGCAAGGAACCGACCTTTCGCTCGACCCCCTCCGGGCGCAAGATATGCGACGTTATGCTTGCGATAAACCGCCCGCGCGGCAAGTCTAACTATCTGCCCGCGATTGCCTGGGGCAGGTGCGCCTACGAGCTGTCTGACTGCCCGGTGGGAACGGTAATCTCGCTTTACGGACGGCTGCAATCGAGAAAATACATAAAAAAGCACTCGGAAACATTTTCCGAGGAGCGAACCGCGTTTGAAATCTCCGCCATTACGGTTGACACGAATATTTAGCGGTGCGGCGGCCGCTTACCGCATAATTACAATACAAAAATACTCAAAACCGGGCGACTCTATTGCCGCCCGGTTTTGAGCATTTAGGAGAGAAGGAAAAAAGCGAAATGCGAATTTGTAATGCCACCGTCTTTTCGGCGGCGCGCCGTCCGACGGGAGAGTTATTCCTCGAAAACCGCGCCAACTATTATGACGCTTGCGGGGTCAACAATCTCGTCCTCAATCGTCATCGCAAAGTGCAGGTGCGAGGCTTCTCCCGCCTCGCCGATTGCCGTATCCCCGACTGTGCCTACAACAGAGCCGCAGGCTATCTTGTCACCGACCTTGACGGCGGGTTCCTCCGTGAGGTTTGAGTAGTAGGACTTGAGATTAAACCCGTGGTCAATAACGACTGTTGTGCCTAGCAAATCGTCGCGGTATATCTCGGCAACCGTGCCGTCGGCGCAGGCGACAACCTTTGTTCCCGGCTCCGCCTCAAGGTCGATTCCGTTGTGTGTACGCCAGTCGCCCATTGTTTTGTTGTAAACCAATGCGGCAATGGAAAACGCACCGGTTATTTTGCCCGGCACCGGCCACATAAAGGTCAAATCTTCGATGGAGGCTGCGCCCTTTTGCGAGTGTCCGTCGTCCTTTTCCTTGTCCGGCTTTGCCGTCGGCTTAGGCGTTGGTGTCGGTTCAGGAGTTGGTTCGGGCGTCGGCTCGGGAGTCGGCGGCAGCGTTGTAACAGGCGTAGGCGTTGGTGTGACTCGTCCCCATGTCGCGTCGGAGGGCGGCGGGGTTATGACGGGCGGCGTCGCGGTTATCGTGCCCAGGGCGTCTGTATAGTCGTCCTTGCCGTTTGAAAAAAACAGTGCCCAAGCCGATACTCCGATTACCAGCGCGCACGCCAAAACAACGAGGTAAAACCCGCGTCCTGCGAGAAAGTCGGTTATTTTTTGTCCGGTAGATTTCTTTTTCATATTAAAAGCTCCGTATTTTTGCTCGTCGGTATGTATTACGCGCTTTGCGTAATATCTGAGAGTATTATTACCGGATTGTTACCGGCGTATACCTGAACCGGAGATTTTTTTGCAACACTGTTACGAAGCGAGAGGGTTTTGTACGGTTTATCCGCACTGCGGGAGAACAGACACCATATTATGGAAACCGACTGCGCGGTAAAAACACTTGCAAATCGCCCCGACATATGCTATATTGGTTAAGCAAATATTTTTTCCGGGTGTGGCGCAGTTGGTAGCGCGCTTGACTGGGGGTCAAGAGGCCGCAGGTTCAAGTCCTGTCACTCGGACCAAACTTGAAAACCATCTATGGATAACGGATCTTCCGTTCCATAGATGGTTTTCTTTTTTGCACCATAACGCCCTGCAGCACCCTGCCCCACCTCACCCCATATTTTATTCCCCAAACCCAAGCCGGGCAGTTAAATTACACGCTCCCTTTTATAAATTTGGGTTGCATTTCGTGGATATATGTGGTATGCTAATCTAAAAAGTAGCGTAAATTTCACTTCGGCTAAACCTCCGGCTAACTGAGGCGGCGATTGAATAATCCGCAGCTACAAAAGGGAACATATCCATATGCATATTAAAACACATAAGTCCGTCAGATTTATTGCGCTGCTTCTCGCGCTTGTGCTCTTGCTGACGCTGGTTCCGGGCGGAATGCTTACAGCCGGCGCGGCAGAGAACGAAGATAACGCCGTCGTCATAATACCTGAGGAGGAATTCGCCGGGCTATATGATATATATGAGCCGGAAATTAACCCCGACTATATCCGCTGGCAAAACGGCGAGGACTTCGGCGGACTTATTCCGGAGCAATATCTCAACGAACGCTCCCCGATAAACACACTGCCGCGCGGACTGCGGTTTGCGTCTGCCGCTGCGGCAAAATATGATCCTCGCGCGGAAGCGGCGGCAAATAACGCGCTCACTCCGGCGAGAAACCAAGGCTCCTTCGGCACCTGCTGGGCTTTTTCAGCTATCGGCGCGCTGGAGGCTTTTATTGAAAAAAACAGCGTAGGCGATACAAATCCGGACCTTTCCGAAATGCATTTGGCGTTTGCCACAAGCAGAAAAAACGCTGTCGCCAATGATAACCCGTACGGAATGCGTGATAACGCTAACGACGGCGGAAACACCAATTATGCCGCCGCATATTTCACGCGGCAGGTCATGAGCGGCACCGTTCTGGAATCCAGCGATGTGTATTCAACCGCGTCCGTAACCCGCGCCTTGTCTGTCAGCCAGTCCGCACCCAAAGCAGGACTTGTTACCGGAATTGTTCGCCTGCCGGATTTATCCTCGGGGACTCCCGGAAGCGAAGTGTCGCACACCTACATTAACGCGGTTAAGTCGCTTATTGAAAGCTACGGCGCGACAACTGTTTCGTACTATTCGGATCAGACAACCTCTGAGGTTGTCGGCGGCGGATACAATAAGATACTCGGCTCAAGCCAAGGATACGACAACCAATATTCGTATTACACGACAAACACCAGTTCCAACCACGGCGTGCTTATCGTCGGCTGGGACGACGACTTTTCTGTTGATAATTTCATCGGAACACAGCCTGCCGGAAACGGCGCGTGGCTGATAAAGAACAGCTGGAGCGGCACGCCTTCGCACGACGGCGGATATACCTCCGGCAGCTATACCTCGTATTTCTGGATGTCCTACTACACCCCTATCGGCGGAGTTTGGGCTGTTACGGGATATGACGGCAGCTTTGCTGACGCGATATATGACTATACGCCGAAGTACACCGGCGGATACGGCGCATATGGCGTAGCAACAACGACAGCGTACAGCGCCAATATATTTGACACGCAGTCAACAGCTACGGCGCTGAAAAAAGTGCAGTTCTACAATCCTAACGGCGCCGCGCAGTATGACGTTTATGTCGCGGTGGGCGACACAACTGCTGTTTCGAACAGCGCACTTTTGTCGCAGGCTGTCAGCGGCGGCGTTAAAGCGTCCGTGAGTACGTCGTACGACGGGTATTATACTGCCGACCTCGGAAATATTGCACTCGGAGCAAACAAAACCTTTGCGATTGTATTAAAGGTAACTATTGCGTACGGCGCTAACGGCAGTGAGTGGGGCGCAAGATACACCTACACTTCAACGGGACAAACAACAGCAGGCAGCGGCTACGGCTATTACTCCGCAAACGGCGCAACATGGTCCGGCGGAGCTGAAAACATGGCAAGCGCTATCCGCGCCATTGTTGCTGACAGCAGCAGCGACCCGGCAAACCGCAAGGGGCAAACATGGCCGGCACGCGTCGGCGATACAACTGCACCGGTGGCAGCCCTGCAATCGCCGACCGGGACGCTCAGCACTATGGCAGGCGGAAGCCTTGTGTTGTCGTTCAGCGAAACCGTGACGGCTGTTGAGGGTACGCAAATATCCGTATATGCAGTCAACAAGGTGTATAACTACGACGACAGCAATAACGCAGTTCCTTCAGGCAGCGGAGGCGGCAGCATATTAACATGCACTATAACCACAAGCAATGTTAACGTAAGCGGCACCGGCGCAGGCTGCACCGCAACTATTCCGTTTTCTTCGTTTATTAGCGGGGTAACACTGGAAGACTTTAATACCGCTTACAGCAATACTGACAGTTGGCGGTCATACACCGTTTATGCCGAGCCGGGGGCGTTTACTGACCTTGCGGGGAATCCGCTTAACCTGAGCGGAGGATATTTCAGCAACCCGACGCGGTACAGAATCGGCAGCACGTCCTTCTTCTCAAAGATGACCAAGGCGCCGTTAATTAAAACCATAACGCCCGCAAATTCGGCAACGGACGTGCCCGTATCCGGAAATATTGTGCTGACCTTCAAAAACAACTCAACCAACTATGATGATTCAGACAAGCAGATGGACAAATTAACGGCAGGCACCATTTCGCTGACTGCCTCCGGACACGATACGGTGACAATAACCACAACCCCGGCAATGTGGTCCGCAGACGGCACAACACTCACCGCGCCATACGCGGGACTTGACGGAAGCACGCAATATACGGTAAATGCAAGCGGAGTTGCAGACCCCGACGGCAATGTATTGGCGGCGAACAGCGCAAATACATTTACAACGGAGTATGTTGAGCCGCCTCCCGCAACGCTAATCTCGGCGGCGGCGCTGACGGTCACCGCGCCGGTTGCGCTTGCAACGCCGAGCGCGGCGGTCACGGAAAACAGCGCTCAGTTCAGCGCAGCGGCGGCGTGGAACGGCAGCCCCGCGACCTTCGCCTACAGCACGGCGTACACCGTCACCGTGACGCTGACGGCAATCGGCAACACAACCTTTACGGGTGGGTTTACGAACACAGCCGCCGTTGCGGGCTTCACAATTAACGGCAACGCGCCGACGTTTGTCAGCAACAACGGTACGACGCTGGTATTGTCGTACACCTTCGCGGCGACGGAGATAGAGCCAACGCCGCCCCCGACACCCACACCTACGCCAACACCTACACCGACGCCTACCCCAACACCTACTCCCACACCTACTCCCACGCCTACACCCACGCCTACTCCCACGCCCACACCTACTCCCACGCCTACACCTACCCCGACGCCTACTCCGACGCCGACGCCTACTCCGACGCCAACGCCTACTCCAACACCTGCCCCGAAAGGCGATTTGCCGTTCACTGATGTTGGGAAAGACGACTGGTTCTACAACGCCGTTACTTACGCGTACAACAACCACCTTTTCTCCGGAATATCCGATACCATATTCGCCCCGAACGGCACGATGACGCGCGCTATGCTGGTTACGGTACTATACAGCTACGACAAGCCGCCGAAATCCACCGCGGCAAACCCGTTCTCGGATGTGCCTGACGACGCGTGGTATGCAAACGCTGTAATTTGGGCGGCGGACAACTCAATTGTCGCCGGAATCGGAGAGGGTCAGTTCGCGCCGAATAACAACATCACGCGCGAGCAGGTCGCTGCGATTCTATACCGCTTTGCAAAGGACTACAAGGGCTTTGATGTGAGCAATACATCGGAGCTTGCCTTTAATGACAATGACGACATTGCCGTGTACGCGCAAAACGCGGTAAAGTGGTGCGTTGCAAATAAGATTATCACCGGAATGGACGGGAACCGTTTTGAACCACTGGGTAGCGCAACCCGTGCGCAAGTTGCCGCGATGATGCAGCGGTTTACGGCTGCTTTCCGCTGATAGCATATGCGCTTAATACGGTAAAAAGCAAAGCCCTGCCCCTCGGAACTATCCGCGGGGCAGGGCTTGCTTTTGTCAGAGCGTTGCCGCCAAAGCGGTGACCACATATTTTTTTCAGCACGATTAAATCCTTTTTGAGCACTTTTACGTTAATATAAACAGATGAGTAAATTCTTCAAAGCGAGGTGAAAATGCCTGACGACAGCAAACTCATACGTCTTATTAAGCAAGGCGACAAGCAAGCGTTTGACACCTTGGTAAGGCGGCATTATCCGAACATTCTCGCCTTTTGCTGCCGCAGAATCGGCAACCGTGCAACCGCCGAGGATTTGACGCAGGACGTTTTTCTAAAGCTCGTCGCCGCTATATACAAGTACCGCGCTGTCGGAAAGTTCAGCAATTTTCTTTTTACCATCGCCGCGAACACCTGCAATGACTTTTTCAGGAAGAAAACACCGGCGCTGTCCGGCGACGATATTGAAGAACAGGCGGACAGCGGCGGCTCTCCCGAGGATACACTCATCGGAGGCGAGCAGGCGAAGCAGCTTTACTCTCAGCTGCGTGCGCTGCCTGATATGCAGCGCGAGGCGCTGATTTTACACTACTTCCACGGACTAAAGGCAAAGGACATTGCCGAAATACAGGGTGTTGTGCCGGCAACCGCGAAATCACGCATTAAACAGGGGCTGGATAAGCTGCGCAAGGCGTATAAGGAGGATATGGGATTATGAATAAATTCGGAGAAAGCATTGTTCCGGACGAAAACCGGATAGAGCAAATCATTACAGAGGGGCAAAGGTATATGGACAGCCACGTTCCGCAAAGAACGCCGCGGCTTGTTCTACTGGTACAGCAGCTGCGGTATATTTCGCCGCTTTTGTGGGTTACGCAGCTTCTCGCGCTTGTGCTTCTCGTTATTAATGTGTCAACCCGAGCAGTCGGCGTTGCCGCCGCAAGGGAGATTCTTTTTGCCGCCGCGCCGCTTATTTCCCTATTCGCGGTTCCTGAACTATTTAAGGACATTTGCCGCGATATGTCGGAGCTTGAAAACGTGTGCAAGAACAGTGGAAGCCGGATACTTACCATGCGCCTTATAATTGTCGGCGGCATAAACATCTCGGTTCTCACGCTGCTTACGGCGGTCGTCTCCGGAAGCTGGGGTGTTAGCTTCGCGGCGCTGATACTCTACGCGCTTGTGCCGTTTAACTGCCTGTGCATATTAAACCTGCTTGCGTTCCGCCTGTTTCGGATTAGGAGCAGAAGCGGCGCGGCGGCGCTGTCAGTGCTGTCCGCCGCCGCCGTCCTTTACCTGCCGGCGCAAACGGGCGTGCTCGCAAAGATTAGCGAACGTCTCTGGGGCGGCATTTTTATTGCAACGCTGCTGATTCTTATTTGGCAGGTGCTTAGGATACTCAGAGCAGCAAAATCACAGGGGGTGCTTTTATGGAACTCGAAATAAACAGGCTTACAAAAAGCTACGGACACAAAACAGCGGTTGACAGCTTTTCAGCAGCCTTTACCGACGGTATTTACGCCCTGCTCGGCGCTAACGGCTCGGGCAAAACAACGCTCATGCGAATGGTGTGCGGTTTGCTGAAGCCGACTGCCGGAGAGGTGCTGCTTGACGGCACGCCTATCTCGGAGGCGGGCGAGAGTTATCGTGAGCTTTTGGGGTATCTGCCGCAAAACTTCGGTTACTACCCAAACTTCACGGGGTGGGATTTTATGATGTACCTTGCGGCGCTAAAGGGACTGCCGAAATTTTCGGCGGAAGAGCGCTGCGCGGAATTGCTGGATTTAGTCGGTCTGCATGGCGAGAGACAACGAAAGCTGAAAACATATTCGGGCGGTATGCTCCAGAGAATCGGCGTTGCACAGTCGCTGATAAACAACCCGAAAATCCTGATACTCGACGAACCCACCGCAGGGCTTGACCCAAAGGAACGCGCAAAATTCCGCAACATCATCAGCGGTCTGTCCTCCGGTCGGATTGTTATTCTCTCAACGCACATTGTGTCCGATGTTGAGTACATTGCGGACACCGTGATGATTATGAAGAACGGTCAGCTTGCGCTGCAAAACAGCAGCGCGCATATCTGCGACGCAATTGACGGCTGTGTGTGGCGCTGCGCTGTGCCGGACGAGCGTGTAGCGGAGGTATCGACGCGGTATGTAGTGAGCAATCTGCGGCACACCGAAAGCGAGGTTGAAATGCGTATTATTTCAGCAGCAAAGCCCTTTGGCAACGCCGTTGCGGTCACACCGAATTTAGAGGATTTGTACCTGTACTTTTTCAGGGAGGCGCAAGCGAAATGAACCTGACAAAACTTGAATTCAAGAAAATACTGCGCGGCAAAATCGTGTTGATTGCGATTATTGCGGCAATGGGACTGAATGTTTTCACGCTTTTAGTTGGCGGAAGTCAGGATATGTATTCCGCGCAGGCGCCGGCTTTCCGCACAAATATTGCCGCCATTCAGGAGCAATACGGGTACTTTGCAGGAGCAATAACCGATGAGTGGACGGCAAAGTACACAGCCGAGGACGAGGCAATTTTGCGCGACCCGGCAAACCGCGTTTCGGAGCAGGAGCAGGAGCGCATAAAGCAGGAGCTGCGCGAAAACGGCGTTGACACGGACTATGCTGAGCAGAACCTGTCTGTATACTTCCTTACGGAAGACGCGCGTCGGCTTCACGCGCGGTATGAACCGATGGCATTTTCTTCGTTTTGGTATAAAAACGCGGCGGATTACGCGCAGAGCTTAGGCAGCGCCTACCGCGAGAAATTCCCGGGCGCAAAGGGAGAAGCCCTTGCCGCCGACGCCGAGAACCGCTACAATTACCTTGCGGAAGAATACACGGCTTACTTCAACTACGACTGGGGCTATGAAAAGCTGCGTAATATGATGACGACATATCCGCTAACAATCGGGCTTGTGATACTTATCGCGCTTGCCCCGCTGTTTTCCAATGAGTACTCCCGAAAAACCGACGCGCTGATTCTCACGGCAAAGCACGGTAAAAAGCGGCTGATAACCGCAAAAATCAAGGCCGGGCTGCTGCTTGGCGTCGGTATATGGGCTGTGATAACCTTGGTAAACATTATTCTTGTGTTTGCGCTGTACGGCACGGCAGGCAGCGAGGCGTACTGGCAAAACTGGATTGTTGACTGGGCGCCGTTTCCGTGGAATCAGGGGACAATTACGGTAATATCCGTTATTACGGGACTTGTCGGGGCTGTTTTTCTTTCAATAGCTGTTATGTTCATATCCTCGCTTTCCAAAACTCCGTTTGCCGCAATTATCGCGGGCGCAATCGTGCTTTTACTGCCAATGCTGGATTTTGCCTTCACGACAATTCCGTTTATCAATCGGCTCTACTGCTTTTCGCCGAGTGTGGTGCTCATTGGAATACGCGAATGGCAGTGGTTTGACCTTGCGTATATATTCGGCAAGGCGGTGCCTGTGCAGTATCTGATAGGCGCGTTTGTTGCGGCGGCAGGCACGGTTGCGGCGTTTGTGAGTGTGCGTGTATTCCGCAGTCATCAGGTGGAGAATTAAGGGGGGCGTTGTCCCGACCTTCCACAAAGATAAAGCTTAAGCCTGAGAAAAACAACTCCCTCAGGCTTAAGCTTTATTTAATGGATATGATACTATGTTTGCTTACAGCGCAATTTTTTCTCGGTAGCTTCCGTCGAGTATTCGCCCCCACCATTCACGGTTATTCAGATACCAGTCAACCGTCTGCTTCAGTCCGTCGGCGAATTTTGTTTCGGGCAGCCAACCAAGCTCGTTATGTATTTTCGTCGGGTCGATTGCATAGCGCAAATCGTGCCCGGCACGGTCAGTCACAAAGGTAATCAGGCTCTCAGGCTTACCCAAATACTCAAGTATCAGCTTGACAATGTCTATATTGCGCATCTCATTGTGTCCGCCGATGTTGTACACCTCGCCAACCCGTCCCTTTTGCAGAACGAGGTCAATTGCGCGGCAATGATCCTCAACATACAGCCAGTCGCGCACGTTCAGCCCCTCGCCGTAAACAGGCAGCTGCTTGTTATTCAGCGCGTTTGCAATCATCAGCGGTATCAGCTTTTCGGGAAAGTGATACGGACCGTAGTTGTTTGAGCAGCGCGAGATTGTTACAGGCAGCTTGTAGGTTCTATTGTATGCAAACGCAAGTAAATCCGCGCTTGCCTTGCTTGCTGAATACGGACTTGAGGCATGTATCGGAGTCTCCTCCGTAAAAAACAAATCGGGGCGGTTAAGCGGAAGGTCGCCGTACACCTCATCTGTTCCGACCTGATGAAATCGCGCGGTTTTGAATTCGCGGCAGGCGTCCAGCAGCGTCTGCGTTCCGAGAATGTTGGTTCTCAGAAATACGCCGGGGTCGGTTATGCTGCGGTCAACGTGGCTTTCGGCCGCAAAGTTAACCACAACGTCAGGCCGTTCTTCCTCAAATAACTGAAACACCGCCGCTCGGTCTGTGATGTCGCCTTTTACAAAACGGAAATTCGGGTTTGCGGCGAGAGGTGCAAGCGTCTCAAGGTTTCCCGCATACGTCAGCGCGTCAAGGCAGACTATTTTATCCTGCGGATGCTGTGCGAGCATATGGTAAACGAAGTTGCTGCCGATAAAACCCGCTCCGCCGGTTATTAGATACGTCATATTATTAGTTAATCCAGTTGTTGTTTTTTGCTATTTCCCCGAGATCCGCCAGAGAAATACCCTGCCGCTCCTCAAGGATTCTTATGAAGTTGCCCGCGTCAATCAGGCTCTCAAAGGTTCCTGTATCCAGCCACGCGTATCCTCTGCCGAGCAGGTTAACGTGCAGCTCTTCGTTTTGAAGGTATATCCTGTTAAGGTCGGTTATTTCAAGCTCTCCGCGCGCCGAGGGCTTTAGCGTGCGTGCGTATTCAACTACGCGGTTATCGTAAAAATACAGTCCCGTTATTGCGTAGTTGGATTTCGGATTTTTCGGTTTTTCCTCAACGGACAGTGCTTTTCCGCGGTCGTCAAACTCCACAACGCCAAACCGCTCCGGGTCCTTTACCCAAAAGCCGAAAACTGTAGCGCCTTTTGGCTGCTCTGCCGCCTTTTTCAGCCGCTCCGAGAATCCAGACCCGTAAAAAATGTTATCGCCGAGGATAAGACAAACACTGTCCGTTCCGATGAAATCCTTTCCGAGAATGAACGCCTGCGCCAGTCCATCCGGACTCGGCTGCTCGACATAGCTCAGGCTGATTCCAAACTGCGCGCCGTCTCCAAGAAGGTTCTTGAAATTCGGCAAGTCGCGCGGCGTTGAAATAATCAGGATTTCACGGATTCCGGCGAGCATAAGCACCGAAAGCGGATAGTAAATCATCGGCTTGTTGTAAACCGGCAAAAGCTGCTTACTGGTAACCAGCGTCAGCGGTGAAAGCCGCGTGCCGGCACCTCCGGCAAGGATTATTCCCTTCAATTATGTAATGCTCCTAATGTTTTTCGCGGCCTCTGAAAAATTCATCGAACCGTGCAGCTGTAAGTTCTTTTTTATAGTCCTTCATCATTTCGGTATATGATATGTATTTCGGTACAAACCCAAAATCATTTTTTGCCTTTGTCATATCAAACAAAAACGACGGTGTGCGGTTAGCCTTATCTGGTCTGTAGACGATATTGCTCTTTTCGTTATCGCCAAACACTTCTATAACTGCCCGAGCCTGGTCTTCCAAATCCAGCTCAGTGCCGGAGGTCATGTTATACAGTCCATACGACTTATCGCTGCACAACGCAAGAAAAAATGCTTCTGCAACGTCTTTAACATATATTATATCACGGGAAATATGCGCGTCGCCCCAAATTTCAATATCTTCACCATTTTGCGCTTTTTCGATAAACGTTCCGATGCCTGATTTATATGGCTTTCCATCCACATAAATTTCGGAATGCGGTCCAACACCATAAACCGGGGGGAGTCTGAACCATGCGCATTGCATAGCGTGCTGCTGATTATAGTACTCCATAACATCAGACGCGGCGTTTTTGGAAATGACATATACCGCATGATCACCTGTAAAGTGAAAATCTCGCGGTTCGTCTTCTTTTATTGCAAAGCCTTTTTTCCATGCACCTGCGACATCGGAATAAGACGTACAGGAAATAACTTTCTTTATACCATTTTTGCGGCAATACTCCAGAACATTTATCAGCCCTATTACATTTACCTTGAAATAGTCCGCTGCATTTTCGGTTTCCACCAAGTCGGCTTTTTCGTTGACCGAAAGCAAACCTGCCGTAACGATAACGCCTTCCACCCCGGTTTTGGGCAGTTTTTCAAAGTCATCAGCCTTTGTAATGTCTAAAACCGCAAATTCCGCCCCTAATTTGCGGATTGCATTTGCATGCTCAGGTCTGCGGCCTGTTGCTAAAACGCTGACACCTTCACTTATTAGCTTCTCCACGGTGTAAACACCAATAAAGCTTGTTCCGCCAATTACGATAATCATTGTTGTTCCCTCCAGCCCCAAATGTAATACGGTGCTTCTGTGCCGACACTCAATAACAAATCCAAAACCGAAACCCCGTGAATAAACTCGCCGTGCTGCTGTGAATATTCAGGATAGCCGGAATAATCCTTCCAAATCAACTCAACGCCCGCTTCTGCAAACGACTCCGGCGTAATGTAATCCTTTGCCGCAGGACCGCTGATATATCGGCTTGAGCCTGACTGTTCACAAAATTCAATAAGCTTTCCCGTTTTGCCGTCATGTAGATTATATTCATCTGAAAGCACAATTTTTGTTGTAATCCCAAGCTCGACACTTATTTCGCGAATAAATAACTCATTTACTTTAGCAATTAAGCTTTCGTTTTCTGCACGTGCATACAAATCAGCAAGCCAGCTTTCATAATGCTTCCAGAAAGGTGCTTTTGAATAGAACTGACGTATTGTCTGAAAATGTTTTTTTGCCCACGCTGAGCTGACCAACTCTGCCTGATCAATATGCTGGTCGTAAAGACCTTTTGTTTTTACAGGAATAGTTAGCCAGTGCGCACCGCTTGGAGTCTTAATCTGATTGCGGTTTAACCATGAGTGCTCTACATAGCGTACATCATTATATAACACAAATTCATCTGAATCGTGGATAATATCAAAATATCCTTTCCACGGAATATAAAACGGTTGTATAATACCGAGAGTTTTTTTTATTTCTGTCACTGCTCTTTTCCACCTCTAATCATTTCTCTTATAACATACTGCGGGGAATTATTGATGCTGACATAAATTCTGCCGACATATTCTCCGATAAGCCCCAACGATAACAGAATCATACCGCCGATAAACAGCAACGCCGCCATTGTTGAGGCATAGCCCATCGGCATTGCAGGAGTGATGATTTTCTGTATAATCGTTACTAACCCGTAAACAAAACCAATCGCTGCTGCAAAGCACCCTGCAAACGCAGATAATCGCAGCGGCTTAACTGAAAATGCAGTAAACCCGTTCAACCATAAGCCGAGCGATTTTATAAACGTATAATGTCCCTCTCCGCTGAAGCGCTCCCGATCCTCCGCTATAACATATCCGATTTTATGTGTTGAGCGCAGCATCAGACCTTCAAAATACGGATACGGATTGTGGTATTTTGTTATTTCATCAACTACAAACCGCCGCATAACATTAAAGGTTCCGAAATGCAAGTCTTTTGGCTTATTAAGCAGCCATTGAGACATAGCGTGATTTACGGCAGAACCAATTTTTTTAGCCAAGGATTGTTTTCGATTTATATATTTTGCAGTAACAATGTCAAACCCATCATTTAATTTATCAATCAAATCCCATAGCCTATAGGTAGGACACTGCCCATCGTCATCAAGAACAGTCAATATGTCTCCGGAGATGAGCGACATACCTGCAAGCAACGCTGAATTCTTTCCAAAATTACGCGCCAAATCAATCACGGTCAAATTCTGATGTGTTTTTGTCAAGGATTTCAGCACCGCGAGCACATTATCCGGGGAGCAATCGTTAACGCAGATGATTTCATAGCCGTATTCGGGTTTTTGACCCATAATTACATCTATTTCATCAATAACCGCTTTTATCGTGTGCTCCGAGCCGTAGCAGGGTATTACAAATGATATTTTCTTCATCAGATCGACCTCATATTGTTTGCGCTCTTATACGGCACTGCCCCAAACTGCGTACACGGCAATTCCCGCGATAATCAGACCTATGCCGATAAGGTTTCTTCGGCTGACCTTTTCCCCCAGCAGCAAATAGCTCAGGACCGGGATAAAAACATACGCTGCGGCTTCAAGCAGCGCCCCGGTTGACAGCGGCACAAATCTGTACAGCGTCACCGTTCCGAGCGTTACGAGCAGGAATATCGAATACCCAATAATTACTTCACGGTTCAGATACGCGCGCAGTCCCGTATAATCGCGGCTTGCCGCTTTTTTCAGCAAAATTTGCGCAAAGGAGCTGACTAATACACAAATTATGAACAGTAAAATGTAAATCATGAGGTGGATTCCCTCTTTTCGGAACCCATTACAGCAATTCCCGAAACAATAAGCACTGCCGCAATAACCTTAGGCAGAGTTATACTCTCGCCGAAAAGCACCAAGCCCCAGATGATACCCCAAATTACCGTTACGCCTTTGTTGGAAAACGCCGTCGTCAGCGGCATAATACGCAGTATACGTTGCCAAACCAGCGAGTACACCGCGAGAATTATCAGCGACCCCGCGTAAAAAGCGATAAACCCAAACGATAGAAATTCCTGCCGCGCCGCGAATTTTATAAGAACGCCGCAAAATGAGTATGCGGCGAAAAGTATATGAAGCGTCAGCAGATTTTTAAGTCGTTGATTCATTGGTTTTGTTTTTTCTTGTAGGATAGTGAACTATGCATACGCCATTTATACCACTTCACAAATCGAGTCAGCTACAAACTCTGCATCCTCAGTCGTCATATTCGCATGCAGCGGCAGTCTGAGTATGCACGAACCGTATTCCTCAGTCACCGGGCACGAGGACGGCTCATAGCCGAGTTTTCTGCCCATCGGAGCCGAATGAAGCGGCACATAGCAAATATGGCACGCCGCTCCGCGTGCCTTCATCTCGTCAATTACCCGGTTTCGCACATCTGAATTCGGCAATATGATGTTATAAAGGTGTCCGTTATGCTCACATTCCGGCGGCACGACTTGCCGTTTCAGCTTTCCGGCTGTTTCAGCAGATTCTAAAATTCGCTGGTATGTATTCCAAACATTGAGCCGCTTACTCATTATTTCGTCAAACCGCTCCATCTGCGCATACAAAACAGCCGCCAGAATATCAGACGGCAAAAATGATGAGCCAATGTCATGCCATGTATATTTATCAACCATTCCGCGTATAAGCTGACTGCGGTTAGTGCCTTTTTCGCGAATAATTTCGGCGCGTTCAAAGAAACGGTCCTCGTTCAGAACAATTCCGCCGCCCTCGCCCATGACGTAGTTTTTCGTTTCGTGAAAGCTGTAACACCCGAACGGCGTCAGCGTTCCGCACGGTTGCCCTTTGTAATAAGAACCTACTGCCTGCGCGGAATCTTCAATAACAAAAATCCCGTATTTATCCGCAATTTTATTGATAACATCATACTCGCACGCAACGCCGGAGTAGTCCACAGTGTAAATCGCCTTTGTCTTGTCTGTGATTAGTCCTTCAATAAGCGTTTCGTCGATATTAAGCGTATCTCTGCGAATATCACAAAAAACAGGCTTAGCACCGCGCAAAAGAAAAGCGTTTACGGTAGACGAAAACGTAAAGGACGGCACAATTATTTCGTCGCCCTCGCACAGGTCGATCAAGATGGACGCCATTTCAAGTGCCGCTGTGCCGGAGGTTGTAAGCAGCATATTTTTTATACCGAAACGCTGCTCAAACTGCTTATAAACAAGCGGAGTATACTTCCCGTCTCCGGAAAGTATACCGTTGCGCAAAACGTCAAGCACGTACTGCTCTTCTAATTCTGTTATGCTTGATTTTGTAAATCTTATCATAGTTAACTCAGTCCTTTTCTGCGGTTAATATGTCTCGCGGAGAATATACACACTGATGCTGAGTTCTTCAATTTCCTCAACAAGGTAATATTCTTCGTTAAGTTGATTCAATAGTCCATAGTCTCGGTATGTGGCATTCTGTACAAAATACACTTTTTTGTATTTGTCCCCGAGATTTTCAGTGGCAAAACCATTTAGATAATTCCAAGCAGAGCGGGTGCCTTTTTGCTCTGCAAAATAACGTTCAATTCCGGATGGATGCGGATGATTAAAACACACGGCAACATCCTCATTCATTACATCCCCTTGGCTGTAAATCCAGTCCGCCGCACGCGGAAAATTAGATCCATTCTTAAGTGTTGAGCTGGGAGCTGCTGACAAACTCACGTAATTTGCCGGAACAAACAGCAGCAATGCCGCAATCATCGCAACAGCAAAAACCGTATTTATCTGCTTGGATTTACTATGTTTGAGTATGGAATGTACAAAAAAGCCGAAAATAAACGCAAAAAACGGGAAGAGGAAGAGAAAATATCTGTTTATCCAGAACGTTCCCGCTCCGTATTTTGCAACAAAATACCGCGAAACCACATAGAAACCAAGAACACACCCAAGACTTGCGATTACAAAAATCATTGAAACAAGTCCCGTTTGGCTATCCTTCGCCGCTGTCTCAGCAGCACTCTCCGCAGCCTTATTACGGGTTTTGAAAAACGCATAAACCGTATAGGCAATAGCCAGGAGAAGCAAAAAATATACAATTGGATTAAATAAGCTCGGGAGTTGTGAAAATAAATTGATAAGCTTCGGGAACGTACTGCCTGAATTTATCGGAACGTTGCCATCCATTCTGAAGTACGCTTTTGTAAATTGCAAATACCACGGAATAAACAGCAACACCGCACCTACATAAGATAGCAGAACACGCTTTGGGCGTTTCTTTTTTATTATCAGAATTACATCCGCAAAAAATACAAAGATTAACAGCGCCGCACTTTCCATGTGGATTGAAACCATGAGATACAGCAAAATCCCAAAACAAATCAAGCTCCCAATTGACGGGATTTTGCGCTTAAACTGCGTTGCATAACACCAAATTAAAAGTGCGGAATAACACACAAATGTCATATACGGACGCAACTCATTTGCGTATTGTATAAAAAATAAACTTACAATCAAAAAAACTGAAGCAGCAACACCGGAACGCGAATCGGTCACGGATTTGACTGCCATGCCGGTTGCAAAAATACTCAGTGCGCAAAAAAACTGCGGAAACAAGAGCAAATATGCATCGCCATACGGGGTTATATGATACCAAATCCAAAGCAGAAAAGCATATAGATAATTTCCGTCGGTGCCGGAGGTGAAAATGTGCAGCAGCTTGCCACTTGCAATTTCAAGATCGCAGACTTCATCGTTCCAAAAAGTATTCAGTGTATCAACACTCGCAAGATATGCAAGCATAACAAAAACACCTACGGCAAGCGCAGCGATTGCAAGCGTCCCTGCATGCTTAGCCGTAGCTTTTTGCATTTTTTTCAAAAAAACCACTATTGACACTCCTAACGCCAAAATAAACAATAAAATTCAATTAAAGTTTATCACATTACATAATCCTTGTCAAGCCCCAAAAGCCCGCGCACCGCGGAAGTCAATTTGCGATTTTGAAGAATATCCGCCATAAAAGCCGGGTCACCTTGGCAAGTCAGGTATGCGGCTAAAAACACGAGTTTGGGGCAGCGGTCGTTTCTTAAAAAGCGACTGGAATTAATAACGACTTTTCGAACAATATTTAGTATCCGCGGTGCGTTGTCACGGTACTTTGCGGTTTCTTTTGCGGCAATGCTATTTCGTCTCCTCCTTTGGCGCTTGCGCAAGAGACCGATGACTCCCCGATAGCAATCCCCACTCCCCCCCGCCCCGAATTCTCTTGACTAATACTGGTTTTCGCGGTAATATACATTACAGAACAGACACATCGTCAAACAAAACACTGCAATTCACGAAAGGATAAACCGGCATGAGCGTCTATGATTACAGCTACACAAGTATGGAGGGCACAGCTGTCCCTCTGACGGAGTACGCGGGACAGGTTATTCTGATTGTCAACACCGCAAGTAAATGCGGCTTTACGCCTCAGTACGAGGGACTTGAGCAGCTCTGGAAAACCTACCGCGACCGCGGGCTTGTCGTCATCGGTTTTCCCTGCAACCAGTTTTTACACCAGGACCCCGGCGACAACGCACAAATACAGGAGTTTTGCACCGTGCGGTACGGCGTAAGCTTCCCTCTTTCGCAGAAAATTGACGTGAAAGGAGCAAACGCGCACCCGCTGTTCGCGGAATTGTCGCGCGGCAAATCGCCTAAGTGGAACTTCACAAAGTTCCTGATTGGCAGGGACGGAGAGCTTTCCGAGCGCTTTTCCTCGGTAACAAAACCGGAGCAGCTTGCACCGTATATTGAAAGGCTGCTGTGAGCGCACACGGCAGGCGCGCAAAAGCGAACTGTTCGTAAATATTGTAATTTCATAAACGGCGCAATACAGAACAAAAAGCGGAGCGTGTGACTAACACGTAACTGCTGACTCAGAGGTGGGGATATGGCTATAGAGACAGAAAAAGAGCACAGAAAGACCAAACGGGCAGTCACTTGGTTTGTGTTTATCTCGCTCATTGCGTCGGCAGTTTACGCAATTGTCGGGATAATTCTTGCCGACCCCGGCTCAATTCCCGATGTGCCGCACGGCAGAGTAAAAAGCGACTATACGCTTATGCTTTTGCAGTGCCTGCTTGGGATTGCCATTATGTTTCTTCCGTCTATTTTGAAAAAACGACGGAAGCTTGCCATAACAAACAGGATGCACATACTTTTTGTTACGTTTCTCTACTGCGCGATTGTCCTGGGCGAGGTGCGAAGCTTTTATTATAAGGTTCCGCATTGGGACAGCTTTTTGCATATTTTCAGCGGCGCAATGCTTGGCGTTGTCGGGTTCTCCATTATTGACACACTCAACGACAACAAAGCTATCCGTACTCATATGACGGATAAGTTTGTGGCGGTGTTTTCCTTTTGCTTTGCGCTGTCGCTTGGCACGGTGTGGGAAATTTACGAATTTGCAGGGGACTGCATTCTGTCCTTGAATATGCAGAAATTTGCGTTGGAGGACGGAACGCCTCTTGTCGGTCAGCTGGCATTACAGGACACCATGAAGGATCTGATTGTAGACGCCGTCGGCGTACTGGCGGTGGTCGTCTACGCTTACCTTATGGCAAAAAGAAAAAGACGTACAGACAGCGAACAGATAACAATATGAGTACCCGGGCGCGGCGCGGCGAGAACCGAAACTATGTACCTGTTTGCAAAATGCACGTTTTGAGGAGCAGCATTATTTATGCGCGTTTTAATAATTGAGGACAACACGGCGCTGTCCGAGCAGGTCAAAAAAAGTCTGGAAAACAGCGGCTTTTCTGTAGACACTGCGGCATTCGGACAATTAGGCGAGGAAAAAGCCTATGTGAGCGCCTACGACGTTATTTTGCTGGATTTGAACCTGCCCGATAAGGACGGGCTGGAGATTTTGCAGTTTTTGCGTGAATCCGGCATTGACACACCCGTCATTGTCATCACCGCGCGGGACGAGGTTGAGCAGCGTGCAGCCGGTCTTGACCTTGGCGCGGACGACTATATTGTCAAGCCGTTTGAGCTGCTGGAGCTGCGGGCGCGGATTCAGGCTGTAATACGGCGGTTTCAGGGCAGAACAAACCCGCTGATTTCCGTCGGAGGGCTTACGGTAAATCCAAAAACACGCGCGGCGCAGTATCAGGGCGTGCCGCTTGTATTAAAGGCAAAGGAGTTCGACATTTTGGAGTGCATTGCCGGCTGCCACCCTGAGGTAATTTCACTTGAAGCGATTGCGGAGCACGTTTATAACGAGGACTACGATCCTTTTTCCTCCGTGCTGCGCGTCCATATTGCGCGGCTGAAAAAGGCGCTTGCAGAAGCGGCGGGCTTTGATTTGCTGCAAACAATTCGCGGAAAGGGGTACGTTCTATGCGACAGGCAAGATTGAAAATCGGCGCGGCAATCATCGCGTTTACGCTGTTTTTAACGCTTGCGTTTATCTCCGGAGCGTATCTGCTTTTTGCGGCTTATAACAACGGCCTTGAAAAAGCGATGGAGGACGTCGGCGGTGTTTATGTTCTTTCACCGGAAAACGCGTACGACTTCACCGTGTCCGGCTCAACCTCCGGCTTTATTAGCGGACATATGCTCGGCAGGGACGATCTGCAGAGCTTTTTCGGCGGTCAGATTCAAAAAAGCCTGCCGATTATTGTGATTTCATTTTGCGCACTGCTTGCGGTGTCCGCCTTAATACTCTGGCGTGTGCTGAGCAAAATCGAGCAAACCCGCACAAAGCGTCTTGTGAGAAACCTGCACGGCATTTCGGAGGACGCGGAAATTCTGGAAACCGACCCTGTGCTCTCAGACGCATATAACCACCTAAAGGCACTGTTTGCGCAGCATTTTGAGGACTACAGGCGATTACAGTCATATCTGGTTCACGAGCAGAAAAACAATATTGCGATTTTGAAAGCCTGCCTTGATTTGCAGAATAACGAGCCGCAGGCGCGGATTCTCGGCGCAATATCGGACGGAATCGACGATATTGTGACAATCGGCGATTCGGCAGGCGACGCGGCGCGCTCTGAGGTGGACGCGGCGCTGGTTTGCGCACGCGCCTGCGACGCGTACAAAAATCTTGCACAGCTGCACTTTGACTTTGACGAAACGCATAATTATGACATTCTTGCAAAGGAGCGCTGGATTTACCGCGCCGTGTGCAATTTGCTGGACAACGCTGTCAAGTACGGAAACGGAAAACCGATTGAGGTCGCCGTGCGGCGGCAAAAAAGCAGCGTTGTGCTCACCGTAACGGATCACGGAATAGGTATTCCGAAAAGCGAGCAGGAAAAAATCTGGGATCACCGTTACCGCGTTCAAACACTGAAAAAAGACGGGTACGGTATCGGGCTGAGCCTGGTTTCGCACGTCGCCGATTTGTGCGGCGGATTTGTTTATGTTGACAGCGAGTCCGGAAAAGGGGCAAGCTTTTATCTGTCGTTCCCAGCTCTGCATGCGTGATTTTTCGGAGCCTGCAATTGTGCGCAGATTGTCCGAACGGCTAAAAAAGCACAAAACGCCTTGGCTTCAAAGGTTTTTCGTGCTTTTTGCTTTCTGAAGCAGTCGTCCTTCAACCGGCGGCCGAAGCCAAAGAGCAATCTTCTTTTCAACGGAATTTGACAAATCCGTTTTCTTTGAGTAGAATAACTAATAATCGGCTTGACCCCGCGCTGCCAAAAAACTGTACTCCCTCCCCTATCCGATGCAAAAAAACAATCCTCCCGACAATCTCATAACCTCCGCGTCCGTTCGGGCGCGTTACGCGCGGCGCGGCACGTTGCTTGTTGCCGCGCTTATCGCCGTTTTCGTGGTTTCGTTCTTCCTCGGGCGATATAAGGTCAGCCTCGGGAGCTTCTGGCGCATTTTTACCTCGCCCGTGACGGGCGACGATCTGTCGGACATTTCACGCGAGGTTTCGGCGACGCTTTATATCCGCCTGCCCCGCGTTATCGCGGCTCTGCTAATCGGCGCGGCGCTCAGCACTGCGGGCGCGTCCTATCAGGGAATGTTCCGCAATCCTATGGTTTCGCCGGACATTCTCGGCGCGTCAACAGGCGCTGGCTTCGGCGCGGCGCTTGCGATTCTGCTTTCGATGAACTACTTCGGGATTATGACGCTTGCGTTTATCGGCGGAATGGGCGCGGTTTTGCTCGCGTACCTCGTCAGCCGCTCCAGCAGACTGGACGGGACGCTCGCGCTCGTGCTTGCCGGCGTTATGATAAGCTCGCTTTTTTCTGCAGGGACGTCGTTTATCAAGCTGATTGCCGACACGGACAATCAGCTCCCCGCGATTACCTACTGGCTTATGGGTTCGCTTTCCTCAATCAAGCTTGAGGATTTACCCTTTGCGGCAATACCGATTGTTGCGGGGCTTATCCCGCTGATTCTCCTGAGCTGGCGGATAAATCTGCTGACGACAGGAGAGGACGAAGCGAAAAGCCTCGGCGTAAACGTCACGGGACTGCGTCTTGCGGTTATCATCTGCGCCACGCTTATGACTGCCGCGTCTGTCGCCGTATCCGGGATGATCGGCTGGATTGGGCTTGTAATTCCACACTTTATCCGCCTTATTTTCGGCTATGACTACCGCCGGATTATCCCGATGTCGGCTATTCTCGGCGCGGCTTTCCTGCTTGTGGTGGACAATATTGCGAGAATCGCAACGACCACGGAGCTTCCGCTCGGCATACTGACCTCCTTTGTCGGCGCACCGATTTTTGTATATCTGATTTTGACGGGAGGACAGCGGCGTGAGCATTGACGCACTCAATCTTTCCGTATCGTACGGCACGCATGAGGTGCTCTCGGGCGTGACGTTTTCCGCCGCCGCAGGGGACTGCCTTGCCGTTCTCGGACCGAACGGCGTCGGCAAAAGCACTCTGTTCAAGTGTCTGCTCGGCTTTCTTGCGCCGAAGCTCGGCGAGGTGACGGTTGAGGGACGTAAGATTCTCGGTATGCCGCGCGCTGAGGCGGCAAAGCTTGTCGCCTACATTCCGCAGTCCTCCGTTCCGACGTTTAACTACACCGTGCTGGACACAGTGCTGATGGGCGTGACAAACAGCCTCCCAGCCTTTCGCGGACCTAATGAGCGGCACACAAACAAAGCTCTTGAGATACTCGAAACGCTCGGTATCCCGCACCTCGCAGAAAACGGCGTGGAAAAAATCAGCGGCGGCGAGCGTCAGCTTGCGCTTATCGCACGGGCGCTGATTCAGGACGCTCGGGTGCTGATTATGGACGAACCGACCGCGAACCTCGACTACGGCAACCGCTTTCGCGTTATGGAGCGCATAACTCATCTTGCGGAAAACGGCTACACCGTCATTTTCTCAACGCACGAGCCAAACCATGCCCTTGAGTACGCAAACCGCGTTCTCGCGCTGAAATCCGGAAAAATACTCACGTTCGGTGAACCGAACTCGGTTTTGACAGAGCGAACTCTTTCCGAGCTGTACGGAATCGGCGTGCACGTCGGGCAGCTCAGGATTGGCGGCAAGGAGCATTCCGTTTCGCTGCCCTACAACAGATAAACAGGTACCTGCCAATGAAAAAACAAATTTTTGCCGTGCTTGCGGCTGTTATAATGCTTGCCTCCGCGCTGACCTCGTGCGGCACACCCCGCCCGGACGCGAACAGCCGGGTTTTCACCGACTCGGCAGGGCGTGAGGTGCTTATTCCGAAAGACGTAACTCGCGTTGCGCCGAGCGGCGCCGTTGCGACAATGTTTTTATCAACAATCGCGCCTGAATATATGGTGTCTGTTGCAAGCACGCCGTCCTCCGCGCAGTACAAGTATATGCCGAAGGAGCTGATGACGCTTCCGACAACGGGGCAGATGTACGGCAGCAAGAGCACGATTAATCTTGAGGCGCTGCTGGACGCCGAACCGCAGCTTATAATCGACCTCGGCGACAAAAAAGACGGCATCGCCAAGGATATGGACAGGCTGCAAAAGCAAACAGGCATTCCTGTAGTGTTTATTGAGGCGGATTTAGACGATATGGCGGCGGCTTACCGTTCACTCGGCGCGATTCTTTCCGACAAAGCGGTGCGCGGCGAGGAAATTGCGGTACTGATTGACGAAACCGTCACTATGGCGACTGAAAACTCCGCAAAAATCCCGGAGGCGGAGCGCATTTCCGTGATGTACACCTCCGGCACCACGGGACTTGCCACAAACGCGCAAGGCTCGACGCAGGCGCAGGTTCTCCCGCTCATCGGCGCGAAAAACGCGATTGTGGTGGACGAGGTGTCTGACCGCGGCGGCGGAAATATCATCAGTATGGAGCAGCTTTACAACTTCGACCCGGAGGTCATCATTTTCGCAACAGGCAGCGTGTATGATACCGCCGGCAGCGAGCGCATATGGCAGGAGCTTTCTGCCGTCAAAAACGGCAGGTATTACGAGATTCCCGGTATGCCGTACAACTGGATGTCAAGCCCGCCGTCAATCAATATGATACTCGGGATTTGGTGGCTCGGCAATCTGCTGTACCCCGAGGTGTACAGCTACAATATTGCGGAAAAGGCGACCGAATGCTTCCGCGTGTTCTGGCAATACGAGCTTTCGGCAGAGGAGGCGGCGGAAATGCTGGCAAATTCCTCGCTGAAGTAACGCCGAATATTTTGACACGCCGCACCAAAATTCGCCGAAGGCGAATGAATACAAATCCGAAAAGACGGGGGAATTCATTTCCCCGTCTTTTCTCCTTATTCCTCACTTTGACGGCGACCGGCACTAATTACAAACGCCAAAACCCGCTCCGCCGTCAAAGTGCCGCGGCAGCGCAAAAAAACCCTTGACAAACATAAAATATCCTGTCATAATAAGTTTATAAAGGTTCGCGTTGAACCTGAAACGGTCTTAATTACATACAAACACAATCTGAACCTTTCGGTCTAACGGCTTTTGCTTATGACTGATTGGTCTGGGCTGAAATGCCCACGGGGGACTTGCGGAAACGCGAATCCCTTACTTCGGGAACAAGCAATTGTTATCCGAGCGGAAAGATGTGATATGCCTGCAAGTAACATAGCGCAGTGCTTTTGCGTCAATTTTCGCAAAATGCACTGCTTTTTTATTTGCGGCAACCCCCGCAGGTTCGGCAGTGATCAGCGACAGGTGATATGTGTGTGATTTAAGGCGGTGTACGGCGCGGCGCGGGCAATAAAATTTACAAGGAAGACATAATATGAAGAGACAAAGAAAAGCACTGTCACTGCTGCTTTCGCTTACTATGGTGTTCTCGCTGTTTGCGGGAATGCTCGTGTCGGCAAAGGCGGCGGATCCTGTCGTTTTGACTGTATATGCGCAAAACGGCGACAGCGGACTGCCAATTAAGGTTAAAGATTACACGCAGGCAAAGCTGGAGGCTCTTGCCGAAACCGGCTACTATGCCTACAACAGCGGTAGCGGCGGTATCGTTGAGGCGTTTAAGTACATTGAACTTGACGATTTCCTAGCAAACGTTGGAATTGCAGACAAGTGGGAAGATACGTCAAAGCTTAAGATAGAGCAAACGATAGGCAGTTATTATGGTAGTACATTTACTAAGGCGGAAATTGAAGCCGGAGATTACTATCATCCGACGGCCGGCGATCCTGAAAAGGTTCCGGCAGTATTAGCTCTTGAAACCGCAGCACCTGGCAACGATCCGCGATTCCTGTTCGGCAGACCAGAAAATCTTCCTAACCCTCCAACCGACAGCATCTATAATGGCGGTAAGCGTCTCGCAAAAAACGTTGACACAATCACCCTCATCTACCCCGAATCCCCCGTACTTTACATCTACGCTCAGGACGGCTCAACCGGAACTCCGGAGCTTGCGGCTTCGTACTCACAGGCGGAGCTTGCCGCTCTTGCTCAGCCCCACGCCACAGGCCTCGCCTACCAGTTCTATAAGGGAACTGCCTGGCAGGGCGTCGTCGCAACGGACATCGTTCCGCTTGACACGCTGCTGTCCGACGCCGGAATCGCAGACACTTGGGTTGCGGGCGCTAAGCTAAAGGCAGTCGGACTTGACGGTTATCTGGCAAATGTAACATATGAAGCAATCACCGACGGAAAGTACTACATTGACGGCGGCGGCGCAACAGAGGTTCCCGCAGGAATTTCAATTACATGGTGGAGCGGCGAGCTTAACGATACTATAGAAAACCTTGCTTCAGGCGCATATTATTCAGGCGCGCTGCGGTTTGTTTTCGGCATAACGCAGGCGCAGTATGACGCGCAAAGCGCGGCGGGCAGCCGCCTTGCAAATATGGTTGAGACAATCACAATCATAGCGCCCGACAAAGAAGATGAACCCGAAACTCCCCCCACGCGCGAGATGAAGTTTACCGATGTTACGGCGGACGACTGGTTCTTCCCCTACGTAAAGTTCGCGTTTGAAGACGGAATCGTAACCGGCACATCAACCACAACCTTTTCGCCCTCCGAGCTGACAACGCGCGCACAGTTCATTCAAATGCTGTACGCCCTTGCCAAAAAGCCTGCGGCATTAAAGGCACATCCGTTCACGGATTCCACGGCGGACTGGTATCAGGACGCGATTAAGTGGGCGTTTGAAAACAAGGTAACAGCCGGAATCACAGATACAACCTTTGCGCCGGACAGCCCGATTACGCGTGAGCAGATTGCAGTTATCCTGCGCAGCTATATCGGCGCACCGCAGGGCAGCGCAGCCTCTCTCGCGAAATACGAAGACGCGGATCAGGTCAGCAGCTGGGCAGTCGGCAGCTTTGCCTGGGCAATTGAGAACGGACTGATTTCCGGACGCTCGGCAACAATATCCGCACCCGGCGAGTACGCAACGCGTGCCGAAATCGCTACGATACTCTATCGTTTCGCGGCGCTGTAAGTCACAGTAATTTCAGCAGGCATAATTTTCAGCCGGAAGCCAAACACTTGGTTTCCGGCTGAAAACGCATTTTTCGGATAAAAAAAGCTGCGCGCAGACACACAATTCCTGCGCACGGAGGACGTTTTGAAGCGAGTAACCGCAATAATCGCACTTATATTTGTAATTCTGCTTGTGCCGGCACTGCCCGCGCGCGCCGATTCCGTAACGGATACGCTCTCGGTGTACGTCGGCTATTCCGGCGGGCCGTATTACCTCAAAACCACGTTCCACTGGACGGAGCTGGACGATATGTACGGCGGAATGCTGCCGACCTATCAATCTGTATACAGCTATTTTTCAGGGAGCAGAATCGCAATAGACTCCGCAAGGGGCTTTGCGCTGTCTGACTTTCTGCAAATTTCCGGCGTGGATTTGTCCAGCGTCGCGCGGCTTGAGTTTTACACCAAAGACCATTCAAACGGAGCGTTTGTGTCTTTTAATAAGTCAAATTTGCTGTACGTCGCGCGGTATTATTACCCGAACCTCGCGGTTGACCCCGAAACAGAGGAGCTTATCCCAAAAAACGGCGGTGAGTTAACTGACGGCGCGGTTCAGGTTGAGACGATGATGGCGCTTGAGGATAACTGGGAGTGGGACGCCGAGGGTCCGAATTTTTCAAATCCCGGCACAGGCAGCCGCTTTCGGCTTCTTTTCGGGCAGAGAAAGCCGGATGAATCGCTCACGGGCGCCTCTGCAAAATACGTCCACGCAGTTTACTGCACCTTTTCAGGCAAACCTGAGCTTACAACAGACGAGCCGAACCTGAAGCTAAAGCTCGGCAGTGACTACCGCGTTACGGTAAACGTCGCGGCAGAGGACAGTCTGCTCAACGATTATGTGCGCGAAAATCTGGTGTGGAGCTCGAATAACACAGATGCCGTTGAAGTCGATATGTACGGCAATCTCAAGGTAAAAACCACCGGAACGGCGGAGATAACCGTAACCTACGGCGAAACCACACTGACAATCACCGTCACGGCAGGCGACGAGAACATAGACGGCACAGGCACTGAGGGAAACGGCAAAACAGGCGACGGCTCAGGTGAAAACCCCGGCGACGGCGGAACAGGCGGTCAGCCCGGGGACGGCAGCTCCGGAGATAATTCCGGCGGTCAGCAGGGCGGCGCAAAGCCCGCGCCAAAGCCAACCGCACAGGCACAGCAGCCGGAGCCGCAGGACGGCGCAGAGCAGGTGTCATTTTCAGAAAACAGCAAGGGCGTTTACATACTGTCGTCCGCGCTGATGACCCGCACGGAATACGCCGAATGGGTCAACAGTATTTTAGGGCACGACGTTACAACGGACAGTAATTCCGGCGGCGTTGTAAACTGGCGCGAGGGCGAGAAGGGCTCGGACGCTTCCGTGCTTCAGGTAAAGATAAACACTGTGTCCGCAATGCCGCTGTATATCGCGGCGGGAGCGCTGCTTGTGCTCAGCGGAGCGGGCGAGTGGCTGTCTTTTAAGATAAGACTCGGAAAAGAACAAAAAAATTCGAAGAAAAGGGCGTAGGTTATACAAATGATTCAGATTCTTGCAGCGGCGGCTCCCGGCACGGAGGACACCGCGTTTCGGCTTTCGGATATTCTGCGCGCATTGGCGGGTTCGCTTGAAATACCTGTCATTGCTGTGCTTATTATATGCGCGGCTTCCGCTGTGCTTCTTCTCGGCTGGACAATCGCCGAGTATTTTACGGAGCGGCGGCACCTGAAGGCGCGGCTGCCTGAGCTGCTTGAAGCAATCCGTGAGGATAAGGTGCCGACAGAGGAATGCATTCAGGCAAGCGGACTGCTTAAATCGCAGAAAGCCGCTTTAGCGGAGCTGCTCGCACATCCGGATTTTTCACCTGAAATGCGGGAGGCGCTTGCCGTGCGCCTGATTGAGGAGCAGCAGATGAAGTACGACCGCACTGTTCGGCTGTCGGAGCTTGTTTCGCGGCTCGGTCCGATGTTCGGACTGCTCGGGACGCTTATCCCGCTTGGCCCCGGCATTATCGCGCTTGGTCAGGGCGATACGTTCACGCTGTCAAACTCGCTGCTCGTCGCGTTTGACACAACGATTGTCGGTCTTATTTCAGCGGCAGTTGCGACTGTTATTTCAACCGTGCGCCGCGCGTGGTACAAAAACTATATGTCGGTACTTGAAACCGTTGCGGAGAGTATTCTGGATAAGGAGAAAAAATGAAGAGAAATCTCAGTAGTCGGCGCAGCTCCGGCTTCACCGAAGAAACCGCAAACCCAATGGACGGCGTAGCGAACCTTGCGGACGTTATGCTGTGCCTTGCCGTCGGGATAATGCTCGCGCTGGTGCTCAACTGGAACGTTGACCTGACATATATGAACTCCGGAGAGACCCCTTCCGCTTCGTCTCCGAATTCGGCTCTGCCGATTGACGGCGAGGATATTTCTCCCGTCGGAGAGGGCGAAACGCCGCTTGAGGCGGATATGAAAAAGCTCGGTATGGTTTATTACGACGAGAAAACGGACACCTATTACCTTGTTGAGCTTCCGTCTGAAACTGAGGAGGACTAAAAAATGCGCAAAATATCCTGTTTGCTTGCGGCATTTCTGCTGATTTGCCTTGCACCGTTTGTTCAAACACAGTCGCTGGCGGTTGAAGCTGCGCCGTGGGACGGTTCGGTTGACGTTTCGTGGTACGACCCGGCGGAGGAGGAGTTTTTCATCAGCACTCCGGCTGAGCTGGCGGGACTCGCGGCGCTTGTCAACGGAGTTCTTGACCCGAACCACGGAGCCGTAACCGGCAATGCGGCTCTGATTACCGCCACGCCCTACAGCGACGTTCAGCTTGTCGGCGCGGCGGGCGGCGACGTTCACGATACAGTGTACGCAAGCTCGTTTGACTTTGCGTACAAAACCGTGCATCTTACTGAAAATCTCGATATGGGCGGTGTATATTCGGGCGGCGCTTGGAGCGGCCCGAACTGGACGCCTATCGGCGGCAAATACTCGATGAAGGTCACCGAAACGTCAGGCGACAGCCTTGTCATAGACTCGCGGTTCAACGGCGTGTTTGACGGCGGCGGACACACTATAACCAACATTTACTGCAACCGCTTTGCCGAAAAGGGCTTTCCGTACAGTCAGGCTGTAGGACTTTTCGGCTATCTCGGCGGTGAGTCTGATCTCAATCCGGCGGTTGTCGGCACATTTACCGGCGGCTGGCAGCCCACTGTGCGCAATATCATTGTGGGCGCTGGCTATGTCTACGGACGGCGTATGGTCGGCGGAGTCGTCGGGCGCGTCGGAGAAACGAACAACGGCGTAATCATCGAAAACTGCGCAAACCACGCGGACATTCATAATACAGACTCCAAGGGCATCGGCGGAATTGTCGGCGCCGGCTGGGGCGCGGGCGTAATACGCAACTGCTATAATACAGGCAGCGTCACAACAACCTATGCCTGCCCGGCAGGCGGAATTTGCGCAAGCAACTCCGGAATGAATATCTATAACTGCTACAATGTCGGGACAATCGACAGTAACGGCGCAGTTCGCGGTCGCGGAATCGGCGGACACGACACCGGCGTTTACACTGTCGAAAACTGCTACTATCTTGAGGGGTGCGACGACGACCCCGCAAGCAACGGCTGGTATAAAGGCTCAAGCACCAAAATCACGATAAATATCGCGTCAAGAACGGCTGTTGAGATGAAAGCCGCTCCGTTTTTGTCACAGATAAACGCTTCCGGCGCGGCGTTTGTTGCGGACTCAGGCGGTATTAACAACGGCTACCCCGTGCTGTTTTTCGAGGCGCCGGGGTTTGACGCGGAGCAGGAATTTGACGTGTCAGTCGTGCAGCCGTCAATCGGCGGTACTATTGCGGCGAACAAAACAGGCGCGGTTAAGTCCGGGCAGTCCGTAACGCTTTCATTTACGGCAACAGCGGGGTACGTGCTTGATTACTACACGGTAAACGGCGCTCCGCTTGCGTCTAATTTCTTTCTTGTCAGCGAAAATTCCGTGGTCAGTGCAGTATTTTCCGAGCTTATCGAGGTCGGTATTGCGCTCCCCTCCCCGACTGACGCGTATTATCTCGTCGTGTCGCGCACGGGGTTCAAGCTTGAGGGCGCAGAGCTTGTTTACGTAACAGACGAGCCTGTTTATACGGGCGACACGATTCTGCAGAACAACACGCTGAAAATCAGCACACTCGGGTGGGACAATGTCACCCCCTCAGACGTTAATCTTGAATATGCAAGCACCTACGCGCTCTCAGCGTCAAACACAGACATGAACGCAAACGGCACCTACCGCGTCCTCGGCAGCGACGACGTGACGGTTTCCGTAACGCGCAATACTCAGCCGAAATCGTGGCTGACAACCGCCGATACCTCATGGTACACGGGCCGCAGACTTGAGTACACAATAAAAACCGCGGAGGAACTGGCGGGACTCGCCGTTCTTGTTAACCGCGAAAAGGTCACGTTTTCGGGCGTTACAATAAAGCTTGCAAACGACATTTCGCTCAAAAATACCGACGGCACAGTCGGCACACGTATCTGGAAGGCAATCGGAACAAGCGGCACCTCCGCGTTTTCCGGCACCTTTGACGGGCAGGGACATAAAATCAAGGATATGACCGCCGCAAACGACGGCTCGTATGCCGGTCTTTTCGGCTACTGCGACGGCGCTGTAATCCGCAACCTCGCGGTTGAGGGTACCGTATCAGGCACCGCCTCCTCCGCTTATGCGGCGGGTATTGCGTCCTACGCCGTGAGAACGCGGATTGAAAACTGCATAAACCGCGCGTCGGTAACCGCCGCCGGCACATTTTGCGGCGGAATCGCGGCATACATCGGCGAGGGCAGCACTGTTTCCGGGTGCGCAAACCGAGGCGCCGTCTCCGGCACAACCGGCGTCGGCGGAATCGTCGGTATTGCGTACACCGGCTCCGACATAATCACAAGCTGCGTAAACTACGGCAAGGTGACCTCCGCCGGAAACGGAACGAACGGCACAGGCGGAATCGTCGGCAAGCTCGCGGGAACGGTCTCCGGCTGCGCAAACTACGGCGATATTGTAAGTCTCGACCGCTATACCGGCGGAATCGCCGGGTATACGATGACAAAAAACCAGTCCGCTGTCAAGGATTCGCTTAATGCCGCCGCAGTCAGCTCCGGCAGCACAACATCACTTGCCGCGCTCGGCGGAATCGTCGGCTACGCGCAGTATCTAACGCTGACAAACAGCAAAAATACAGGCGCTGTCACAAAGGCAGCAGGGTTCACGTCCTCCTACTACGGCAACATTATCGGTCAGACAGGAACGGTCACGCAAACTCCCGTGACAGACGAAAGCGTTTACCCGAAGAAAATCGCCGACAGCGGAGCAAGCTCCTCCGCAACACCTGCGGGACCGTTTAAGGCAGTTTTCCGCGCGGACGGAAATACCGTTACAACGCTAACATACGCAAAGGGACAGGGCTCTCTCCCAACTCCTCTGCCGTCAATTCCGGCGAAGGCGGGATATTCCACCGCATGGGAGCCGTATGCGCTCGGCACGCAGGACATTGCGATTGACGCTGTGTATATGCAAAACACCGTGCGCGGCGGCGACGTTATTACCGCAAGCGGTACGTACTTCCTCGGGTATCTTGCCTCCGGCAATATCACGATTGCGCCGGGGATTACCGTCACACTCGACGGGTCAAACAGTGAGTGCGCAAACCTTGCCGTCACGGTCGGTGCGGGAACAAAGCTCACACTGCGCGACGTTAGAATCAGCAGCGAGACAACATCGCTTACTCTTTCCGGCGGAGAGCTTGTACTTGAAGGCAAAAACAGCCTTATCACAACAAGCGACACGGACGATCAGGTTGACCCCGCCATCTTAATCACGGCAAACACCACTGTTTCCGGCACAGGAAGCCTGTACACCGCATCAGGACTGAACAACTGCTGCATAAAGGTCGTCGGCGCTACTACGCTGACCATTAACGGCGGCGATATTACCGCCGTAAAAACGGATCTGTTCGGCGGCGCGGGCGGCGCGATTTATGTGCCGGACGGAACACTCAGCATAACAGGCGGGCGGCTCACCGGACACACAAACAGCGACACTGTCGCGGCAATATACGCCAAAAACGTCAACATCTCAGGCGGCGAGCTTCGGCTGCTCGGCGAAAGGTCACAGTTCATTATTCAGGCAGAAAGCCTGAAGTTTACGGCGGGCACAATCTACGCAATCGGGCATTCGGAAAACACCGTCGCCGAAAACGCACGCCGATACTATTACGGCGCGGAGGCTGTAAAGACTGTTACGCAAAGCGGCGGCAAATTCACGGCAACGCTGCCGTTTACAGACGTCGCGGTGACTGACAGCGCGTTTGACGGCGTGCTGTATGCCTATCAAAACGGACTGGTTACAGGAACCTCCGCAACCGCCTTTTCACCGAATTCCGACGCGACACGCGCGCAGCTTGCGGCAATTTTGTACAAGCTCTCGGGCAGTCCGGCGGTTACGGGTCCTATGCCCTTTTATGACGTGCCGTCCGGCAGCGCTGATTACAACGCAATTCTCTGGGCATACCAGACGGGCATTATGGCAGGCGTCTCCTCGAAGTTTTCACCGAACGCGGGCGTTACGGCGGAAGACGCGGCGCTTATCTTCGCGCGGTACGAAAAGCTGCGCGGAGTCAACATCAAAACGGACGGCAAGCCTGTTCGCGGAGTCGCGGCAAACGGACAGAACGCCGCGAAATGGGCGCAGGCAAACGGCATTCTGCCGGAAAATACAGATTATGCGGCTATGCTATCTCGGTCTATGCTGGCTGACGCTCTGCTTGCGCTGTCGAAGGTCGCAAGCGGCGGCATTTCGTACAAGCCTATGGTGTTTACGGACGTTGAGCAGTCCGCCTGGTACTACAACAACGTCGTCTTTGCAGTGCAGAATAAGCTGTACGCGGGAACGTCACCGACCACGTTTGCACCCGGAACAGCGATGACCCGCGCAATGCTCGTCACCGTAATACACCGCCTTGAGGGACTTCCCGCTCCGAAAGGCGCGAATCCGTTTTCCGATGTTTCAAATGACGCTAACAACTGGTACAGAAACGCAGTTGTTTGGGCGGCCGAAAACGGAATTGTCAGCGGAGTCGGCGGCGGTGAGTTCGCGCCTGAGGCAAACATCACGCGCGAGCAGTTTGTCGTGATAATTTACCGCTACGCAAAGTCCTATCTCGACATTGCCGACACAGGTAAGCTCCCGCCTCAGCTCACCTTTGCAGATAACGCGGATATTGCAGACTGGGCGGTGGAAGCCGTACGGTGGTGCTACGCAAACGGTATGATCAGCGGCAAGCCCGACAATCTGTTTGACCCGCAGGGTAAGGCGACCCGTGCCGAGGTCGCGGCGATTATGCACAAGTTTGTGTTTTTTGCGGTGTAGCGCGGCGGAAGAGTATTGAAGTCAACAAAAACCTCGCCGTGTTCATATTGCGCGGCGAGGTTTTTTGTAGTATAATATTTCTATGCAAATTTTCTGTAATTTTCTTGTTGACAATTGGATTGTGAGGTGTTATAATGTCGATATTGACAATTCACATATGTTTAGTATGTTATTCTCGAAATAACAGGAGGCGGTCTGATGATTGAGGTTCGCAGCTTAACAAAAACCTTTGGTTCCGGGCAAACAGCAGTTACCGCCTTGTCTGATGTGACCTTTACTGTGGAAAACAGCGATATTTTCGGCATAATCGGGATGAGCGGCGCGGGCAAGAGCACCTTTTTGCGGTGCCTTTCCATGCTTGAAACGCCGTCCAGCGGAGAAATTCTGCTGCGCGGAGTTGACATTTCCAAATTAAAGGGAGCACCGAAAAGGGCGGCGCACCGCGATATGGGCGTTGTGTTTCAGGGGTATAACCTGCTGGCGCAGAGCACTGTCGCGCAAAACATTGCCTTTCCGCTCAAGCTTGTCAAATACAGCAAGGACACTGTAAACAAGCGTGTGGACGAATTGCTCGGACTCGTCGGTTTGCGCGACAAAGCCGGCGCTTACCCCTCGCAGCTCTCCGGCGGACAAAAACAGCGTGTCGCGATTGCGCGCGCGCTGGCAACAAGCCCAAGCGTTTTGCTGTGCGACGAACCGACAAGCGCGCTCGACTCGCTGACAACAAAAAACATTTTGGACCTGCTGCGCGATATTAACAGGCAACTCGGAGTCACAATCATAATAATTACGCATGAGCTGTCGGTTGTGCGCGCCATTTGCTCACACACCGCGGTTATCGACGGCTCAAAGCTTGTTGAAATCGGGAGGACAGACGATTTATTTGATTCACCGAAAAGTGACATCGCAAAGCTGCTGCTGGGGGTGAGCCTGCCATGATTGCTTTTTTTGAAGAATACGGCAGCATACTTGCCTCCGGCATATTTGACACCTTGTATATGACGTTTCTGCCTACCTTTTTCGCGTATGTAGTCGGTTTGCCACTTGGCGTGGTGCTGATTCTGACAAAGAAAGGCGGGCTGTTTCCCGCAGCTAAATTCAACGCCGTTTTCGGGGCGTTTATCAACATTCTGCGGTCACTGCCGTTTATGATTCTGATGATTTTTGTCATTCCGTTCACCCGCGCAATCGTCGGCACCTCTATCGGCACAACAGCTTCAATCGTTCCTCTGGTAATCGCCGCCGCGCCCTTTATCGCGCGTATGGTCGAATCCAGCCTGGAGGAAGTAGACAATAATATAATCGAGGCGGCGCGATGTATGGGCGCGAGCAATTCTCAGATAATTGTTCGCGTTATGATAAAAGAAAGCATACCCGGGCTGCTGCGCGGTCTGTCCATTTCAACCATCACCATTCTCGGATATACAGCGGTGACCGGCGCAATGGGCGCGGGTGGATTGGGAAACATCGCTTACAGATACGGCTATCAGCGCTATAAGCCCGACGTTATGTACGTAACAATACTGCTGCTCATCTTAATCGTATGTATTATTCAAACCGTATGCAGTCTACTCGCAAGAAAACTCGATAAACGAAATCGCTGAATCAAATAAAAACATTTTTTAATAAAGGAATTACGCATTATGAAAAACAAAAAGGTCTTAACCATCGTATCCGTTCTGCTACTTACCGCCGTCTTACTGACAAGCTGCGGCAAGGGTAAAGACAAGCCCGCAGATCCGGCAGCTCCCGTAACCATCAAAATCGGCGCCTCCAGTACTCCTCACGCTGAAATTCTGGAATACATAAAGCCGACTCTCGCCGCGCAAAACATCACCCTGGAAATCGTCGTGTTTGACGATTATGTCCTGCCGAACACAGGCGTTGAAGACGGCTCCTTGGACGTTAACTATTTCCAGCACCGTCCGTATCTTGCTCAGCAAAATGACGAGCGCAAGCTGCACCTCGTTGAGGTAGCGGGCATTCACCTTGAGCCTCTGGGCATTTATCCCGGAAAAACGGCCTCCCTTGCCGACATCAAGGACGGCGCAACCATCGCCGTGCCGAACGACGGCAGCAACGAAGCGCGCGCGCTTTTCCTGCTTGAAAAGCTGGGTCTGATTACTCTGCCGGAATCCAAGGCGGGCGACTATAACATCACCGCCAAGGACATTCAGGACAATCCGCACAACATCAAAATTCAGGAACTGGTTGCGGAAAATATTCCTCAGGCGCTGCCCGACGTTGATTTCGCCGTCATCAACGGAAACTATGCACTTGCGGCAAACCTTTCGGATAAGGTGCTGGAAAGAGAAAGCCCTGAAAACAATCCTTACGTCAACATCATCGTCGTCAAGGAGGGCAATCAGGACAAGCCCGAAATCAAGGCACTTGCCGAAGCATTGAAAAGCGCTGATGTAAAAAAATTCATCGACGACAAATATAAAGGCGCAGTCATCGCGGCGTTTTAAGTAATCGGATCCCCTGATACAAGCACAAGCCCCTACGGAAATATCCCGCAGGGGCTTGTCTTTTGTTTGGGTGCACTACGACATTCCGGCGAATTTGTGCACCATCGCGTCGGGCGGTTGTTTTTTCCGGTGCTGTGCGTTCGTAGGGGACGCTGCCCTCAGCGTCCCTTGTCGCGGTTGCCACCGGGGTTTTGTCAGGCGTTGGGGCGGCAGGCTACATCCCGTGGGTTGCTTCGCCGTTCTGTTTTGCTTTTACTTGGGTGCAACCGTTGACCTGCGGCGCAGGTTGCTATGTTTGTAATTGGGGCGAAGCTTGGCAGCTCCGCGCTGCTAAGCGCCTACGCGGCGGGCGGTTACTTTTTTCCGCTTCGCCGGAAAAAAGTAACCAAAAAAGGGGCGACTTCTTTAGAAGAAGCAATCTTTTTTTATACGGGAACTGCGGTGGCGGCAATGCAGAGTGTGCCTTTCCCCGCGACGTATTGCGATGGTCGCGGCGAACGCTCCCGCTGCGCCACACGCAGGGGCGAAGCCTGTCGCGGCGTTGGGTGACTCGGGTAAGGCTGTAACTTGCCGCGAACTGCCGTCGGGTGCCAACCGGAAGGATGTTGCTGCTACGATTGCTGCCGCACATTGTGCGGCAATGCGGTGCGTGTCCCGTCGGGGTGGGGTTGTTGTGGCGGTGGGTGGTGACTTGCGGCTCAAGGCAATGCCC
>JAISLF010000075.1 GCA_031260605.1 Oscillospiraceae bacterium
GCTGAGCGCCTACGCGGCGGGCGGTTCCTTTCTTGTCTTGGCAAGAAAGGAACCAAAGAAGCCGCTTTTGGGCTTAGGCAGGTTGCGGTGCGGCAAGTGTAGGTGTCCGTACGTCCGAACCCTGACAGAATTGCCGAGTGACGGGCTTGCGCCCTATGTGCCAGAGGTAAGTGCAGGCGGGTGCCAACCAGAATTTGGCGAAGCCCACCCGCACCGCGCCCTGCGCTGTGTGGTGCGGCAAGCAGTTGCGTGTCCCGACGCGCAATGCGCGGAGATAGACGAGCGCACCCGCCGCACCCACATAGCAGGGTGCAGTGGTACAACGCAAAGTGCGGCGGCAAACCAAACCAGGGACGTCGAGGACGCCGTCCCCTACGGAGATTGTTGCGGTAACGGGACGGTGCCGTGAACCGTAAGTATACACTGACCGTCACAACAACCTCCGCCCCGACGGGACACGCACCGCATTGCCGCACAATGTGCGGCAGCAATCGTAGCAGCAATGACCTTCCGGTTGGCACCCGTAGGCAGTTTGCGGCAACTTACAGACCTACCTAAGTCACCAGCCTCGCCCCTGTGTGCGGCGCAGCGTAGGCGTTCGCGCACTCCACCGCAATACGTAGCGGGGAAAGGCACACGCTGCATTGCTACCACTGCAGTTCCCGTATAGAAAAAAGATTGCTTCTTCTAAAGAAGTCACCTCTTTTTGGTTACTTTTTCCTGCGAAGCGGAAAAAGTAACCGCCCGCCGCGCAGGCGCTCAGCAGCGCGGCGAGGCGACGCTTCGCCGCAATTTCAAACACTGCACCTTGCGCCGCAGTTCTACGGTTGCACCCGAGTAAAAGCAAACCCACGCGAAGAAGCAAACAGCGGGCGACCGGGGACGGTCGCCCCTACGGCGTGCGCCATAAGAAATGCGCCAAACAAACCTCCAGGCGGCAGAATGTCGCCCCGATGTCCGCCAAAAACCCGCCGGAAACCGCGACAACGGTATGCTGAGGGCATCGGCCCCTGCAAACGCAAAGCCCCGAAAAAGGTCAAGCCCGCCACCGCACAAAAACACTTGCAAAGCAAGCCCCTTTGTGGTTTAATACCAATATGGACAAATACGAAATAAAAGGTCGGCAGCTAAGCTCCGTTGAGCTGAAATGCTTGCTTGTCAGCCGCGGCGTGTCGGTTGACAAGGCGGTCTACCGTGAGCTTGGCGGGCAGTCCCGGCTGAATATCAACCCGCTGACGTGCAACTGTATGCTCCTGCCGGACAGCACGATTGTGCAGCTGACAGATGTGAAATTTCACCTTAATTACCTGTCGGGAATGCTTTCGTGGGACAACCTGAAGTTGCTGAAATACGCGTCACAGCTCGGTACGCCTTATTCCCTGCGAATGCAGGACGGCAAGGCGGCTCTGTTCTGCGAAAAGGAGTTTGTGACCTTTGTCACATTCCCGGATTACACGGACTTCTATTCGCAAAAAACATCAGGAGGACTGCCGTTTATCGGAAACGCGGTTTTGCAGGGTCTGGACTGGGTTTCTTTCCAGTGCCTGTGGCACTGCGAGTTCGCGGCAAGCGGACGGCCCTGCGAATTCTGTTTTTCCGGCGCCGATCATCAGGCGCTTGCCGCAAAAAACACGCCTATGCCAGACGCGGTTTCCGCCGACGATGTGCGCGAAATTGTGCGCTACGCGCAGGAGCACACCGGCGCGTCCGCCGTGCAGATTACCGGCGGCTCAACCTTTGACGGCAGAAGCGAGGCGGAGCATATTCGCGCGTACCTCGCGGCGCTTGACGGCTTCGAATTGGAGGAACTGCTGCTCTATATCACGCCGCCGTCTGACACCGCGACGGTGGATGAGTATTTTGCGCTTGGCGCAAGCCGTATCGCGTGCAGCCTTGAGGTTTGGGACACGGCACGGGCAGCAAGTATCACGCCCGGCAAAATCGAGTACACGACGCGCCGCCGACATCTGGACATTTTAGAGTACATTGCCGCAAAATACGGCGCGGGCACGGCGTTTTCAAACTTTATCATCGGTCTTGAACCGTTTGAAACGCTCAAGGAGGGCGCGACATACCTTGCCGAGCGCGGAATTATCCCCAGCGCATCTGTGTGGATGCCGATGGGGCGGCCGGTTATGGGAAGCATGACTGCGCCGGAACTTGACTATTACAGCCGCGTAGTTGACCTGTTCGGCGAGCTTTACGCGCGGTATAAGCTTGAGCCTGCCGGCTGCTGCGGGCTGAATGTGTGCATGGAGAGGGATATATGGCGACTGCAAAATCCGGCGGCTGTTTAATCTGCGGCGCGCCGCTTGAGTATAGAACGGCGGCGACCTTACATAAATGCGCCCTGTGCGGCAGACCGGTTGTTTCTTCAATAATATGCGAGCACGGCCACTATGTTTGCGACAAATGCCACGCAGACGGCGCGATTGCACCCGCAAAGCTGCTGTGCCTTAACTCGCAGAGCTGCGCCCCGTGGGAAATTGCGCTTGAGATTATGCGCCTTGAGGGCGTTAATATGCACGGACCGGAGCACCACGTAATTGTTGGCTTTGCGCTTGCGGCGGCATACTGCAATGCGTCAGGGCGGCGCGCACAGCTGCCGAAAATGCTGAATACGATTGAAAAACGGGCAGAAAAAATTCCAGGCGGCACCTGCGGTTATTGGGGAGCCTGTGGTGCGGGGCTCGGCGCGGGTGTTTTTTTAAGCGCGGCGCTTGGCGCGACTCCGCTCGGCGGCGGCAAGCTCTGCAATCAGCTGACGGCTCGGTGCCTTGCGGCAATAGCCGCAGTCAGTGATGTGCGCTGCTGCAAGCGAAACGTAGGGATTTCGCTGCGCGAGGCGGTTGCGTTTTTACGAGAGAACAGCATAGCGGAGCTTGGAGAGCCGGAGATTTTGTGCGAGTTTAGCGGGAGAAATGCGGAGTGTATCGGTGATGAGTGCCCCTGGCGGGGTGGGGCTTAGCACGGCGGGGCGTGGACTGGTTTCGGGGGGGGGCGTGTGCAAGCCCTGCGGCGATGTTTCGCCGCAGGGCTTGCTTTATTTAGGCTGGAGGTAGGGGCGACAGACTGCCGCCCGGGGTTTGTTTTGCTTTTACTTGGTTGCAAATGCAGACCTTTGGCGCAGGGTGCTGTTTTTGGCGGGATTTATCTTTTTTCAGGGCTTCGCTTCTGTAGGGGACGCTGCCCTCAGCGTCCCTTGTTGCGGTTGCCGCCGGACTTTTTGTCGGACGTTGGGGCGGCAATCTGCCGCCCGGGGGCGCGGGGCGGATTTCTCGCGGCGCACGGTGTAGGGGCGACCGTCCCGGTCGCCCGTTCCTGCGGGGCTTTTACTCGGGTGTAAGCGTATTGCCTGCGGCGCAGGTTACGGTGTTTGAAATTGCGGCGAAGCGTCGCCGCTTCGCGCTGCAAAGCGCCTGCGCGGCGGGCGGTTACTTTTTCCGCTTCGCCGGAAAAAGTAACCAAAAAAGGGGCGACTTCTTTAGAAGAAGCAATCTTTTTTTATACGGGAACTGCGGTGGCAACAAGGGGGACTGTGCCTTTCCCCGCAACGTATTGCGGTGGTAGCGGCGAATGTTTACGCACCGCCGCACACAGGGTCACAGCCTGTCGCGGCGTTGGCGACTCGGGTAAGGCTGTAAGTTACCGCGAACTGCCTACGGGTGCCAACCAGACTTGGCGAAGCACGCCCGCACCGCGCCTGCGCTGTGTTGTGCGGCAAGTGAGTGTGTCGCCTGTTGCCGCAAGTTCGGCGGACTGACCACCGCGTTCCGCGGTGGTCTCCACGATGGTTTGGAGTAAAGCGAGGGGGTGCCCTGCGTTGTTGCGGTAGCCTCATACCCGCGTGTCACGACGCGCAAAGCGCGGAGAAAGACGAGGGCACCTGACCGCACCCCATATAGCAGGTTGCAGTGGTTCGACGCAAACGTATGCGGCAAACAAGACAAGGGACGTCGAGGACGTAGTCCCCTACGAACATTGTTGTGGTTACGGAGTATGCAGTTGAACCGCAAGGACGCACCCACCGCCACCCACCGCCACCACACCCCCACCGCGTCGGGACACGCACCGTATTGCCGCACAATGTGCGGCAGCAATCGTCCGTGCAATATCCTTCCGGTTGGCACCCCCACCGCACCTCGCGGCAACCTACCGCCATACCTAAGTCTTTAGCCCCGAACAAGCTTCGCCCCTGCGTGCGACGGTGCGCTGGCGTTCGGACGCTACTCCGCACCTGTCGCGGGGTGGGAACGCACCTATTTGTAGCGACAGCTGTGCCCGGCATAAAAAAAGATTGCTTCTTCTAAAGAAGTCGCCCCTTTTTTGGTTACTTTTTTCCGGCGAAGCGGAAAAAAGTAACCGCCGCCACGCGCAGTGGCATGTCTGCGCAACCACCAGCGCCACCGGTAAACAAGCCATTAAGCAGAACAAAGCAGAAGTCCTCAAACATAAAAACCGTCCGCCAAAACACCGGTACACAAGGCAAACAAAAGCCCGAAAAAACAAAGCTCACGCCCCGCATTTGACAAATCCGAAAAAACAGAGTATAATACATAAAGTATCCTGTGAAAAACCAAGGAGACGAATTATGACTTCAAAAAAAGTACAAATGCGCGTTATCACGGCGCTGATTGTTATCGCGGCGCTTGCGCTGGGCTTCGGCGCAGGCTCACTCATTGCGGCGAATTCCGACCCCGGCTCGTCCGGCGACCCGCTTGTTTCAAAAAGCTATCTTGACAGCACCTTCCGTCCGCAAATCGAGGCAGCGTGGGACGCTGCAATCAGTGCGCGCGAGGCTCAGCTTGAGGCGCAGCTTCAGGCAAAAATATACGAGGCTCTGGGGGCGTAGCAGCCCGGCGCGCAGCCGACAAGGTGCCACAGACGCATTTTCGGCGAGGAGCAAACCGGGGAAGCAGATTCCCCGGCTTATTTTCCATACGAATAGAATGCGTAATGGCAAATGGGATTTCCTTTATATACCATTTGACATTACGTATTTTGTATTATATAATTATTAAGCTGTTTTCGCTATCCGGGCATGGCGCAGTTTGGTAGCGCGCCTGCTTTGGGAGCAGGAGGCCGTGGGTTCAAGTCCCGCTGCCCGGACCAAGAATGTGCTGCTTTTGCGCAGGAAACAGCGAAAAATGACGAACCTTGAATTTTTTGCAGAAAAGCTTGCGCAAACGTCTGCACAATATACGACCTGTTAGCTCAGTTGGCAGAGCACCTGCCTTTTAAGCAGGGTGTCCGGAGTTCGAATCTCCGACAGGTCACCATCGGACTTTACTTACATTCGCGGCAAGCGCGCGCAAAGCGGCGCATGGTAAAGTCCTGAAACCAAATTTACTTTTTGCATAGTTCTGCGCTTATTACACAGCAAAGCGCAGATATGAAAGCTGCAATATTTTGCTTGACAACATCAGGCAAATATGCTATAGTAAGTTTCACTTTGGCGGTATAGCTCAGTTGGCTAGAGCACACGGTTCATACCCGTGGTGTCACCGGTTCGAGTCCAGTTTCCGCCACCAACCGCTGCCGGGGTCATAACAGACGCCGGCAACTGCGGCCCGTTGGTCAAGAGGTTAAGACACCGCCCTTTCACGGCAGTAACACGAGTTCGATTCTCGTACGGGTCACCAAGCTGCCTTTTGGCAGACGCAAAAATGAAAAAATTGCGATGCGGCAAAATGTGGGGGTATAGCTCAGCTGGGAGAGCGCCTGAATGGCATTCAGGAGGTCAGCGGTTCGATCCCGCTTATCTCCACCACAACCCGAAAGCAGCACGGACGTATTGTCCGTGCTGCTTTGTTGTCGGTGCTTCACCGGTTGTATCTGCTGCTCAAAAGCGGTAATTCAAATATAGAAAATACACAAAGCTAAGCTGTGGTTCGTGAAGGTATGACTGATTTGCAGTTATACCGCTACTCGCAGAACAAAGGCTACTACATTGCAAAAAAGGCAGCGGGTTTGGCAACACGCCGCGCCCGCTGTCAGTGCATACCGCGCCCGCAGGCAACTATCTCACGTTCTCGGTAAACCGCCACAGCAGGGTTGCCACCTCTGCTCGTGTTGCGTTGCCCTCGGGGACAATTGTGGTCTCGGTCCTGCCGCTGAGCAGCCCAATCGCGTTTGCCCACTTGACCGCTGCAAGGGCGTAATCCGACACCGCCGCCGCGTCTGTGTACCTTGAAATGTCGGTTGTAGCCGACACATCGTAACCCTTGAGCTTGGCGTAGCGGTACAGAATCGCAACAATCTGCTCACGCGTAATGTTGTCGTTTGTGCCGAAAATGCCGTCGCCGTAGCCTGCCACGATTCCCTCGGCGTTTGCCCAAATCACGGCATTTGTGTACCACTGCTCCGCCGCAACGTCGCTAAAAGTGCTTGCTCCGGAAACCCTCGGCTGACCCGCTATGCGGTACAGCACCGTTGCAAGCATTGCACGCGTCATCGGAGCGCCCGGCGCGAATTCTGTTGTCGAAACACCTGCCATCAGCCCGTTTTTCGACACATACTCAACAGCTCCGGCGAACCAGTCCTTTGCCTGAACGTCGGCAAAGGGGTTTGTCCAGGGCGTGTTGCCCTCCGGCGTGTCGTCCCCCGGCGGGGTTACTCCCGCCTTGTCCTTGAACACCGCCGAAATCACGACATTTGCGTTCGGCATAACGAAGCTTTTTGCCGCCGTAATGTCAACCGCCGAACCGCCGTTCGGCGTAAACGTCAGCTTGTCAAGCTCTTTTCCTGCAGGTGCGGTGACGTAGACCGTGACGGTTTCGTTCTTTTCAGCCTCATTTGCGGGGCTTGTGGTGACCGTTGCGCCCGCCTCAAGCGCCGGGTCGATTGCGATTATATAGGTAAGGCTTGCCGTGGGGTTCTCGTCGTAGTTCAGCACCTTCAGTATCGGGTAGCCGTCGTTGTACCCCGTGTCAGCCGAAAACGCGCTGCCGAGTGTTGTAACAAACGACAAATCCCGCATTTGCAGAGCTAATCTTGCTCCCGTACTGTTCACGCTTCCTGTCGCAAGGAAATACCCGCCGTCAACCGCGCTGCTCTGCAAATAGTACGTGTTTGTCACCGTGCCGCCGCCGCCGTTCCGCGTGCCGATTGCCATTGCGTAGCCGCTGCCCGCCTTGATTGTGCCTACGTTATAGCAGTTAATAATCGGTATCTCAACCGAGCCTGCGATTCCGCCTGTGACTGATGCGGACGTATTCGTCACATCGCCCGCGTTGTAGCAGTTTCGGATTACTCCGCCGTTCCAAGCCGCGCCGACTATTCCGCCCGTACCCTTTTTGTCCGTTGCGCGGATTGTTGCGTAATTCGCGCAGTTCTCAATGATTCCGCCTGTCGAGCCGTCGAACGTTGCGCCTGAGGACGCCGTGGTTTTGCCGATTTTGCCGACTATTCCGCCGACGCTGCGGTTCGCGTAAATGTAGCCCGTGATTGCGAGGTTTTTCACACCCGGATTCACGGGTCGCAGCTCCACGGGGTCGTTATCGTGCACGCCGAGCCGTCCGATTAGCCCCACAGACTGTCCGTCGCCGAAGGTAGCGCCGGCGTTTCTGCTGCAATAAATGTTGTAGATGAAGTGACCGCCGCCGTCCAGCGTTCCGCAGAACGATGAGCTGATTTTTGTATCAGAATTGCCCGGCGTCATGAGATACTGCCCGCCGATTGGCATATAATTCGGTCCGTACCACGAGCCGTAGCTGTACACGCCGCCCATATCGATTGCGTTTTTCAGGTGGATTGTCTTGCCGTTAAAGTCAAACGCGCCGTAGTGGTAGGTTGCGGTTGAGAGGTTATTGCTGTCGTCCTTGTCGCCAATGTCTGACTTAACGTAGTCCGGGTTTGCGTTCCACTCCGCCGCCGAAACGGTTGAGCCGTCCCACAGATACAGCGTTGTATTCTCGTTCACAAGCCCGTTGACCAGCGCCGCAAGCCCCGCAAGCTGAGCCGGACTGCCGATGTAAAAGTCTGTCGTTGCCGCATATGTTGACGGCGCGAACCACGTCAGGTCGATGGTTTCCCCGTCCCACGCCGCCAAGCAGTCCGCCGACGGCATCCTCGCCGTAAACGCGCCCCGTGTTTGCACAGCCGACTATTTTCAGCGTCGGCGCATTGTAAACGCCGTTTACAACACACATTATCCCGCCGACAGCCGAATATGCCGCTAAATTCCCTGAATTTGAGCAGTTTTCAATAAGAATTCGTGATTCGTCATAGGGCTGCGGCGCGCCGTTTACATGTGTTCCGTTGCTTGGCCAGTTTGTGTTGGGTCCGAGAATACCGCCTACACTGTATCCGGTGGTACACGTTACATCGCCGAAATTACGGCAGCCTTTAATCGAAATCGCACCTGAACCGCCGCCGACAACTCCGGCTCCAGTGCTCATCGTGGCGAGTATCGTCCCGTAGTTCACACAGTCCTGAACCACTAAAGACTTGCCGCTCAGCGTGGCATTTTGACCCGTTTGCAGCGTCCCGTAATATGTACCGAGAATGCCTGCCACGAAGCCGTTTTTGCCCGTTTCCGTTACAGCCGCCTTGTTTGTGCAGTTGTATATAAATACGTTTCCTGAGGCATAGCCCGCAATTCCGCCTATTGCTGAAATTCCGGTTAAATCTCCCTCGACGTTCAGGTTCTTTATTGTTGCGTCGAAAATGCAGCCGAATAGACCCGCGCCGTCCTCCGCCGGGTTAATTGTACTTGTGCGCTTCATGAACAGCCCTGAAATTGTGTGTCCCGCGCCGTCAAACGTGCCGGAGAACGGCTTGTCGTCGCTTGTACTTATCGTGCCGTTTATCGTTCCTATCGGATCCCACCCTTTTGGCTGCGGGCATACCGAGGCTGCGTCTATATCCGCAGTCAGCCGCACTACCTTGCCCGCAAACGTATTGCCGCCGTTTACCGCGTTTGCAAAATCAGCAAGCTCCTGTGGCGTACCTATTTCCAAATACGCGGGCGCGGTGTTCGGCAGTACCGTTACATCGCACGTTTTGGCAATGCCGCCGTCCTCCGCCGTTACCGTCAGCGTAGCCGTGCCCGGCTGAATTGCGTGAATTTGTCCCGCGCTGCCGACTGATACCACAAGGCTGTCTGAGCTTTCCCATGTATATTTTTTGTTTGAGGCGTTTGCCGGCGTGAACTGCGGGGTGTACGTCAGACTATCGCCCTCGGTCAGCGTCAGCGTGCTTTCGGGGATTGTAATATCCTCAACGTCCGCGTAGTATGACGTTATGTGCAGTGTTGCCGCAATATCTCCATCGGTTGTGTATACCGTAAGGTACATCTCACCGGGGGACTGTGCGGACACACTGAACCGCGAAACCATGCGGTTATAGTCGGCGCTTACGGGATTGAAATAGCCTATATTCTGATAGCTGCCGATATTATCGCCTGTTCTTACCGGATATGTCTGATTATACGCGTTTTCTGCCGGGTCTGTGCCGTAAACCGAGCGCACGGTTGCGTTTATCGGCTGAACGTCTGCCGTGATAAACACGTTTTGCCCGATTGCAAGGGAAAGCTCCGTTACGTCATACTCGTTTGGCAGGGTTTCCGCAGTATAATGTATTACATCAAACTTCACCCCTGTTGCCGCAACGTACTCCGGCTCTTCGTCCACGGCAAACGCCGCCGGCGGCAGCAGTGACAAAAGCATTAGCAGACAAAGCGCCGCCGCCGTTAATTTACGCAGTAATTTTGCTGACATATGGAGTATCCTTATTTCCGAAAATAATAATCCGCTTGCCTGAACCCGCAAAAAAAGCGGGTATCCTCCGCATGAGAAGAACCCGCCGTGTTTTCAGCGTGGGTATCTCCTCCTCAAAATGCGTGAGGGCTGTGCCTTTCGGCGGCAACCTGTGTGCAGACCGGGTAACAGCCCGCACAGGCGCTGCAATCCGTAGGAGTAACCCCCGTAGGCTTGCAGGCTTGGAGAATATAGTATTCTATTATTATATATTTTACCACTGTATCTTTATTTGTCAAGAGGGGTAACCTTGCGCTTCTGCTGAAAAATTTTGCTGCCTCAAAAAAGTGCTTGACATTTCTTTCACGGTCGGCTAAACTATAATAAAACATATACAATTACATACCTCTCCAAGCTCTTAAACCTAAAGAACATCTGTTCCACGGTTTACGAGCCTGAACCTTGATGTTTGAGGTTCACACAGGCTGCCGCCTAAAGGCGCTGCCCGTCACGCATTTGAGAAGGAGAGCACCGCTGCCGCTTTAATTTTTTGTTGTTAAAGGGTAATAAGGGGTGTTCTTCTTTTAGAAGAACACCCCTTTTCTGTACAGAAAAGGCGAAATTTTTCGGTAATATCCTGCAAGGGTTTTTACATAAATAAAACAAACAAAAAATATTAGGAGAAAAAATTGTACATGAAGAAGTTCAGACAGAAGGCTCTCAGCGTTGCGCTCAGCATTGCTATGCTGCTCTCGCTTGTGCCGATATTCGGCATTTCGGCTGCCGCGACCGATGGCACATGGGATGGCACCGGCACGGAGGACGACCCGTATATCATCGCGGACTTAGCCGATTTCACCAAGCTGCGCGACGATGTTAACGCAACCGCAACTATCAGTTATGCCGATACGTATTTCCGGCTGGACACGGACCTTTCCCTCACAAGCTTTGCCGTTGTCGGCAACGCGGCAACAAAGACCTTTAACGGCATTTCGACGGAAACGGGCATACAATAACAATTGCCTCCGGCTCGGGAGTGTTTGGTTACATTAAAAGCGCGACGATAAAGAACGTCACCACCGCCGGAACTGTCGGCACCGGGATAGGCGGCACCGGTGCGCTTGTTCAGTACATAGACAACCGCGGACCTGCGGATGCGGCAGTTCCCGCGGTAATCGAAAACTGCGTGAATTACGCCAATGTGTCCGGCACCGGGACAAACGGCACCGGCGGACTGATCGGACGGATATATACCTCGGTGAACCCCGGACCGGTATACATAACAGATTGCGTGAACTACGGCACAATCAGTCTTTCCGGCTCTACCCCAACCAACGCCGGCGGAATCGCCGGTATTGCGTGGTACGGAGTGATTACCTTCTCAGGCTGCGTGAATAACGGAAACGTATCGTCAACGATCAATCCCTCAAACTATCTTGGCGGTATCTCAGGGAATGTTAACAGTGGCGCGAAGGTTGTTTTTGAATATTGCGGAAACAACGGAAACATTAGCTGCACCACCCTTAACGGTAACGGCAACGGCGGCGTAGGCGGCATAACCGGAGATATGTGGGGCTATGCCCTGCTCTTCAAGGGTTGCTACAACACCGGCACGATTACTCAAGGTCCCCAAGGCAACGGCACTAAGTACTACTACATCGGCGGAATTGCTCCTTCGGGACGGGTTGTCGAAGACTGCTACAACACAGGCGCGATTGTTGTCGCCGGCACCGGTAACAATGTCGCGGCAGGCGGTTTGATCGGCGCGCCATTTAGTCAAGGCACGCCCAAAACGCTTTCTATCACAAACAGCTATTCCGCAATGGACGGCTTTACCGGTACGCCGACCGCCACGACTTCATACCACCCGCTGGCTGCCCGCTGGGGCATAAGCGGCTCTGAAGAGCCTACATTTGATAACGCGTATTACCTGCTCACGGCGGGAGTCGCCATCACTATGCCGGCAATCGACACATCAGCCTATGAAGTTGCCGACAAGGACGCTCTTATCGCGGCGGTTCTCGGCATTACTGACACGCCGTTTGCGCCTGACATCACGCCCAACATCAACAACGGCTACCCGATTTTGAAGTCGCAGCTTCCCGCGCCGACAATCACAATCGACACAGACCCGGCAAACGTAACGGTAACAGAGGGCGAAATCACGGAAAGCCTGACGGTTGCGGCAAGCTCAGACCTCGGCTTTGAGCTGACATATCAGTGGTATGACGAGGACGGCGCAATTTCGGGCGCAACAGACGCGACGCTTGCAATCCCCACAGGTCTTGCAGTCGGCACGTATGACTATTATGTTGAGGTTTCCTCAACAACAGGCTTTAAGTCAAGCACAGAAACCTCTGCAACGGCAACTGTAACAGTTGAGGAAAAGGTAACGATACCTGAAGCAAAGCCGTGGGTAAATCCGTTCACGGATGTTTCAGAGGACGATTGGTTCTACAGCGCGGTTGAGTTTGCAAGCAAGAACAAATTAGTCTCCGGCACAAGCGACACGACGTTCTCGCCGAATGTTGAGCTGACACGCGGTATGCTCGTAACAATCCTGCACAGCCTCGAAGGCAAACCTGCGGCAACTGCGGAGAAATTCACCGATGTTGCCGAGGACGCATACTACGCAAAAGCAGTAGACTGGGCGCGGGCAAACAAAATCGTCGCAGGCGTCACGGATACCGAGTTTGCGCCGAACGCGTCAATCACGCGCGAGCAGCTCGCGACAATCCTGTACAGCTACGCCAAGTACAAGGGCTACGACATTGCTGCGGCAGTGAGCTTTGCGGCGTACGGCGACGCAGGCGAAGTGTCTGATTACGCGAAAACCGCGATTTCGTGGGCAGTGGCGCAGGGCTTTATCAAGGGTCGCTCTGAAACCGCGATTGAGCCGCAAGGTACGGCGACGCGCGCCGAGGTAGTAACAATGCTGAAGCGTCTGATTGAAAAATACAGCGCATAAATAGCGGGTTTTCAAATACAAACAGTGAAAATAATGAGGGACGGTGCGTGTGAATTCGCACCGTCCCTCATTATCGCAGGAAAGAGTACAGAAAGACCTCGTATTGAACGCCGACGTTCAGGAAACGTCGGTTGAAGTCTCAAACAACACGCAGCTGCGGGCATTTGCAAATATTCAGGCAAGGCTTCAACAATTACACAAGTAAAAGAAGCGAATCCATATTATGCTGAACCGACGTAAAAGCGCCTTGTACGAATATTATTGTTGACTCCACTTTGCCCGTTGTTAGGCTAACCCCACCCGGCGAGCAGGGCGTGCTGGACTCCAAAGGAGTCCGCACGCAACTCGCCGGGGAGTGCCCCGGTCCCCCTGATCGCCGCCCCAAGGGGCGACAGCTGCGCGGCGTTGCCGCTATTTTTACAGGCACAGTCAGTATTTCTAAAGAAAAGGTATTCACTCAATAACCAAAGCTACAACTTCTCGCGCTCCGCTTCGTGACCGCGCTCACGCGTGTCCACTCCAAGCAGCTAATCCGCGTTCGCCTTTGCCGTCAAGACCGCCCGCGTTTCCGTTTTTATCGCGCGGTACTCGGCATAGGCTTTTTCTTTTCGCCAAGCACCTGCGCATACTCCGTCCGCAGCTGCTTGACGGACGGCAGGCGTTTCTTTCGGTCATCTTAATGCTTAGCAAACTCACTCCTTATGTTTGCCTACTCCGGCGCAACCGCGCCAGACTTAAAACTCCGGCGCGTGTGATACACACGAACATCACGCTGCTGCGGCTGCGCGGACAAATGAATAACAAATTCGCCGGTCTTGGTTTTTGTTTTTGCATGACGAAAGGCGAACTTTTTCGGCTCGCCTTTCGGGGCTACTGCTATTGCGTTTCGAGGTTGTATTATCACGCCTCACGGTCTTGCTCGGTTCTGCGTTTTTTTCGCGCGGCACTAAGTATTGCACCTAATTTATCGTCTTTTAGTTCGCTTATATTATCCTTTTCAACGCTCAGCAGAATTTCCCTTGCTTGTTTTTCACTTTTGCGAATCTCACTGTACACCCGTTCATAGTCGCCGCTTTCGAAGCAGTCTTCAATGAATTGAGCGGCAGCATCGGGAATTTTCGCGGATTCACCATAGAGCACAGCTATGGCTTTATCTACAGCATCACGCGCAATCGGAGTTCCGTTTCTCTGATGTTCTAAAAGAATTCCCGCAACATCTGAAAGGTCGTGCTTGTATTGTCTGCCGCTCATCAGTTTCATTGCAATGAGATATTCGGCAGCAATGGTCCGCACTGTCAGCACTTTTGAAAATGACTTGTAGTACATGGACACCTCGGACAATTTGCCGGAGTATGACGTGGTTCTTGTAAAGTCCGTGTTCAGCCATCCATTCGGAAGCTTGAGGCTGTCGCCAACGATATTAACAGCCTCTTTCATAACAGAGGACGCGTGAATTATTGCGTCAATGTCGTATGTCGTTTCTCGAAAACCGTAATTGGCAAGCACCGCCGCGCCGCCGATTAGTATAATTTCCGCAGGCATTGCCGCTCCGCCGCGCTTGCGGTATTCTTTGCCAAGCTCGGTTAAGTATCGGTCGAGATTTTCTTTCGTAAATTCCTTTTCAGCAGACATTTCTCACCTCGCTTTCAACGATATTGCACCGCCGAAATTCGGGTATCGCTCGTTCAAAGCTGTCTTGCTTATATTTCTCATTTCCGCTTACCGCGCATATTGCAATTATGCTTGCGGGATATACCGGCTCTTGCAGCTTTTCCGCACGAATATCCGCGTAATCGCGGCACAGTGCCAAGCCGTTTTCGCGGCTTAAATAGTCTGTCATTGCAAGCAGATACAAGCTCTCGGCATACCACTTTTTCTCGTACAGCTCGCGGATTTCTCCGGATTCCAGAGTAGCAATGATGAAGTCCAAATCGCCCATATCGTGAACCCTGTGGCACACCGTACTTTTGAACGCCTCAAAGCTCATTCGATACTCCATTTTATCCGCAACAAGCTCTTCCATTGTCACATCAAGCGTTTTTGCGAGTTTATACAGCGTAGCGGCAGAGCAGTTTTCCAAACTCGTCTTGCCCAAGCAAATATCGCTGACAGTAGCGTAAGGAATAGTGCTTTGCTTTGCCAAGCTGTACTTCGTCAGTTTCTTTTCTTTTAGAATTGTGTTTATATTCATAACCGAACCTCTGTGTTCATTATAACGGATAACCGTTATAATGTCAACCTCTTTTTCATAGTATGCCCGTTTTGCCGCTCGCGCTCTGGTTCACCGTACATCAGTGATGAGAATTCACATACCGAAGGGGTGAACGATTCGTTCACCCCTTCTTTTGCGGATTCTTGTAGCCGAGAATTCGCGCACACTCTGTAGCGGGGAAGTAAGGCTTGCCGGATTGCACAAGGATAGCGAATTCGCCGAATTCGGCACGGCTGAAGCTTTGGCGTGGGTTGTATGTTGTGTTAGGCAAGGGATTTTCATCGTGGCTTGAATTAAAAGCTCTCAATGCCATTCATCCGCCTGAAAAACGCACACGACCGTTTCGTTAGCGCATTAGTGTACTATCTGAAAAAAACGCATATTTTCCACTAACGTTCTTCGCGCAACATCGTTGATACATCAGCGTATTTTACGCAATTCCAGCCGCAGTTTGGGGGTGCGTTACCAACCCGTCCGCCAGAGCACTTGAATGGCATTCAAGAGGTCAGCGGTTCGATCCCGCTTATCTCCACCACAACCCGAAAGCAGCACGGACGTATTGTCCGTGCTGCTTTCGGGTTTATCGGCGTCCCCGAAATATATAGCTTCTTGGGTAAACCGTAGTGCGATATGAGGTGTTTGATGTTCGGGTAGCCATTGGCACATTACTGGAAAACGAATGCATCTTGGAATGCCGTTAAAAGGGATTTTAGCTGACCCGTTGGACTGTTTCAGTGAATAGCTTTCAAAACAACTCGAAATGTATTTAGACGCGATCTCAAAGCAATGATGAGCTCGTGCCTATTTTGTTTATACTTGTGTTTTTCAACAGATTAAGCTATAATATAAGTAAATTGTGATATTATTTTAGGGAATTGTGCAATTACAACAATAAATTTGATGAGGGAATAGTATGGCTGAAAAACTTAAAACAACAGAAACGTCGGACCCAAATGAACCAGCGAACACATCTAAACAACCCCTCAATTTTCAAAAACTCACACCAACTGATGAAGTAGAGCTTGGTACTTACCTCAATGCATTAGATTTTGTTTTTGAAAATGATGACTTGACAAATGTTGCAATTTCAGGTGCATACGGCGCAGGCAAAAGCAGCATTTTAGAGTCATATAAAGCGCGACGATCAAATAAGCGGTTTATTCATATTTCGCTTGCTCATTTTGAAACAACCGAGAGCAAAGAAAAGCAACAGAGCAAAACAACGCCACCCGAAATTAAGCAGGCAGTACTTGAGGGTAAAATACTAAACCAGCTTATTCATCAAATTTCACAGAAAAATATACCACAAACAAATTTTCGCGTAAAGCGTGAAGCAAAGCCGCACAAAATAATATCTTGGGCAATAGGAGCTGTTCTATTTGCATTGCTTCTTCTGCATACCATCTTTTTTGAAACCTGGCAGACCTATGTAGAAAATCTAACACACTTTTGGCTGCGACAGCTATTGAGTCGGACAACCAATAGTAGTGTTTTGCTTGTAACAGGACTATTACTTGCCGTTGCAATTGGCTTGTGTGTGTTTCATATTATCAAAGCACAAATCAACCGAAGTATATTAAAGAAAATAAGTGCAGACAAACTTGAAATTGAAATATTCAAGGACAGTGACGATTCTTTTTTTGATAAATATCTCAATGAAGTCCTCTACCTTTTTGAAAAGTGCGATGCCGACGTTATTGTGTTTGAGGATTTAGATAGGTACGATGTCAACCATATATTTGAACGATTGCGTGAAATCAATAGCTTGATAAACGCTAAGCGCAAAAAAGGGCGTATTAAAGAGCAAAAGCCGCCGCTGCGTTTTCTATACCTGCTTCGTGATGATATATTTACCTCAAAGGACAGGACAAAATTCTTTGATTTTATTATTCCTATCGTTCCAATAATTGATGGTTCAAACTCGTACAACAAATTTATTGAGCTATCAAACAACACCCAAGCTAAGATTTTTGACGATGCCTTTTTGCGCGGACTATCGCTTTACATAGACGATATGCGTATACTGAAGAACATTTACAACGAATATCTGATTTACGAAAGCCGCGTTAATAAGATTGAATTGAATCACGATAAGCTGCTTGCGATTATTGTGTACAAAAACCTATTCCCGCAAGATTTCAACGATTTGCAATTGAGGAAAGGGTTTGTTTTTGCACTGTTTGATGAAAACAGAGTTAATAATATTAGAGCTAATAAACTTACTGCGCTTAATGAAGACTTAAAAAAAGCACGCGACGCATACCCAAAAAACAGTAAGATAGAGGACAAAATAGGTTCAGATGCTGAAATGGTTGCGATTGAATCCGAACTTGGAGAAGCTAGATTTGCCACACTTAAAGAGTTAATAAATCCAGGAAACATTGACGAAATTTTTGCAGTTACAAGCACAAATGCTGTCGGCAAACGATTTGACTACACCGCCGTTCGCAGCAATAAGTATTTTGACTTGCTTAAATACCTAATCCGCGACGGATATATCGACGAGTCGTACACGGATTACATGACTTACTTTTACCCAAATAGCCTTACTACGAGAGATAAAATATTTCTGCGCAGCGTAACTGACCAAAAGCCTAAAGAGTCAACCTATAAGTTGGACAACCCTGAAATGGTATTTGCATGGTTAAGCGAAAGGGATTTTGAGCAACCAGCGGTGGTAAATAATGACTTGCTTTTTTTCTTGTTAAAGAGCTGCGCAAAATTTCAAAGAGTAATAGAAGACAGTGGCAAAGATGAAGCTGTTAGCATGGTTTATAATAGTTATGAACCATACTTTGAAGAAGACAATTCAATCGAAATTAAGCGCTTGGTAAATATGCTTTACCTTTTTCCAAAAACTGATATGGATAATTTGTTTGATTCAGTGAAAGATGTTCAATTAAACTATCTTGTTAACTGTCTAAATGCGTTTTATGCACCAAAATTATCGCACACTAATTCAGAGACTTTTGTATTTAGAACTCTGATTGCCACGGATGTAGATGATATGTTAACCGGCAAACAAGACAAACCTATATTTCTTGAGTCTCACCTGAAACAATACATTTCTGCACACAGCTCATTAATCTCTCGTAAAGCGTTTGACAACCTTGAAAACCTATATGGTACAGGAGTAAAGGATCCGTCGAAAGAAGTTGTTGGCATTGCCCAACTACCTGATAAGTTTGTAAAAAAGCTAATCCGTATTGGCGTCCGTTTCACAGATCTTGACCCTGAGCAAGCGCGACAGTCTATTTTTGAGTTAGTTTACTTACACAACCTATACGAACTCAACTTTGGCAACATTTCGAGAATACTTAAATCCGAATACGGCATAACAAGTGATGAGGATATTGCACACAAAAGCTATACGCTTATCCGCTCAAAGCCCAAAAGTTCGCTTGCGATGTATGTTAAGGACAATATTGATGGATACATTGCTGTGGTACTTGATACGTACGACGCTGAAATTGATGACGAACGAACTGATGCACTCGCTATACTTAATAATGAAAATGTGTCCGAGGAACATAAGGCGGAATACATTAGAGTTTACAAACGTATTTGGTATCGCTTAACAGACATAACTGACAAATCACTTTGGCAGTTGCTTATTGAAAACAAGCGCGTGTCACATAATGTCCAAAACACACTTGACTATTTCAGCTATTGCGGATACGAACTAACATACGAATTACGAAGATTCATAGTTGACAGTAATATCGATTCGCAAGACTATACGACCATTCGCAAAACATATGACGACGAAGCTTTGCGGGAGCTCTTCAACGCCGTTATTAAGTGTAACGACTTGGATAATGCATACTATAGCCAAATCCTCAAATCCCTCGATTTCTCTTATTCCAATAGCTTTGACATTGAGGATATCTCGGACGATAAAGTTCTGATTTTAGTAGATATTGGAGTTATTCGAATGGCAACCGACTCGCTGCTATTTATGCGTGAGCATTACCCCAACGCCGTTTTGCCATACATAACGAAAAATATTGAAAAATATATTACCGAAATTATTGAAGGCGATAGCTTTGAGTTTGACCTAAAAGAGGTGCAGTGCGTTGTTGCAAGCAATGAACCCGGCGTAACCGACAAACGCAAGCAACGTCTGCTTCACGCATTTTGCAAGCCAATAACTGCCCAAAACAAGGCTCATTCAGACACAATTAAGGAGTATATTTTGCTGCACAACCTTGACACCGGCGATCTGCAGCACTTTATTTTAGTCTATTCACGCGAAAAGGCAAATACAAAATCTGCAATTGAGAGAATCACGGTTAGTAACATTGACGCTATTTTTGAAAATAGCTATACTATTGATAAAGCCTTGGTAGATAAACTTTTGTCGTGCAGTGACATACCTGCCGACACCAAGCAAAAACTGTTTGCACTATTATTGCCGAATTTTGACATAGCGCAGTGCACACAGTATTTGCAACAGCTAAAGTTGAACGATTTGCTTAGCTTATTTGACGGAAAACTCCCGCTTATTCACGATAGCGACATTAACGAAAGAATACTTAACATTTTCAAAACCAACAACTGGATAAGCAGCTTTGCGCTTGATAAGAAATCGACCGATTGTTTCCGTCCATATATACGAAAATCAGCCACAAGAGACTGGGCTTAGCAGTTATTGACCTCATTTATAACGACTTCAGGAGATTTCTGATATGAAAAACAAAAGCAAGTTTTCATCCTTCCGATTGCTATTATGTTCTTGTCTGGCAATAGCAATTATCATATGCCCACAAGCGTCTTGTGCCGTGAGCGGCGGCACTGTTAGTTACTTTGGTGAAGCAGTTGTCTGCAAAAAGGACAATGACTTTAAGCCAAATATAAGCATTCCGTCAATTCCTACGGATAATCCGCACTTCGCGTAGAGTTTGGGTCAGTTCTACGTCAAAGGCTATTCGGATAAATCCGGTACAGAGGATAATGTGTTTCTCAAGACCGTCGGCGACCAAATCGAATTTGGGTTTAGATTAACGCAAGATATTGATGTGTTGAACGGCAATTTAAATATAAAGATCGTCAATGACAATATGAGTATTGAAGACCCGCCGCTTATAAAGACAAACATTGGACGCGGTACGCTTGTTATAGTCAAGACGGATTATCAGGGAAACAAAACGCAAAGTGAATACACAAACTTTTTAGAGGCAAAAAGTGTTGATGCAGACACAAAAGTTGGAATTTTTGAGGAAGGTGACTATCGCGTAGTCCTTGTATACGAGATTCAGAAAGTAAGCGGACTGTTTGGCTTTTTTAAGAATTATTACAACTACCGTATGGAATCAAGCTTCAAAATCAGAAACGCAAACAGTATGCTCTTCATCCAAGACACAAAAACCGGCAGTGAGTTAGCAAATGAGGACTTTACTGAAAGCGGCTTCAAAATTGATTTAGCGCAATCTCATTATCTGCACGTTAGCGCAAAAAAAGAAGTGTTAAATGATACGGGTGATGGGATTGTAGAGGATATTCGTTTCAACACGCTTGTGAGTGATGGAACTGTCTTTACTGCTCCGGGAAAATATACGCTTACCGTCAGTAATGATTATAATGATATGAAAACTCCAAAGGTCATCTACATCGGAGTGGACTACAAGATAGTTAAAGCAAGTGTTGTAAACAATACCAGTGTACTTGCTATTAAGCAAGCCCTTGACGACGGAGCAACACTGTCTGATAACTGGAATATTATCAATGCACCTGAGTCTTTGCCCACACGGTCCCCGGAGCTACCGACTTTACCGGCACAAACTTCACCTGAAAGTTTACCGGACAATTCGGTTACTCCCGATATAACTCCTGAAATTCCTCTCGATAATGGCGAACAAAATGCGATAATACTTTGGAGTGGCATCGGAACCGCGATATTAATAATTGTGCTTGGTGTAGGTGCTTTTGTCTATGCTCACATGAAGAAAAAACATCACGAGGAGGATAAACTGTGAAACGACTGATAGCATTAACCCTATGCCTTGCGTTGCTGCTCGCAAGCTGTGAACCGGGGACAATGGCACCCACAGCACCCGATGGACAAACAGCCGGGTTACCTGAAGCCCCAAACAATTCGGCTGATACCGCACCGACAGAAGCTGCAAATGAGCCGGTAATTCCAACTCCGGAAGACAACTTTCCGGGACTTAACGCCGCCGTCTTGCTGCGGTCTGTTGAGGACAGCGTCTACGCAAATATCATTGCAGAACTCGACAGCGATTTGTACTTTGTTGAAAACGTAAGCGCGATATACATTTCGCAGGAATACATAGACGAATTGTCATATAACTCACAGGCAAATATCTACTTCGGCTATACTCTTTCTGAACTTGAAGAGCAATTTCAGGGCGCAAAATTTGTATTCACGCTCAGAGATGATGGTCAAACTGCTGTGAAAGAATTTGAAGAGTATGACGACACTTACGACAGAGTAATCAGAAATGTCGCAATTGGAACAGGCGTAATATTATTGTGCGTGACGATTTCGGTTGTTACCAGTGGTGGTGCTGCGCCTGCGATATGTGCCATCTTTGCGGCGTCGGCAAAAACAGCAACCATAGCTGCTATTTCCGGTGGTCTGTTCAGCGGAGTTACCGCGGGCATTGTTACGGGTATTCAGACAAAAGACTTCAACGATTCATTAAAAGCCGCCGCGCTTGCGGGCAGCGAAGCATTCAAGTGGGGTGCAATAACAGGGGCAATCTCCGGCGGAGCGACAGAAGCCATTGCGCTTAAAGGCGCGACGCTCAATGGGCTTACGATGAATCAAGCTGCTGTTATCCAACATGAATCGAAACTTCCATTGTAGCTGATTAAAAACTTCAAGTCAGTTGATGAATATAACATTTATAAGAGTGCAAATTTAGTGCCAAAAACTTTTAATGGTAAGCTATCTCTAATCCGTCAAGTTGACCTTAATCGCATCGACGAAGCTGGACGCGCAAATGCACAGAGGATATTAGAAGGATTGTCCCCACTTGACGACATGGGAATAGCGTATGAATTACATCACATTGGGCAAAAAACGGATTCTCCTCTTGCAATATTAACAAAAGCTGAACATATGTCTCCTGGCAATAACACGATATTTCATAACACATCAATTGAGACTGGAGTACACGCAGAAATTAGTACTGCTGCTTGGCAAAAAGAAGTTAAAGAGTTTTGGAATGCTTATCTTAACCTATCACAAGAAGGATTCTGATTATGTCCGAATTTGTTGCGCTGTTGCACTCAAAACCAAATTTTCGAGCAATAATTGGTGCGTCCAACGAGCAAATAAATGAAGCTGAAAACGCGCTGGAGTTGCAGTTTTCTGATGAGTACCACGAATATTTAGCAGCCTTTGGCGTTGCCTCGGTTTATGGACACGAATTCACCGGGATTTGCGCATTTCCGCGCTTGAATGTTGTTAACGTCACCTCGGAAGCAAGAGCACTTGAGGGAAATATTCCTGCGGACTGGTATGTTATCGAGCAAGCGCATATAGACGGCATTGTAATTTGGCAGTCAAGCGCGGGCGAGGTATACCAAACAATGCCGAATGCACTGCCGACAAAACTATGCGATTCGCTATACGAATATCTTGAACTGTAGTTTGTAATTGTGCTCACATCGGAATAATAGAATTGAAATTGAAAATTAACTATTGATATAATTCCGATAATGTGGTATACTGTTGGAGTGAAAGTGAGGTATCCATATGGAATTTATGACTGCGAAAGAAGCGGCGGCGCGTTGGGGTATTTCCGACCGCCGCGTAAGAATCCTTTGCGCCGAAGGAAAAATTGACGGCGTAACACAAAAAGGGCGGGCGTATTTGATTCCCGCAGATAGCTTAAAGCCTGTCGATGGAAGGGCATATCGCGGTGTGGAATTATCGGAACAATATGCTCCGCTGTTCGCTGCCGTTGATGCACAAAAAAGTGAGCTTGACCGCCGCCGTCCCTTAACGCAGGGGGAACTCCAACGGCTGCGTGATGAATTTTTGGTGGACTTCACCTACAACTCCAACGCTATCGAGGGCAACACTCTAACGCTTAAGGAAACGGCGCTGGCGTTGGAGGGTGTGACCATCGACAAAAAGCCGCTCAAAGACCTTTAATACATCAAATACAAAATCATATTGCCACGCCAATTCGCGAACACCTATACACTGCAAATCTAAAGCGTTTCTGATCAGGTTTTCGGGAAGGAGATTAGTCATTATATGCCCTCCTACCGATTAGGCTGAAACAGCCTATGGTTTACAGTGACTCCGTCAGGTTCGATGATATACTCGAATACTCCTGCCTGCCCATTGTATGAGCCAGGTATTTCTATTTTGGTTCGTATAATACCGTCACCGCCAAGTCCCCTGAAAAATATAGGTATTTGCCTCATAAAAACTCCACGCCGGTTACTGCGTCAATCAGCACCCAAAAGGTTCGTGTGCCCTCTGAGGCGGGGTACATAGCGACGGCGGGGATTGGATATTTCTCGATTATTGCAAACAGCCAAACCGGCTCAAGCCATTGCTGCGACAGTGTTGATTTGTAGAAATAGCGAAGCTCGACCCCTGCAATTGTATAGTCATTGTCGCTGATAATGTCGGTATACTTGCCTACCACAGCGTCTATTGCCGCGCCGCCTGAAATAATTTCTACTTCAGACAGAACCTCCGAGTCTTCACGGCAAATTGCTTTTGCCTGCAAAAACACACAGCCGCGCGGCGAATAAATCGCAATTGCCTGTGCGCCGCCGACATACGCCTCGGATTGTAAAGAAATATCCATTGTGTTTACATCAATACCGTAAAAATCCGCGGACGCGCTGCTTTTGAAAAATATCAGGTAGAAATCGTCCGCTTCTGTCCAAATAAGTTTTTTTACCCGCTCATTTTTTTCCGGGTCAAGGCTGAATTCATAAATATCTGTCAGGACGTTATCCGTCCACCACCTTTGAAGCTCGTTATGGTCAATTGAATACACCTTGTCAAGCGAAATGGCGGTAATGCCAACCGATGCAAAGTCGTTTTTCGCGCGCTCAACGGTTTCTTCAACAGTCGCAAACGGCAGCTCAACATTTTGCGGCCAAGTATTTAGATTGTAATCTAAATACTCAGGATTCCAACGCAAAGTGTGAGAAATATATCCAAACACGTATTCTGACGAAATGCCGTACATAAATTCAGATAAGTCCTCAGGATATTGCAAGAAAGCCGCATCATCGTCACGCTTATCAAAGTTTTTGTCATTGTGCAGCTCTTCAGCCGCCGCCCTGCCGCGCTCAAAAATCGCCTCTAACGCGGCGATGCTTACCGTTTCAACCTCTCTTTTGATTATCCCGACGGTTCTTTTTTCGTTTAGGTCAAAATTGATGACCGCGTTTATATGCAAATTATCCGCGTAATCCTCTTTGATCCTGTACGGGAGGGGCTGTGCGGTATTTGCGGCGTCGGTTTGTTGTGCGGGCGGAGTTTGTTCGGCGGAAGGCGCAGGGGAATTGTTGCAGCTCGCAAGCAGCAGGCTGAGCAGCAGTATCGGTAAGAATTTCTTCATTTGTATAGCTCCTTTGGTGTGTATGTTTATTGGTGTCTTGTGTCTCTACCATAATAACGAATAAGCAATAGCAAATATTGCAGCATTTTAAGAAAAAAACTTTGTTTTTTTGAAAACAGTAAATATTCAAAAGCCGTAAATCGTTGCTGTTACGACAATTTACGGCTTTTTTAGGACTGCAAATTTTTTTTACTTTTCGGAAATCTTCTTTACAGATAGTGCAACTTTAAGCAATTCGTCTTTATCAAGCGTCGCAGAAAGAACAAAATCATACTCCTTTGCTTGCCAGAAAATCACCGTGCCTTTATCAGGCGGTAAGATTTCGAATATGTGGTAGTCAACCCCATTGCGGGAAATCACAGAATACTCAACATCTTCGTTATCAATATTAGTCTGTCCGGAACCAATAGGATAGGCATCAAACGCAATATACTCTTCACTCGTATACTCGTAAGCCAAAGCGGTTACGCCCACAGCATATACAGCGTTTGTTAAAACAAAATCATCAGGTATTTTCGTCGGCCGCCACTCGGTGTTTTGTGCGGTTCGCTCACTGTCGTAGTCGCTGAAGCTTGCAAACCTGCTTGTCCACTTTATCAGCACATCTTTTGCGGCGGCTCGAATACTGCTGTTTGTCAAAAATAAAATTGAAATGGCGGCAAAAACGGTAATAATGGCGGCAATAGGTCGGCGAACAACACGCCACATACGGTGCGCGGCGGAACGATAACGCTCGCGTGAAAACAAGCGGTGTATTTTTTTGTCAAGCAGTGCAGATATGTTTATCGCGCTTTTGTCGTTTTGCAAGTTTTCTAAAGCACGCTCATGATTTTCAATAATCGCAGCCTTTAGAATTGCCTCTGCAACAGCAGTGTTTTTAATGTTCATACTACTTGCTTCCTCCCTCAATAATTTTCCGCAGCTTTGCTTTTGCCCGTGAAATTCTCAAAGTCACATTACTATATTCAACTCCGAGCACCTCCGCGATTTCAGTGTTTGACATTTCGTGATAACATCTAAGCTCAAGCGGAATGCGATAGTATTCAGGAATTTCTGCAACGCAGTCAACAAGAAAATCAAAACGCTCTTGGTTCTGCAAAACAGCAGCTAAATCCTCGCTTTCGCTATCAATGTCGGCAATGTTTTCGTCAAAACTTATAAGCTTTTTTTCGCGGCGTAGAATATCAATTGCGCGGTTCTTCACCATAATAACGATTAACGACCGCCAATTATTGCAGGGTCGGCGAAAAAACTTTTCCCAACCATCAATTATTTTCATAAAGGTGTCGTGCAGCGCGTCCTCAGCAATCGCTGTATTTCCGCCCGTAACAATCATTGCAGCGCGCAGAGCGGCAGTGCGATGCGCAGAATACAGCTTTTCAAACTCTGATTTTTGTTGCGGGTCATCAATAATTGAAAGATAATATGTAAGCATTAATGCACGCCTTAGATGTTTTGGTCTATTGTATCACATTTTAGGGTTAGGAGCAAGGGCAAGCAAGAATTTTGTCCGTATTCACCCGGCGAGCAGGGCGTACCGGACTCCAAAGGAGTCCTGACACGCAACTCGCCGGGGGAGTTTTGCCTTCCCCCGGTCCCCCTGATCGCCGCCCCAAGGGGCGACAGCTGCGCGGCGTTGCCGCGGGTTTTGTGTTGCGCAGGTGCAGTCAGTGTTCCTGAAGAAGAGGTGTTTACTCAATAACCAAGGCTACACCTACTCGCGCACCGCTTCGTGACACCATTCGGCAGACGTTGAATCGTGACGAATATCTTCGTGTTGAAACCGGGCACCTGTTAAAAAAATGCATATAAAGCCTTGCTTTTAGCAGAAATATCGGTTATACTGAAACTGTGCAAATAGGTCGCATTCTGTGGCGAGCCATCTACAGAACCCACGGGCGGATAGACACTGCCGCCACGCAACAGCACTATTTGAAATATTATAAAAGAGGTATTTTACAATGTTAGATTCTGACCTGTTGTCAATGAAAGAGTTTGCAAAGTACACCGGGTTTTCACAAACCAATCTGCGTTATTACGATGAGATCGGTCTGCTCAAGCCCGTCAAACGCGGCGAAAATAATTATCGGTACTACTCTGCGCAGCAGATTGTTACCATTAATATGATAAACGTGCTGCGCAGTTTAGGAACCCCCCTTAATGAAATTGCAGAATTGGAGTCCAACCGCACGCCTGAGCTTATTTTAGATCAGCTCAAACGGCAGGAGCGCAAGCTGACTGCCGAGCTTCGGCGCATTTATGAAGCGCAATCCGTTATTCATATTTATTCGGATATGATTGAAGCGGGACTGCACATTAATGAAGACAAAGTCATTGAATACGAGGCAGAAGATATGCCGATTGTTTTGGGACCCAAAACAGATTTTGAAGATAACAAACCGTTTTATGAGGCGTTTCTTGAATTTTGCGAAAGAATGAAGCAACTGGGCTTGAATTTAAGCTACCCGGTGGGCGGATATTACGACAGCATGGATTATTTTTTAGAGCATCCGTCGCAGCCCTCTCGTTTCTTTTTGGGCGACCCTAAGGGCGGGTTCCATAAAATGGCGGGGAGGTATTTAAGAGCATACACGCGCGGGTACTATGGTGTGCTCAACGATGTGCCGACACGAATTGCGGACTATGCCAAAGAGCATTCCCTGGATATTGTCGGTCCGGTATATGTCATTTATTTGCACGACGAACTGAGCGTCAAGGACCCTGACCAATACCTCTCACGCGCCTCAGTTTTAATTAAGAAATAAAGGTAAAATAGCAAGCATATCTGAAAGATAAAAGAGCTAAAACTCTCACCCACTTGAGAGTTTTAGCTCTTTTATTTACCTAAAAATTACCAATAAATCAACTATTCGTAGACTGAATTTGTCCTTTTTCAAAAAAATATGCTGCCGAAAAACCCGAAGCTTTCAAGAAAAAACAAGTTTTATGCAGTCTTAACATTAAAAAAATTAAAAAAAAAATTAAAAACCTACTTGACTCTCCAGTTTATAGAGACGGTACAATAAAGCTGTAATCAGAAGAAAGGCAAGGACAAAAAAATCATACAGCGAAGTGGGGAAACGGAAAGGAAGATGTCTCAAATTCAAGAGCCGTCCCGAAAACATTTTAACATATTGATTAGCCCCAAACGGCATAAAGGAGGTGTAACGTATGCCAAACTATGATTCTTATCTAAACGATATATTCAACGATGACCCGGAAATGCAAAAAGTTCTGGACAGCATCAGACAGTCTCTTGAACCCCATGATATGCCCGCAAGCGGCACAAAATATGTACGACCTCCGTCCCCGGCGAATTCGCAGGCGCCATCAAACCAAAGGACAAATGCGCCACCGCCGGAAGCAAAACAGACGCTAAAAGCGCAGCTGGCACCGCAATGGCAGAATCCGGCAACTGCTTCCGAATTCAGGCAAGCAGACGTGGTTGCCGACGAAGAGCTTCCTATGCCGAAAGCTTTGTTGAAGCAGCAAGAAAAAATGGAAGTCCGCGAGCAAGCCACGGCAGGGAAGCAAAGCAAACCGGCAAAGCCCGTCACAGGGACGCGCAAGTTCGTGAAAACCGTGAGTGATGTCATCTTTTGGGTTGTTTGCGTCACATTTATAGTGGGAGCTGTCCTTTTCGCCACAAGCAAGGACCCGCGCAAAAGCTATTTTGGGTATCGCACCTATAATGTCATAACCGGCAGCATGACGCCGCAGGCGGACAGTCCGCCGGGCGGGTTCAAAGCCGGAGATGTCATTATCACCAAGATGTGCAGGCCGGAAGATATTAGAGTCGGTGATATTATTACCTTCAATCCCAGCACAAGAGACGATGGCAACACATCCTTTTTGACTCACCGTGTTGTGGAAATCAAATACGAGCTTGGCGGCAAGAGCGGCATCTACTTTGTGACGAAGGGCGACGCCAACCCGTCAGCAGACCCTCCTATCTCCGGCGATATGCTAATTGGAAAAAAGGTGTTTCATGTTCCGGCTGTTGGCAAAATTCTGCAAGCCATGCGCAACAACTTCAAGGCAAGCATTCTTACGGTTATCTGCTTTTTCAGTTTCATTTTCCTGACCAAATGGTATTTTGCCAAACCGAAGGACTTGCAGAAACCGGCGCAGGCATGACAAGCCCGCTGATGTAAAGCGCACCGCCGCACGCAGCGGCAAACAAATCTGATATGCACTTCCGACCGGAAAACGGAAGTTTGTGTATATAAAAAATGCCTATAAGGCAGAAGAGAGGTTCCTATTATGTTTAAGAACAAAAAACTCATTGGAGTCGCAGCGGTTGTACTGGCTATTATGACTGTCGCCTCCGCATCATTTGCTTGGTTTACCAGCAACGATAGTATCACAAACCACTTGGAGTCCGGTCAATTCTCCAACGGCGATGTAAAACTGGTCGAAATTTTCGATCCGGACACGCCTCTTGATCCCGGTGTGGATGTAAACAAAGACGTGTGGGCCGTGAATATCGGCAGCGTAGACGCGCTTGTGCGTCTCTCCTTCGCCGAGGTTCTGCAGAAGCTTGTTGCTGACGGAAATAATCCCGAGCAACCCGAAATTACAAATTTCGGCGAGGTTTACGGTAGCACATCTAAAAGCACAGCAGGCGTTTTTCCGATTCTGTTTAACGCGGATGCTCTCGCCACAGGCGGTGCGTACGCAGCTCCGGATTGGCAAAACCTCGCCACAAATCCCCCGGCTAATCTGACTGTTCCTGCAGGCACGATTCCCGATGGCGTAACGATTCTGTACAAAGCTCTTACCGCAAACGGAAAGACTACATACGTCTTTGTCGCTTACGCAGCGCTGTCCGGCGATTATAACGGCAAATACCAGGCTATCACCGCAAACTATAAGGTCAGCGAAGCCGCGCCACGCACACTCACCATCTCCGGCGTGAACTACCAGGTTGTTACTCAGAGCCCGACTATTGAGAAGGCAAAATGGGCTGCTCTTGCCGGACATGACGGCGATGCATACAAGACTACAAATATGAATCCGGCATTTGACGGTCTGTTTGGCGATTTCTTCACAGGCATTCCCGCCGTTCCGCAGCTAACTGCACAGTTCACTGATGACGGAACTTATTACACCTTTGCAAAGACAGAGGTTGACAACGCCAATCATTACATCGAGCTGGTCTTTGCTCCGAGCAAAGTAACGCTGGTGCCCACGGCAAACAAATGGTGGTACAACCCGGCTGACGGCTACTTCTACTTTGTCGGTAAGGTTGCCCCGGGGCAGTCTACTCCCGAACTGCTGGACGCGGTACGTTTGAACAACGGGTCAGACAGCATTTACAACAAGCTCAGCTATGACCTTATTGTCAAGATGGACGCCATACAGAACCTTCAGGAAGCGCTCAACGGCACTGCCGGCTGGAATGTGAATGTAGATGACCTCACAAACGAGCTTATAGCCGCAAACGCATTTGCAGCAGGTTAATCTCGTCCGCACCTGAATTAGACTATGCCGCCCGCAGCAACCCGCTGCGGGCGGCAGGAACCCTAAAAGGAGGGCTATCATATGTTACGTAAATTTCGAAAAGCAATTTGCTCCGCAGTATCTGTACTCGTTCTTTTTAGCGTGATTTCCGGCACGTTGACTGCGCGCGCTGCAGAAACCGTAACAAGAGAACTCCCTGCGGGCATCCTTATCGGGGATCAGGACGGCATTCATGTGGACGCTCACGGCTATTACTACATTGACGCCCGAAAACTGAAGCCCGGTGAAGTAATCCACAAAATAATTACTATCGAGAACCTTGAGTATAACGACCCGACCCCTGAGGCTAAAATCCCTTATGTCGTCACTATGATGGCAGAACCCGTTATGAGTAAGGGCCCGGTTGATTTGCTTAACACGCGCTGCGTCATTAAGCTGGACGGGAAGATAGTCTACGACGGCACTGTCCGGGGCGACGGTACACCAAATATGAACATAACGCCGTTAGAGCTGGGCAAATACAATTTAGGCGACCGGCACATTCTTGATGTAACGCTAACGGTAGACCCGAACGCCCAGTTCGGCGAAGAGTTAAGCGAGGCGGATTTCAAATGGATCTTTTACGCTTATCGCTCGCTGGATGTAGCCCCGCCAAAGACGGGAGTAGCGGCATTTATTGATTCTTACGGGTATCTGATTCCCGTTGCCGCGCTGTTGCTGTGCGGTGTCATTCTGATTCCGCTGAAGAAAAAGCGTGACGAAAAGCTACGGGCGCAAGCAAAAACATCGTCTGACGGAAGGTATTGGCGTGCTTAGCGCAATGCTGTCCGCTTCAGACCCTTAACTGTGAGAAAAACAAGATTGAAAATCTTTGACGATAGAAGACCGATTTAGACTGAAAAGGAGGAATGACCATGAAAAAACAATTGAAAGAATCCCGGCGGCGGAACACAAATTGCGCCAAACAGTTGCTCAAATGCAAACCGCTGGTTTTTGTAACCAGCGCGGCTCTCGCTTTTGTGATGACGCTTGGCAGCACGGCGGCTTGGTTTACATCTTCCGATTCGAATACGAACAACTTCCGGGGTCCGGACTTAGACTACGTCAACACTGACTCCGGGGAAATTGACGGCGGCGGAAACGGCGGCACACCACACAGTTCATTTCAGGTGTCATACTCCAATGCGGCGACAGGCGGACCGTTCTCGGAGGGTCTGCACCCGATTTTGCTCCAGGGAAGCACTCAGCCGCGCACATTGACCTTTACTGCAGACATCGTGACAAATGATGTACCGGGACGTCCGGCATACTGGACAGTCATCCCGGGAAGCGGAACAGACGGCTTTGCCGGCAAGACCACGGCAGATCTCGTTGGAACAAATCCCTCCACTACGATTAATTTGCCCATTCCGGCCGCTGCAACCGGCAAAATCACCATCCGCGCAACATCAGTGGACAACCCGAATGACTATGTGGATTTCACTATTATGCTTGGTATCGTTTGGGTTAACAAAGAGCTTGAGGATGTAAACGACTTTCACCGCAGCCTGCAGATGTTTGACTCGACGACCCCTTACAATGTGTTTATCTACAATGGTCAGTACTATTTGCAGGGAACACAGGCGACGATGGCAAATGCCCCCACCAGCTTTGCGACAGGAGTTACGGGAAACCAGCAATATCCTATACCAATGAAGTGGAGTGCGGCGGCAGGCGACTATATGACGGTTGAGAACGTCAGCAAGATGATTCTTAACACCTCGGGCATACATGTTCTGAAACGCAGCGACGACATCTGGTATTTTACCGGACAGGATTGCTACGGCATTGGCTCGGTAGGGTCAGCAGATATTACTCAAGCCAGCGGAACGACGTATCCATGGCCTGTGCCGCAAAAATGGAGTGCGGCAGCCGGTGATTATATGACAGGCGCAAGCACAGTGAAGATTATCAACAACCAGAGTGATTCGTACATACTGAAAAACGACGGTTACTGGTATAGCTCAGGAATGAATACAGCGACCTATCCCATGAAGGGGGACGGGACGACTACTATGGCACGTTATCCGACAAGGATGAAGTGGAACGCAGGTACTGATATTGCCGCAGCGGATATTCTGAATATTCGGGTAGCGCAGAACATCATCCTGTTGCTGCGCCAAGAAGCAAACGGTGAACAAAACTGGTATTCAATCGGCATGAACACGGGCGGAGCGCGCTGCGACGGTACAGTATCCACTGAAGCTGCGCCACCGGATCCCTATCCGACACAAATGCTGTGGAGCGCGGGCAACAAGATGACGGCACAAAACGCAGATATGTCCTACAACAACGGACAGCGGTATGTGGTGTATATTCTGAACAAGACGGACAACATCTTCTATGCCTCAGGCGAAAACGCCAGCGGACTAACATTGCAGGGCACAGGCGCAGGCAACACAGGCGGTTATCCGCTGCCAATGCAGTGGAACAGCACGACATATCTCGCCACCGGCAATGTCAAGCAGATAGAAACCTCCTGGTACGGAATCTACATTTTGAAGACAGACGGCACCTGGTGGGCAGCGGGACTCAATGCAAACGGCGAGCTGTCAGACGGCACGACGCAGGGAAAAAGCTTGCCGGTGCAAATGAAGTGGAGCGCGGCAGCGGGCGATTACATCACCGAAGCCAGTGTTAAGAACATTAAGGGCGGACGCGGCTTTATCGCGCTGGAAAAGCAAAATGGTGTTTGGTATGGCGCGGGTGTTTGCAACAAGGTGCTTAACCAGTACACCAGCTTCCAGATAGTCGGCAACAGCGGAGAAAACTATGTGTATCCGCAGCAGATGTACTGGAGCAGCGGAGTACCGCTGGTGACCTACCGCTTGTACCCGTTTGATGAATAGTGTATAAAAGCACAGGGAAAGGAGGATGCATATGAAAAACTTAAAAAAACGGATATACTGCGTCCTCCTGCTTCTCTTAGCGGGGATAGTAATCTTCGCAGCATACCAGATTCGGGCGGAAAAAATTCTGATTCAGGATTCAGACGCGCAGATGGCACTCAAGCCGTCTCTGATAAGCCCTCCGCCGGAGGCAACACACGAAAGCACACCGGACGGTATACCGGATGATTCACCTGAGGCGGAAGCTGAGAATTCATCTGAGACTGCCACGGAAGACACAACTCCCGCATTGCCGATGATGGATTTCAGCGAGGTTCAGGCAAAAAATCCTGACATTGTGGCGTGGCTGGTCATTGACGGTCTCGGTATAGATTACCCCATTGTGCAGGGAACAGACAACAGCTATTATCTCAACCATACTGCGGAAAATAAATACAACAAGCTTGGTGCATTGTTTGAGGACTTTCGCAACAACCCGGATTTTAGTGATTTTAACTCTATTATCTACGGGCACAACAGGAAATCACCGCAGGTGTTCGGACGCCTGAGCCTTATGAAGGATCAGGAGACCTTCGACAAAATCACCACAGGTTATTTGTACACGCCTGCAAAAACCTACCGCATAGATATTTTTGCGATAGTAGTAGGCGGCTCGCGAAGCGAGTTTTACAACTACATCTTCGCCTCTGCGCAAGCAAAACAGTGGCATTTGGATATGATCCGGCAATATGCAATGCATTACCGTGACATTGACATAACGGCGGAGGACCGCATTTTGTCCCTGTCTACATGTTCCTATGAGTACAAGGATGCCCGAACCATTCTTATTGCAAAATTATCTGATTAGATTAGCACACCATGCCAAGGGGGTGAGCCAATGAAAAAGCAAATAACCCAAGTAAGCATAGAGGATTTAGAGCAGAACCCAACGATTTGTCCTGACATTGAGGATGTGTTTGCGTTACTTCCTTCTCCCTTGCAGGCGCACTGCCTGCGGGTTGGGAAAAGTATGCCCTTGATAGTGAAATATGCGCCGTATCTTGTAGATACATACCGATTCAAGGATATGGATGAGCTCCAGTGCGCCGCTTATTCCGGCGGAATTCACCATGACATCGGAAAGGCAATCACTTCTGCACAATTTTCATCGAGCGTTTTTGAAAGAGTAAGCCATCCGATTTTAGGACGAGCGTATTTCGATCTGAACATAGCAAACTTTGATTACGATGAAGCAAAAAATATGATTTTACGCGACATAATAAGCTATCATCACGAAAGACAAGACGGCAAAGGGATCCCATATGGAAAATGCGGCACGGAGATTCCGCTTGCATCTGCAATTTGTTCAATTGCAGATATGCTGGATCACCTGCTGCTTGCGCCGGGAAGAGGCAGGAAAAGACTTGATTTTGACCGGGCACTGATATATATTCAATCGCAGCTGGGTGTGATGTTTAGCGGAACTGCTGTCAGTGTCTTCTCTGAGGCAAAGGATGAACTGCTGGCGAATTATGAAACCTATACCCGCGAAAAAGCAGTCTGAAACGGGCTGTAATGCCGAACAAACCCCGATTATAGTGGAAGTGGATTCCGATATAGTCGGGTTTTGTTATATGCGCTCGCACCGAGGCGACGCGATATTTCGGAATTTCAAGGCTTGTGTTTGCAGGCGGAATGTTGTATAATCAGCGTATACAAATAGAAATTGCCTGTAAAAGGGGAGCCGGCTGCGGTGGACATTACAATTGGAATCATCATAGAACTTCTTGCGCGTGACGGAATTGACACCCGGCAGCATGCGGCGGAGGGCGCGGTTGTCCGCAGCTTTGCGCGGCTGACGGAGAATCCCAAGCCGCCGGACTCCGGTACGCTCTACCTCTGCGACGAAGCTTCAGACGCCGAGTGTATGTGGCTTTGCGCCGCCGGGTGCGGCGCCGAGGAGCTGCTTTCTCACGTTCAGGCGATATTTTTACTGATGCACGAGTGGTACGAGACTATGCAGGACGCGCTCCTGTCGCAGCAGGGAATACAGGAGATACTTACGCTGTCTGAGCCGGTGATCGGAAACTTCATCTCCGTGTCAGATTCCGCGCTGGCGCTGCTGGCATATACAAAAAACATCAGCACAGACGACCCCGTGTCGCTGTATTTGATTGAAAACGGCCACCACTCCAACGAGACCTACCGCAAGTTCGTCGAGCAGAAGAGATTTAAGGCGTGGACCTCCGGTAACGGACTTATCGTCAACGATAACCGAACCATTGCAAAGCACACCGTCGTGAGCCGGGTGTTCACGTTTAACCGCGCGTATTTTACGCACGTCGTAATGAGCTGCAACAATCATGAAATCTCCGCCGGACTGCTCGACCTGTTTACGATTATGTCGAAAATAATCGACCGCTATGTCAAACACGAGTGGGACGCCGTGAGCTTTTACAGTCAGGGCTATAACTCGCTTGTGTCGGAGCTTGTCGGCGGCAAAATCGGCGACTACGTCGATGTTGTTGAGCGCGCACATATCGCCGGACTGAAGCAGGGCGAAGAATACGTCGTGCTGCTGATCAGCGAGGGCAGCACCAATGCCGCGTTCCCCGGACGGCTCGCCCGAGACATTTCGGAGCAGTTTTTTCCCATCAGGCCGTTTTATTACGGCACCCGGCTGCTGTTATTTCTGCAGTGCAAAGACGTGAGAGCGTATCTGGAGGAACGGGGCAACGGGAAGCTGCTCACCGAATTCTTCGACTCGCACGGACTGCACTGCGGAATAAGCGATGTGTTCACAGATTTGCTGAATATGTCGGCGGCGTACAAGCAGGCGAAGCTTGCGCTGACAGCAAACGTAAAGAAGACGACCGTCGTTTTTTTCGAGGATGTGTTCGTAAAATACGCGTTTAACAACGACCCCGAGATGTTGCGCCTGTTCCGCAACGGCAGGTACGGCAATATGCTCCGCGCGCTCCGCGAATCCGACCACGAGAAGCATAAGAACGATTTTGACGTGCTGAAGACCTACCTTTTTAACGAACGCCGCCCGGCCGAGAGCGCGGAGAAGCTGTTTATGCACAGAAATAACGTGGTTTACCGCGTGTCTAAAATTGAAGAGCTGCTCGGTATTAGCCTTGAAGACCCGCAGACGAAGCTCAACCTGTTTTTGACTTTTTTGCTTGAAGACGCATTTCATATATTTGATTGAATCGCCCTGCTTATAGTATTGTAAAAATTCAATAAACCTACCCGGCATTTTTTCTAATTTTCACATTGACTTTCAATTCTCTTCGTGGTAATTATTAAGTATACACATATGAACCGCAAAGTTCATAAATTTAATAGTATATAGGAGGATTGAAATGAAAAAGATAGTAGGATTACTACTCGCACTGTTGATGGTGTTTTCGCTCGTCGCATGTGGAAAAACCACGGTGCCTGACGAACCCGTAAGCACTCCCGAGGCGTCCGACGTGACGACGCCCGCGCCTACGCCCACACCTGCTGAGGATGCCGACGTTTCGGCGACGGAGAACGCAATCGGCTACTTCTCGAGCGGAGTAGACCCCGCGTCCCGCGATAAGTACCAGATCGTGTGGGCATACATGCGTCCGATGGCTCTGTTCCAGAACATCGAGTCCGCGCTTATTGAGCTTGAGACAAAGCTCAACTTCAAAACAACGTCGTACTGCGCAAACAGCGACATTGACGCGATGATTCAGAACATCGAAATCTACGCGGATCAGGGTGTTGACGGATTCCTCATCGTTATCGATCCGACAGCGTCGGCGCGTATCAAGGAAGTGCTCGACGGCACCGGCATTCCGTATGTCGCAAT
>JAISLF010000087.1 GCA_031260605.1 Oscillospiraceae bacterium
TTTGGTTCCTTTCTTGCCAAGACAAGAAAGGAACCGCCCGCCGCGCAGGCGCTCAGCAGCGCGAAGCTGCCAAGCTTCGCCCTACTTACAAACTCCGCACCCTCCGGCGCACAGCTGTAAGCACCCACCACCGTAGAGCCCAGCATAAAAAAAGATTTGCTTCTTTACAAAGAAGTCGCCCCTTTTTTGGTTACTTTTTTCCGGCGAAGCGGAAAAAAGTAACCACCGCCGCGCGTAGCGGCACCTCTGCGCAACCACCGGCGCCTCCGGTGAATAAGCCATTAAGCAGAACCAACCACCAGTCCTGACACCAAAGAAACCGTCCGCCAAAACCCTTTAGCCTCAGTAAAATAAAAATCCCCTTTTAGAGTTTGTGCCGGCGGAATTGTCAGGCAGCACTTATTGAATGTATATTATTATAAATCGCAGGAAATGTCAATACATATGCATGACGCGGGGTACGGCGAGATGTAAAATAATACCACTTATTTTTCGTTGACAAAAAACCCTCCGTATGCTAAAATAAAATCTCTGTGAATGTTTTTTGCACAGGTTTTTAAGCGCGAGTGGTGGAACTGGTAGACTCGTAGGTTTCAGGTACCTATGTTCGCAAGGACGTGCGGGTTCGAGTCCCGCCTCGCGCACCATTTTTTCATAGGAAAATTGTCTTTCGGGGTGTGGCGAAGTTTGGTATCGCGCATGGTTCGGGACCATGAGGCCGCGGGTTCAAGTCCCGCCACTCCGACCAAACAGCGGCAAGCAAGCTTGCCTAAATGAATAGTGAATAATGAATAATTTTGCAGTAGCCTTAGACCGCTGTTTGTATTATTCATCATTCATCAGCGAAGTGACTTCATCATTCATTAAAATCCCCGCTCAAAAGCGGGGGTATCTTTTTTATTAAACCATTACACAAATAAATTCGGCAGAATCCGACGTTATACAACATCGGTTCTGCCGAATTTTGTTTTCTGTCTGCTTCGCGTAAACTTCATATTGCAAAGCTCTGCCGAACGTGGTATACTACTCTTGCGGTGAGAGTTGAAAAGCACCGCAAGGCAATCAGTATTTTAGAGGGCGAGACTGCATAAATGACCGCTATTCACGAAATCCCCGATGCGGAGCGCCGCGCCGAAATTTGCGCCGGCGTGCTGCGCGATTTGCCGGACTGGTTCGGCATTGAGGCTGCGACTCAGGATTATATCGAAAAAGCCAAGAGCGCGCCGTTTTTTGCCGCGTACGGCGGAGATACGGCGGTCGCGTTTATTTATCTGCATGTACACAACTCATACACAGTCGAGCTGTACTGCATGGGCGTGCTTGCGCGGTACCACCGCAGCGGTATCGGCAGACTGCTGCTCAGCGCGGCGGAACGATATAGCCGCGAGCGGGAGTTCAAATTCATCACGGTAAAGACGCTTGCCGACACGCACCCCGACGAGGGGTATAAAAAGACGCGGGAGTTTTATCTTGCAACGGGCTTTGTGCCGCTGGAAGTGTTCCCCGAACTGTGGGGCGAAGAAAATCCCTGCCTGTTCTTGGCGAAGAGTTTGTAAATGAGATTTGTTGCCGGCTTCAAATTAGTCTCACTATAGAGACGCAGTGCTTTATATGTGCGCACCGCAACCACACACACTTAGCCTCGGAGCCGATTTGCTCCGGGGTTTTGTTATTACGGAAAGGCAAAGGAGAAGTACGATGATAGTTTTTGTTCACGGTTTTTGCGGCAGCCCTAAGCACCTTGAGCGACTGGTGGCAGTCGCCGAAAAATGCGGGCACAGGACAACCTCCGTCCTGCTGAAAGGGCATAACAGCCAACCTATGGAGTTCGTCACGGCAACCGCTGAGGACTGGGAGCAAAACCTTGCGGACACGCTGAACGCTATAGACGAGGACATTATCCTTGTCGGGCATTCTATCGGCGGACTGCTGTGTATAAGCGCCGCAGCAAGCGGAAGGTGGCCGATTTCCGGTGTTTTTTCCATTGCCGCTCCGCTTAAAGTGCGGCTGTTTTCGCCGCAGGCGGCGGCGTTTAGGCTAAAGATACTGTTTACTCCGGCGAGGCGCAGATTTTACATGGCGCAGTGCGCCGTCAAAATAAGCTTTCCGACAATTTTGCTCTGGGGGCGTGTATTGCTGCAGCCTCATCGCCTGATTCGGAGAACCCTGAAGGTTTTGGATAATATGACGGTGCCGGTTGAGCTTATTTATTCGCACGGGGACGAAACGGCGAAGTTTTCAAGTGCGCAAACCTTTCACGAAAGACTCGCGCACTGTCCGCACAGGATTGTTACGCTGGAGAAGTCCGGTCATGTGCAGTATGAGCCGTCGGAGTGGGCGACAATTGAGCGGGAGCTTGCGGACTTCCTCGGCAACGCCGCAAAGCACATCGCCGGGTAGGCGCACGGTGTTAAGTCCATATGATAAAGCTAATCAAAGAGAACAAAGAAGACTTTCTGCCGCTGCTTCTTCTCGGAGACGAGCAGCTTAGCAGTATCGGCAAATACATAGACCGCAGTGACTTGTTTGCGCTGTACGACGGCGGCTTGCGGTGCGTCTGCGCCGTAACAGACGAGGACGGCACGCTTGAGATTCAAAACCTCGCAACAGACGAGCGGTATCAGCGGCGCGGCTATGCTTCGAGTATGCTGCGGTATGTCTTCCTGCACTACAAGGGGCGGTATGACCGTGTTATTCTGGGTACAGGCGACGTTCCGGGAATCCTCGCGTTTTACCGAAGCTTCGGGTTTGAAGAAACACACCGCGTTCCGGATTATTTTACAACCCATTACGACCACCCGATTATCGACAGCGGCATTCTGCTGCGTGACAAGGTCTATTTGGCGCGCAAGCTGTGACTGCGGCGGTGCGGCGAACCTGTCGCGAGGCGCTATTCCCCGCCGCCGTCCTGCGGTACCCGCTCAAACCGCCTGACGGTTTTACCGCCGAACGCCACAAGCTCCTCCCACATAGAGGCGGGGCGCACCCACAGACCGTATTCGCCGTAAAGCGCTCTGTATACGACCATTTCCTCCAGTGTTTCACTGTGTTTTGCCGTGCCGATGACTTCGTAGCTGTTTCCCTTGAAGTGGCGGTATGTGCCGGGCTGAATCATTGTGCTTCTCCTTCGGTTTATTTCTCTTTCTTCTTTTTCTGCTTGGGAAACGGCAAGTCCGCCCACGTTGCGGTAAACAGACGGCGCAGAAGCTCCGTGTCCTCCACATCCTCTATGAGGAAATAGGTGATACCCGCGCCCTCATAAGGCGGCGCCTCCGTAGGCTCCACAAGAACGGCGCGTCCCGCCGCCGTCGGCTTGACAAAAAGCTGGTCGCCGCAGATACAGGCGAGATACTTGCCGTCCATATGGATACCGTATTCGCCGAACATTCTCCTGCACGATATTTCTCCCGCGCCGGCAAGCTGCCCGGCGACGTACTCCACAAATTCCGGTTTTGATGACATAAGTTTATCCTTTGCTGCGGGGTTCAGCACCGCAGAGCTTTAGTACTCCGAGTATAACACAAAGGCTCTGCGGATTCAATGGCGATATTTATAGGGTCGCAGCAAAATCTGTTTTAAGGAAAGGGCTGTATTTATGCCGGAGCTACCGCAATATATAAAATCACAACTGCTGCAGCGGGGCGCGGACTTAGCCGGCGTCGGAAGCCTTGCCGAGCTGCCGCCTGACGTGCGCGAGAACCTGCCTTTCGGCATATGCGTAGCTGTAAAGTACCCGAAAGCTGTTATTCGCGGCATATCCGATATGCCCACGCAGGAGTATTACGACTGGTACAACCGCCTGAACGAGAAGCTGGACGGGTTGGTTGTTTTCGGCGCGGAGCTGCTGTCGGCGCAGGGGTACAGGGCAGTCGCGCAGACACGCGAGCATGTCGGCTTCGGCGAAACTGAATACAACACGCCTTTGCCACACAAAACTGTCGCGACGCGCGCCGGCATAGGCTGGATCGGCAAAAGCGCGCTGCTTGTCACCGAAAAATACGGGTCAATGGTTCGCATTTCGTCCATATTGACAGACGCGCCCCTTGACGCCGCCGCGCCGATAAATGCGTCACGGTGCGGGGACTGCTTGGTTTGCACAAACGCCTGCCCGGGCGGCGCGGTATCCGGCAAAGTGTGGGCTGTCGGAATGCGCCGGGAGGAGTTTTTTAATCCGGTGGCTTGCCGCGCCGCCGCGAGAGCCCGTGCGGCGCAGGGATTCGGCGGAGAAGCTACCGTCTGCGGACGGTGTATCGCGGTTTGTCCCTATACTCAGCGATATTTGGAGGGGGACTAAGAGCAGACTTCCGGTGAAGCCCGGTGCGGGGGGGCAAGGCGGCTGACAATGCCCTCCTGCGCATAGCAAAGCGCGCCAAAACATATATTCTTATATGTTAAACAAAAACGCACCGCCCAGACTCGGAACGGAAACGCGCCGTTTGCGCGCTCTGCTCAAAAACACAGCGCTACTAACGGCGACAAGCCTTTTTATGCGCGCAATAGGTATGGTCTTTGAGGTCTGGCTGACTCGAAAAATCGGCGCGTCCGGAATTGGGCTGTTTCAGCTTGTTATGTCCGTGTCTGCTCTTGCCGCGACTGTCGCAATCTCAGGCATTCGCTTCGCCGCGACACGCCTTGTTGCAATGCAGCTCGGCAAGGAAAGCGGGCGCGGCGTTTACTATGCGATGAAAAAGTGCCTCATATATTCGCTCGTCTGCGGCAGCGCGGCGGGCGGACTTTTGTTCTTTTTCGCGCCGGTAATCGGCACAAGGGCAATAGGCGACGCGCGCACTGTGCTGTCTCTTCGCATACTCGCGCTGAGTCTTCCGTGCTTCTCACTCTCGTCTGTCATTCAGGGGTATTTCACGGCGGTTACGCGCGTGCTCAAGCAGTCTGTCGTCGCAATTATTGAGCAGCTTATTCGTATTGCAGTCATTGTTGTTGCGCTGACAAACGCCGTCAGCCACGACCTTGAGTATGCCTGCGCAATCATAGTCGTCGGCGGTGTTACGGGAGAAATAGTATCATTTTTCCTTGATTATCTCCTGTATCGGTTCGACAGGCGGCAGATTTCCCCCGCAAAGGGCGATACAGACGGGATAACGCGCGAAATGTTCGGCATAGCCGTTCCTCTTGCCCTTTCGGCGTACGCAAGAACCGCGCTTACAACGCTGCAGCACCTGCTTATACCGCGCGGACTGAAAAAATTCGGGCAGTCCTCCGAGGGTGCGCTTGCCTCCTACGGGATGATTTCGGGTATGGTGTTTCCGGTGCTGATGTTTCCGTCAGCGCTGTTTTACTCACTGGCAGAGATGATGGTTCCAGAGCTGACGGACGCGGAAACACGCGGCGATTACGCCAAAATAAAGAAGCTTATTAAGAAAACACTGCTGTACTGCCTTGTTTTTTCGGTTATGATTATGACGATTATCATGGCTTTCTCAGAGGTTTTGGGCAAATCAGTGTACAAAACGCCGGAGGTTGCGCGGCTTATCCGCCAAATCGCGTGGCTTGTGCCTGTAATGTATCTCGACGGCGTGACGGACGGAATGCTTCGCGGTCTTGGACTTCAGGTATACGCAATGGGGGTTAACATAGCGGACTCTGTTATCTCGCTTGTTTTAGTGTGGCTGCTGCTGCCGCGCTTTGGAATCGCGGGCTATGTGTTCATAATTTTCTTTACGGAGATATTCAACTTTATTCTGTCAATCGGAAAGCTCTATTTTGTAGTCAAACGGTTAAATAAAACAAGAACGTCCGGGCATACTAAAAGCATTAAAGGCGGAGCTTTTGCGGCGGACAGCTGAAAAAGTGCCGGCGTGGCTTTGTGCTGCCGGCTTCCCTGCGCCCTTACTATAATATAATTCGTATATACGGAGGACAGGATAAACTATGTTTACCGATAATAAATCAAATCTTATTCGCGGTATGGTCATCGGACTTGCCGCAGGAGCGGCGCTTGGCTTTGTGCTCACGCCGAAGTCAAAGGACACAAAACGCACGATTAACCGGTGTATTCACACCGCAACCAGCGTCGTGGGTGGGATTGCAGAGCTGCTGCACTAAGGATTTTGGTTAAGAAAAAGCCCCGGAGGGAGTGGATTCCCTCCGGGGCTTTTGTCTTACTATTCCGCGTCCGTCGCCACGCTACAGCCGCACTTCTTCCTGCGGCGCAAACGTCTCCATCTGCGCAAGCATACGCTCAAAGCGCATTTGTCCGAGCGCTGAGGCGTCAATGCTTGTCTCCGTTGACTCCCCCTCGCTAAAAGACCGAATCTTCAGCGTGATTGTGTGGTCCGACGCACCGCGGGAACGGCGGTGATAGCCGACACTGCACGTTTTCAGGTCGAACTGATTCTTCAGCTTGCCGCGCTTGAAGTACGCGAACTCTCCGCTTTCGGAAATCTCAAACCGGATAGCCTCGCCGAAAATCGTCACGAGCCACACAAGAATGCAGATTACAGCTGCAGCCGCTATTAGAATCAGCATATTTTCTGTCAGAAATCCACCGATTATCACTGCAGCAACACCTGCGCACGGACCGCCGATTATACCGGCAAGAAGTGTGTTCCACGCGCGCTTATATGTCGTCATTGTACGGGCTCCTTACTCGGCGGCGGGAGCTTCTGCGACATCAAGTACGTACTGATATGCAAGGTTAAAGTCGTCGTCATAGATTTCAATTGAAAAGTTACTTATTTCAATCTCCTCGCCCTCTTCATCCTCCGGCACCTTAATCGTCAGGAAATACGGCATTGATTTTCCGACCGCTGTCTTTTCCGGAATGCCGCCGGAGGTGCTCAAAAACGAACCGTCAACCTGGTCTGCGCCGAAATATGACCGCGTAAGCTTTGTATAATCGTCTTCCGTTGTGTAAAACTCAAGGATATCTAAAATCGGAGAAACGTCTGAGGTGCCCGTGTTCTTGAAGTTAAAATACAGCACGATGACCTTGCCGAACGTATCCTCGGAAAAATGCGCGTTCAGGAAGGTAATCTCGCCGCTGTTATACGGAGTCTGCACCGCTGCCGTGGCTGTATTGTTAACCTGAACCTCTTTGTCCGTCAGGGGAGCGACCTCCACTGCCTTTAGCCAGAGAACATCTACCTGCTTGCCGTCCTCCACCCAATACAAAGAGCCATAAAATGTTGCCTTAACAGACACATAATCGCCCTCTGCCGGGAAATCGCCCTTATAATCCGTTATTTCTATGGCAATTTCATGCTCAACATCACGCGCTAAAACAGCCCAGAAAAAGGTGCGCTCTACCTCGTCGTCCCCGACCGTGAAGGTGTCCTCTCCGTAGGTTACATATGCTGAAAATGTGAACGAGCCGGGCAGGCTGTCTGTCTTTGCGTTGTCCGGTGAGCGTGCGGCGGTGGCGAGCGCGTAATACAGCTCCTCGCCTGTTTTAGCTGTGTCCAGCGCGTCTTTTGCCTTGTCAAGCAGCTTGCACGAGGTCATTGAAACGAGAAGTGCAACAGCAAGCGCGGCTGCGACCAGCCCTTTGAGTTTTTTCATTAATTTTGCTCCTAAAATTTTGTACCCGCATATTGGTTTGTTAAGAAACACAGCGCGAGCTTATGTGTAACACATTTTAGCATAAATAGAAGCGGTTGTAAAGACTGGATTTTGTGAAAAAGCAAATGTTTTTATAAGTAATGTACTCCGTGGGCGGGGCGCCCCCGCCACCACCCGCGCCATCGTCAAACAAACATCCAGCCCCAACCACCAGTCCCCAAAGCCCAAAAGCAGCCGCCCCAAAAAGAGACGGCTGCTTTGCAAAAGACTCTATCTCCCACGCTAAGCCCCCTTTTTCTCCGAAACCTCCTCCAGCGTCTTGCACTGGTTGTGCACAATCGGCTTCCACTCGGTTTTTGAGAGTATTGCCGCAAAGGTTATCGGCGTGTAGGACAGCATAAACAGCGGAAAGGTGAACACTGTCAGGATTTTAATAAACGGATTTGCCCGAATTTTCTTCCACTCCGTAATTGTCGCGAAAAAACCCATAAGGAAAAATATCAGCCCGCCGGAAATCAGCGCCCATCCGACTGTCTGCATAAACTCAATCACGGAATAGTCCAGATAGAACAGCGCAAAAACCAGCGCGACAATGTTTATGCAGACTATAAAGTTTGAAAACAGCACAATCGGAAACGTCGCCATAAGCATATCAAAGGCGGCGAACGAGTGCTTTTTGAACACCGCCCTTACAAGCCCTCCGCCCTGCGAGCGCATCACCTGCATTGCCCCGCGCGCCCAGCGCTTTCGCTGCCGCCACGACTGCAGGAATTTTGTCGGCTGCTCGTCATACAAAACGGCCTTTTCGCAAATCGTTGCTGAATAGCCGTTTGCAACAGCCCAGCTGATAAACTCAATGTCCTCCGTCAGGCAGTTAAAATGCCAGCCGCCCATTTCGCAGAGCAGCCTTTGCGAAAACAAAAATCCCGTGCCCGACACGGCGCAGCTTGTGTGCAGCCGCTTGCGGGCTATGTTCAGATACTTTGCCTCCCGGATAAACCAAAGCGAATTGCAGGCGGCAATCCAGCCGGGGCCGTAATTCTTTGTGTTTCGGTAGCTCGTTATAATGTCGTGCCCCTCGGAAAAGGTTACGTTCATCTGCTCAATAAAGTCCGGCTCCAGCAGATTGTCCGCGTCAATAACGAGGTACGCGTCAAAGTTCGCCCAGCTGAATTCCTCTTTTATAGACGTCAAAAGGCTGTTTATCGCATGCCCCTTGCCGATTTGAGCGCAGTTTTGGCGTTCATAAACAACCGCGCCCGCCCGCCGTGCCGCCGCTGCCGTGCCGTCTGTACAGTTATCCGCGATGACGAAGATTTTTACGTGCTCCGCCGGATATGTCTGGCTGTTTATCGTCCTGATCAGCTCAGGCAGAACAGATTCCTCGTTTCTTGCCGCAATTAAAACCGCGAAGGAGTGCAGCTCCGGCGCGGAGAAAGGGCTATTGCTCCTCTTATTAAACCATTTTGCGGGAAGAAGAGCGACGATCATATAAACGGTTTGATAGGAGTAGCACGCCGCCAAAAGGAGGCTGCATACTTCAACAAATTTTGAAAAAGCTATCATATTTTTTTATCCGATTGGCGCAAAGCTTTTGCGCGGAGATGTTATCTATAGACTAAGAATAGTTTAGAATATTCAAATATACTAACCAATAGTAGTACAAATTATGCCACAAAAACGCCGGAATGTCAAGTTGCGGCGACACTATGCTTTCTGTATTAGTCATCATAGTACAGTTAATATAGCATACTTTTCCGGCGTTGTCAAGCGGATTTTGTCGACAATATTGTAGACAAACCCCCGGGAATATGCTAAACTGCAATTAACATACAGTCCGGAGGAACCGAATGGGACGCACAAAAAACAAACTTTCCGCAAAGAAAACACCCAAACCCGCCGAAAAATCGCCGCCTGATTGGCAGAGCTTCACCCGTTGGGTTTTGGTTGCCGCCGGAATCGGGCTTGCCGTTGCCGTCGGCATATTTGTGCTGCTGTACTTTGTCGTGTTTCCGCACGCCGACACGCCCAACAGCGCGTGGGGACTGCCCGACGTCATTACCGCCACCGCTACCGCCATCGGCGGCCTGACTGTCGGCGGCGTTGCGCTGATTCAGGTGCGCAAGCATAAGTTCCTGGAGTTTCAGGCTAAAAATGAATACATAGCGCAGCAAAACGCGCGTCAGGTTCAGCTCAACGAGCGGGACATTCAGCTTGGAGAGCAGCTGCGCCGGGCTATAGAACACCTCGGCGACAAAGACCACGAGCATATCCGTCTCGGTGCGATATATGAGTTCAAGCGCTTGGAAATGGCGGTGGATTTGCGGGACTACGACCGCGATAGCATTGTGCGGATACTGTCCAGCTTTATCGAGAGCCGTATGGCGGAGGAAACAAAAGCAGCGGAGCAGGGCGAGGTAGACGTGCTGCCGCCGGACATAAAAGCAGCGGCAGAGCTTGCGTCCGCGATAATAAAGGAAGAAATCGAGCGCACGGCGGAGAAAAGTACGGCGGAGAAAAATATGCGTCCTCCGGAGTATGTGTTTATTGCGGCGCAGGTGATTAGTGCGCTGCTCGTGGATGAAATCGGTACTTTCTTCCTGTGGGGCGGGTTGAATGCGTGCAATGTTAGCTTATCAGAATATGAGCTTAAAAACGCAGCCCTTGTGGGCGCACACCTACAAGGCACCGGCCTTGTGGGCGCACGCCTTCAGAACACTAATCTTGAGTGGGCAGACCTTAGAGGCGCCAACCTTAAGTTTGCAGATCTTAGGGGTGCCCATCTTGAGTTTGCAGACCTTAGGAACGCACGTTTCAACGACAACATACGAATAGACTTCGACACCATTTACGACTCCGACACGCAATTCGACCCTGGCATAGAAGAAAAATACTTTAAGGGCATAGCCACTAAGATTGATGACGAAAACGACCTTATGGCGTACATGGAGGCTAAGTTCACCTAATCCCCCCCCCACACACACAACACAAAACCCCCGCTCGGCGAATCACTTCACCGGGCGGGGGTTCTTTTATCTTGGTTTTCCGTTGCTCTTAGCCGACTGCGATAACGACGCCGGAGCCTACTGTGCGTCCGCCCTCGCGGATAGCAAAACGCAGACCCTCGTCCATAGCGATAGGCGTAATCAGCTCGACGTTGATTTCAACGTTGTCGCCGGGCATACACATCTCAACGCCGTCCGGCAGCGTGATAACGCCGGTAACGTCAGTTGTGCGGAAATAGAACTGGGGACGGTAGTTGTTGAAAAACGGCGTGTGGCGACCGCCCTCTTCCTTGGAAAGAACATAAATCTGTCCCTTAAACTTCGTAATGCCCTTGATAGAGCCGGGCTTTGCCAGAACCTGTCCGCGCTTAATGTCTGTCTTGGCAATACCGCGAAGAAGAGCGCCGATGTTGTCGCCTGCCTCCGCATAGTCAAGAAGCTTGCGGAACATTTCGATACCGGTAACGGTCGTGTCCTTCGGCTCCTCTGTCAGGCCGACAATCTGAACCTTGTCGTTCATATTGACCTGTCCGCGCTCAACGCGGCCCGTTGCGACTGTGCCGCGGCCCGTGATTGTCATAACATCCTCAACAGGCATAAGGAAAGGCAGGTCTGCCTTGCGCTCAGGTGTGGGGATATAGCTGTCAACCGCGTCCATAAGCTCTTTGATGCACTGATACTCGGGTGCTTCCGGATCCGTGGAGGCAGACTCAAGCGCCTTGAGTGCGCTGCCCTTGATGATCGGCGTGTCGTCGCCCGGATACTCGTAGGAAGAAAGCAGCTCGCGAACTTCCATCTCGACAAGCTCGATAAGCTCGGGGTCGTCTACCTGGTCAACCTTGTTCAGGAAGACAACGATTGACGGAACGTTAACCTGGTGAGCAAGCAGGATGTGCTCGCGCGTCTGTGCCATAGGTCCGTCTGAGGCGGCGATAACGAGGATTGCTCCGTCCATCTGGGCGGCACCCGTGATCATGTTCTTGATATAGTCGGCGTGTCCCGGGCAGTCAACGTGCGCGTAGTGACGCGCGTCCGTCTCATACTCAACGTGGGCGGTGTTGATTGTAATACCGCGCTCGCGCTCTTCCGGAGCCTTGTCGATCATATCATAGGCTTCAAACTTTGCCTTGCCGGAAAAGGAAAGGTACTTTGTGATTGCGGCTGTGAGTGTTGTCTTGCCGTGGTCAACGTGTCCGATCGTACCGATGTTTACATGTGGTTTGGTACGTTCAAATTTAGCTTTTGCCATTATAGTTTACTCCTCTTTGTTATTGTAAAAATTAGTGTTTAGTTTGGTGGTTGCCCGAAATTGGGCAGATGAAAGCATTATACCCGAAATCTCGGAAAAATGCAAGAGAAATTTACTGCATTTACGGCAGATTAGCTGACGATCAGCTTTTTCTTGCCGTATTTACTCCGCGGATACTCGCGAATGCGGCTGACATACTCAACATTGATAATATCCGTACCGCCGTCCTTTTTGGCGGAGTGCACTTTTATCCAGTTATCCTGAACCGATTCCACAACACCTACAACCTCTGCTTTCATTGTGGAAATAATGCATTCCTTGCCGATGAATTCTTTGATTATCTCGCTCATAGCTCGCGTTTTCCCCGCCTTTTTTGATATAATGCGCTTGTGGATATGGCGCCACTTTTCCCGTTGGTCGTCGTTATACGCTTCCCAAAGGACAATTATCAGCGGGAGAAAGCTTATCCAAAAATAAAATGGCATAATATGTTTTCTCCCTCTGGGTTATCCTCTTGCATCTGCACAGTGCGTGCTGCGGAAAAATTACGCCTTTTTGTTCGCGATAATCTCTTCTGCAAGGCTCTTCGGAATCTCAACATAGTGGCTCGGCTCCATTGAATAGTTGCCGCGTCCCTGCGTTGCAGAACGCAGGCTTGTTGAGTAGCCGAACATATTCGACAGCGGAACGCTTGCTGAAATTTCAGCCGCGCCGCTTCTGATGTCCTGCGCGTTAATCTGTCCGCGCCGCGAGTTCAGGTCTCCGATAACCGCGCCCATATAGTCCTCAGGCACAGTGACGACGACCTTCATAATCGGCTCCAGCAGAACCGGCTTTGCCTTGAGCGCCGCTTCCTTGAATGCCTGTGAACCGGCGATTTTGAACGCCATTTCAGACGAGTCAACCTCGTGGTACGAGCCGTCGTAAAGTGTTACCTTAATATCGACAAGCTGGTAGCCGGCGAGAACGCCGCCCTCCATCGCGCCCTTGATTCCGTCCTCGACTGCGGGAATGTATTCCTTGGGAATAGATCCGCCGACGATTTTGTTCTCAAACACGAAGCCCGCGCCGGACTCGTTTGGCTCGACAATAATCTTGACATGGCCGTACTGACCCTTACCGCCGGACTGACGCGCGTACTTGTGATCTACATCCGCCGTACCGCGAATCGTTTCCTTATAGGAAACCTGCGGCTTGCCGACGTTTGCCTCGACCTTAAACTCGCGCAAAAGACGGTCTACGATAATCTCAAGGTGCAGCTCGCCCATTCCGGCGATGATTGTCTGCCCCGTTTCCTCATCTGTGTAGGTGCGGAATGTCGGATCCTCTTCGGCGAGCTTAGCCAGAGCAAGTCCCATTTTTTCCTGACCTGCCTTGGTTTTCGGCTCAATTGCCACGCGGATAACCGGCTCCGGGAACTCCATTGACTCAAGGATAATCGGCTGCTTTTCGTCGCACAGCGTGTCGCCCGTCGTCGTGTTTTTTAGTCCGACGGCGGCCGCAATGTCTCCCGAATAAACAACGTCAAGATCCTGCCGCTCATTTGCGTGCATTTGCAGTATGCGGCCCAGGCGCTCTTTTGACGCCTTTGTGGAGTTGTACACTCCCGCGCCCTTTTCAACGGTACCTGAGTACACGCGGAAGAAGGACAGCCGCCCGACATACGGGTCAGTCGCAATCTTGAACGCAAGCGCTGAGAACGGAGCAGAATCGTCCGCCGGGCGCTCGTCCTCCTCGTCGGTTCCGGGGATTGTACCCTTTATCGCGGGAATATCGAGCGGAGACGGCATATAATCCACAATCGCGTCAAGCAGCTTCTGCACGCCCTTGTTCTTGTAGGAGGTTCCGCAGGTTACGGCGACCATATCGTTGGAAACCGTAGCCGCGCGGATTGCCGCACGGATTTTCTCGACAGGAACGTCCTTGCCCTCAAGGTAAAGCTCCATAATCTCATCGTCAAAGTCTGACACGGACTCAAGCAGCTTTATGCGGTACTCGTCCGCCATTTCCTGCAGGTGTGCCGGAATCGGCTCAACGCGCATATCCTGACCGAGGTCGTCGTAATACACATCCGCGTTCATCTCGACAAGGTCGATGATTCCCTTAAAGTCCGCTTCCGCGCCTATCGGCAGCTGAATCGGAACCGCATTGCATTTCAGACGGTCTTCAATCATTCGAAGAACGTTGAAGAAGTCCGCGCCCATGATGTCCATCTTGTTGACGTATACCATACGCGGCACGCGGTAGTGATCCGCCTGACGCCAGACTGTTTCGGACTGAGGCTCAACTCCGCCCTTTGCGCACATAACGGTAACTGAACCGTCCAGAACGCGCAAACTGCGCTCAACCTCAACCGTAAAGTCCACATGACCCGGTGTGTCGATGATGTTAATGCGGTGATCCTTCCAGAAACAGGTGGTTGCGGCGGAAGTTATCGTTATTCCGCGCTCCTGCTCCTGCGCCATCCAGTCCATTGTTGCGGCGCCCTCGTGGACCTCGCCTATCTTGTGTGTGCGTCCGGTATAGAACAGGATGCGCTCGGTTGTGGTGGTTTTACCGGCGTCGATATGCGCCATAATACCAATATTTCTTGTTTTTTCAAGCGAATATTCTCTTGGCACGTAAATCCTCCTTTCTACCAGCGATAGTGCGCAAAGGCCTTGTTGGCCTCCGCCATCCTGTGCGTATCTTCGCGCTTTTTAACCGCGGAGCCTGTGTTGTTCGCGGCGTCCATAATTTCTCCTGCAAGGCGCTCCTTCATCGTCTTTTCTCCGCGTGCGCGTGAGTAAGACGTGAGCCAGCGCAAACCGAGCGTCTGGCGGCGATTCGGGCGAACCTCAATCGGGACCTGATAGGTCGCACCGCCTACGCGGCGCGCCTTAACTTCGAGTGTCGGCATGATATTCTCAATTGCCGCCGTGAAAACCTCAAGGGGATCTTTTTCCGTCTTCTCCTTTATAACATCAAAGGCTGAATAGACGACTTTCTGGGCTACGCCCTTTTTCCCGTCGAGCATTATACTGTTGACAAGTCTTGTGACCAGGATCGAGCTATAAATAGGATCCGGTAAGACTTCACGTTTGGGTACGTTACCTCTCCGAGGCACTGTACTTCCCTCCTTCACGATTATATTCGGCGTTTTTGCGTGTTTTTTACTGCCGTGCCGCGTCACACGCCGTAAGTGAATTCACAGGTACTCATTCGTCAAAAAGCGGCGAATGTCCGCACTTCGGATAAATCGGGCAAGCATACGGTTCGGAGCAAAAGCTGCTCCTTAATATATATGAATCCTTAATCCTAAGGCGAAATTACTTAATTTGGCTAAAAGCTACTTTTTCTTCGGCTTTTTCGCACCGTACTTTGAGCGGGACTGCATACGTTTAGCAACGCCCTGCGCATCAAGCGTTCCGCGGATGATGTGGTAACGCACACCGGGCAGATCCTTGACACGTCCGCCGCGAATCATAACAACAGAGTGCTCTTGCAAATTGTGTCCGATTCCGGGGATATAGGCCGTAACTTCGTATTGGTTTGTCAGGCGCACACGTGCGATTTTGCGCAAAGCAGAGTTCGGCTTTTTCGGCGTTGATGTACGCACTGCCGTGCAAACTCCGCGTTTTTGCGGGCTGGACAGCTGGGTTGGCTTGTTCTTAAGCGAATCAAGACCCGCCTGAAGAGCCGGCGACGTCGATTTCGTTGTGAGCGTTTTGCGTCCCTTGCGAACCAATTGGTTAAAGGTTGGCATTTTTGTCGGGTTTCCTCCTTATATAAAGATTGCTGATGTTCTCAGAAAAGTTCGCTATAACGGCTACTTTTGCAGAGTAACAGCAGGATGTATTATAACGCAAGCGTGAGGGAATGTCAATAGGTAATTTATGGGGTTTGGTCTTGGGGGAGCTTTTTGTTCGCCGGAAGCTTCTGTGTTTTGGCGGACGGTTTTTTGGTTTTAGGACTGGTGGTTGGTTCTGCTTAATGCTTGTTCACCGGAGGCGCCGGTGTGTGCGCAAACGTGCCGCTACGCGCGGCGGCGGTTACTTTTTTCCGCTTCGCCGGAAAAAAGTAACCAAAAAAGGGGCGACTTCTTTAGAAGAAGC